>CANQBR010000003.1 GCA_947589605.1 uncultured Phascolarctobacterium sp. | reverse complement strand
AGCGGTTTCTCTGTAAGAGAGCTCGGTGACCATGTTCAGCATTTTTTCTTTCAGATTGGCAGAGAGCAGACCTGTTTTTTTCATCTGCAAGGACTCATCTAGGAGATACACGAAACATTTCTCCCCGTTTCCGGTAGTTTCGTACACGTTCCTTGAAGATATTTTGCATGATCAGGGAAGGGGAAAAACCCTTCCCTTTATTTTATTGAGCTTGCCAACGAAAATTATACACTAACTAATGCTGCGATGGAAAATTTCTTTGGAACATTCAAGTGCGAGTGTCTGAACCGCGTGAAGATAGCCGATCGGATCATGCTTGAGCAACTGGCTGCGAAGTATATCCATTTCTATAACTACGAGCGAATCAATTTGAAAAACGGCCTTACCCCATATGAAATCCGAAGTAAGGCCGCATAATATCGTAATATTCTACGATTGGTGGTTTATTTTTGTATCTATTAAATGGGACACAGTTCATACGCTGGTGGATATTTTTTGTCTTCGCCAAAAACCTTCTCCAAGTTCTCTTGCGAAAAATTTTAAGTCACAGAAAGAAAGCTCTTCTCGCTCCATCGTTAAGCCTAAGGAGAAAAGCTCAGGGCAGATAACAGGGAGAGGTAGTATGCTCCAGACCCGTAGGCAAAGAGGGAGAGAAGAGAAGGCCGTAGAGATCGGTCGCGGCTGCTTCTGCCGAAAATTGCGCCTGCACCGCCGGGCTGTGCCGCTTGAGCACGGAGGGGCTCGTTTTGGTGAGCAGCGGCAGAGCGGCCGTCTTCTTCATGGTCTTAAGCAAGAGGCGGCCCTGTTCGTTGAAAGCCAGCACCCGCAGATAACGAGGCTGCGGCCTTTTGTAGATAGCCGCTTCTTGACCCAGCACGACTTGACAGAGGAGACGGCGCAGCCGGGAAGCGCTGTAACGTTTGGAAGAGAGCATCGTTAAAGCAGACGCCGGATCGGGGCAGCCGGCCGCCGCTTTCAGCCGCTGTTCCAAGCCTTCGCTGCAAGAAGAAACGGCGGCGATCTCAGAAGAGCGCAAAGTCCGCAAACGATAGGCTGCCAACTGCCAGAAAAGATCGGCGCGGGGGAGAGCCCGCTCCTGCATGGCCTTCAAGATGGGCGCAGGCACGCAAGCAGCCACTTTCTGCCACTCATTTTTTTTCCATGCAGCCCTAAGAGCCCTACCTGAGGCGAAAGAAGCGCCGGGGCTTATTTTCAGCGAGCCGTGTTCAGCTTCTTGACGGGGCAGATAAAGAGGCGTGATCCCTAAAGGCAAGAGGGCCTTCGTATATTCTAAGGCCAAAATATCGTTGGCTTTTTTTAAAGGAGGAACATTTTTCGGCAAATGTGAGGCAAAAGCGCGACTGCAGGCAGCGGCGTAGCTCAGCCCTTCGTCGAGGCCTTTTCTCAGAGCGGCGGCATAGGCGGGAGTGAGACTTGTCCCGGCCAACAAAGGAAAGTCGAAAGAAGTTTCTTCTACGCCGCAGGCCAAGGCCGTCAAACAGCCGCTGCTCGCCAAAAGCTCAACTCCTGCGGCGGCAAAAAATTCTCCGCTGCTCAAAACACAGGGCAGGGGCAGTTCCAACACCAAGTCGGCCCCGGCGGCTACCGCCGCCTTTGCTCTGGTCCATTTGTCCAAACAAGCGGCTTCGCCCCGCTGGGTGAAGTGGCCGCTCAGCGCTATCATCACGGGCAGGCCGGTGAGTTTTTTTACTTGCTGCAGCTGCCAGAGATGGCCGTTGTGGAAGGGATTGTATTCGGCGATGATGCCGCAGGCTGAGAGCATAAACATCTCCTCGAAAGATCGTGATCGTTTTCATTATAACACGGCCCTAAGAGCTGCAGAGAAAAAATCACGGAGAGTTTTTTCGCGGTTTTTATTTTTTGCCGCAACGAGAGAAAAGAGCCTTTCGAAAAAATAAAAAGCCCCGCCGCCTGAGGCAGTCGATAAGATCATCGAGCCTGCCGCAGACAGCGGGGAGGTGGATGGCTGTTTAAAAAATTTTTCAAAAGTCGAAGCAAAAAAGCTCCGGGCTTAAAGATTTATGTCGATCTGGGCGGAGACGCCTACTCCCTGCACCCTTTCGATATCTTTGACGGCGAGTTTGTCGATAGGCAGCAGAGCCGTCATGCGCACGCCTAAAACAGTCTGCTGGATCTGCAGCGCCGCCTGACACTTATCGATCTGCTCCTGAGGGCCGGAGACCTGAGCGGCGCCGGCTCTGCTGCCGTCGCCGATGCTGATGATGGGCACCACTTTGGTGGCATAAGTGCTGGCCATTTTATTTTGGATCAACACGGTGTTGATGGCGGAGTTGATGGTGGGAGCGGAATATTTGACGATGGCCCCCACGGCGCCGCCGGTGATGATCTTGCCTAAGAGCCCGGCTGCCTGCACTGGAGCCAGACCGTTTCCCAAAATAAAACCGGCCATCAAAGCCGCAACGATGTATTTTTTACCCTGCATGTCTAACTACTCCTCTCTGTCGGATCATTATCGGATGGATTCGACGGCGAGAGAAAAAATCTTGCCGAAGAGTTGCCGCACACGCAAGATTTATTTGGCGGCGAGCTGCAGATCGGCCGCAACATGCAGAGGCACCTGCAGCACTTGACCGGGGCGCAGAGTTTTGTCGCGCAGCTTGCTGGCTTTGGCGATGCGAAAGACTACTTCCCGCACATCTTCACCCGGCGCGGCGTAACGAGCGGCTATGCCCCAGAGGCTGTCGCCGGTGGCCACGATGACCTGATGATCTTGATAGACCGGGCCGGGAGCGAGGAAGAGAGCGTAAACATTATATAAAAACAGAGCAGATAATATGGCAATAACTGATTTTCGCATCGCTTTCACCGCTTTTCGAACAAATCATTCGCTTTTCGCTGTAAACTAATAATACTACGCAGATTTTTCTTTGTCAACTAAAAATTAAAAATTTTGTTCGCAATAAAGCGAAGATCGTTCGATAAAAAGCAAAAACATACAAAGCAACGCACACGAAAGCGAAAGAAAAATAAAAGGGCCGCAGTCGAGGGACTGCGGCCTTGTGCACGGGCGGCAAAAAATTTTTTATTTTTCGTAGTGTTTGATCAAAGCTTGGGTCCCCGCTTCGCCCAAGCCTTGAGCTGCCAGTTCTCTGTAAGCGGCCAAAACTTTTTCCAGCACGTCCAGCTTCAGCCCTGCGGTGTGCGCCTCTTGCCGAGCAAGGTCCATGTCTTTGATGAAGTGTTTCATGAAAAAGCCGGGGCGCAGATCGCCGGCCAAAATTTTCGGGCCGAAGTTTTTCATTTGCGCACTGCCGGCGGCGCCGCCGGCGACGCTGTCCAGCCATGTTTCGGTGTTCAACCCTTGAGCTTTTGCATAAGCGAGGCCTTCGCAAACGCCAGAGAGAGTGCCGGCGATGACTATCTGATTGGCCAGCTTGGCGTGCTGCCCCGCCCCGGGACCGCCTTGATAAGTTATTTTGCTGCCCATCGCCGCAAAAAGAGGCCTGCAGGCTTCACAGTCGATCTTGTCGCCTCCCACCAAAATGGAAAGCGTGCCGGCTTTGGCGCCGGTATCGCCGCCGGTGACGGGAGCGTCCAGCACTTTATAGCCTTTGGCGCTGCCCAGTTGATGCAATTTAACGGCCAACGCGGGGCTGGAGGTGGTCATATCGATCAAATAAGCGCCGGGGGCTGCGCTGTCCATGATGTTGCCGGGAGCGAGATACACTTCTTCCACATCGGCGGGGAAGCCGACGATGGTGATGACGGCCTCGCAAGAGGCCACGGCCCGAGCTATATCGGGATGAAAGCAGGCTCCTTCGGCGATGATGTCTTCGACTTTTTCTTTATGGCGGGCCCAAATGTGCAATTCGAAACCGGCTCTCATGAGATTGCGGGCCATGGCCTTGCCCATGATGCCGAGACCGATAAAGGCGATCTTATGCATGGTCTTTCCTCCTTCGCGGAAAAATTTCTTGCGACTGTTTTCATTATAACATTCGCCTCCGCTTCTTACAATAAAAGTGAAAAGCCACGAGCCCGTCGCTAATAGCGAAAAATAAAAAACTACGAGTCCGTCGCCTATAACGATAAAGAAAAAACTCCGAACTCATCGCATACAATGAAAAAGGAAAAGCTATGAGTCCATAGCCTAAAGTGAAAAAGAAAAAGCTACGAGCTCACTGCTTAAAGTAAAAAGGAAAAAGCTACGAGTAAGTCGCCTATAACGAAAAAAGAAAAACAGCTAGCTTGTCGCTCAAAGCAAAAAAGTGAAGAGTATCCGCTCTGACTTATATGATGAAAAAGAAAAACTCTTCTAAAAACGGCAAAGCCTCCGGCAGCGAAACGCTGGCACAGAGGCTTTGCTTTATAGGGAGTAAATAGGGAGAAGCAACCGTGAAGAGATCAGCCGTCGATGGGCTTGTCCTGCAGCGCATCGAAGCCGTTTTCGCCGGTGCGGATCTTCACTACGTCTTCTACGTTGTAGATGAAGATCTTGCCGTCGCCGTAGCGCCCGGTGTAGAGCACCTGTTTGGCCACGTTGACGATGGTCTCTACGGGAATGGCGGAGACTACCAGTTCCACTTTCACTTTAGGCAGCAAACGAGCGGCAACTTCGGCACCGCGGTAAAGTTCCGTGGCGCCCTTTTGGATGCCGTAGCCCAGAACTTTGGTGACGGTCATGCCGGTGATGCCCAATTTGTCCATGGCTTCTTTCAAAAGCTCGAAACGATTTTGCGAAGTGATGATGACCACTTTGGTGAGTTTGTGGCCGTCGGGATGAAGAGCGGGAGCAGTCGCACTCGGCACAGGAGCCACATAAGACGAAGTGACTGCCGGGTTATCGGTGGAGATGAAGTCGGCATAAGAGCTGGCCAGGCCGTGCTCTTCCATATCCAAACCCCGCACTTCTTCGGTTTCGTTCACTCTGAGGCCGAAGAGCTTATCCAAAATTTTGAAGATGACGAACATCACAACGGCCACATAAACGGCCACCGTGAGCACGCCCACGCATTGGGTGAAGAAGAGCTCGCTCTGACCGGTGGTCAAGAGGCCGTTCTCTTTGGCCAAAAGGCCGGTGAGCAAAGTGCCGAGGGCGCCGCACACGCCGTGTACGGAAATGGCGCCCACAGGATCGTCTATCTTCAATTTTTGATCGAAAAATTCTACCGCTATCACTACCATCACACCGGAGATGAGACCGATGAGGACAGCAGAGGCTGGGGATACCAGGTCGCAGCCGGCGGTGATGCCTACCAGACCGGCGAGAACACCGTTCAGCGTCATGGACACATCGGGCTTGCCGTAGCGTACCCAGGTGTAGATCATGGTGGCGGTGGCACCGGCACAGGCTGCTAAGTTAGTGGTGATGAAGATATCGCCCATGCTGGTGAGCACGGCATCGCCGGAAGCGCAAACGGTAGATGCGCCGTTGAAGCCGAACCAACCGAACCAGAGGAGGAAGACACCGAGAGCTCCCAGGGGGATGCTGTGGCCGGGGATGGCGTTGACGCTGCCGTCTTCATTGTACTTGCCGATACGAGGACCTATCATCCAAGCGCCGATGAGGGAGGCTACGCCGCCTACCATGTGTACGGCGGTGGAGCCGGCGAAATCGTGGAAGCCCATTTCGGCCAGCCAGCCGCCGCCCCAGATCCAATGGCCGGAGATGGGATAGATCAAAGCAGAGATCACCACGGAATAAATGCAGTAGACCAAAAAGTTGGTGCGCTCGGCCATGGCGCCGCTGACGATAGTGGCGCTGGTGGCGCAGAACATGGTCTGAAAGATGATGTAAGCGGAAGAAGGATAACTGCCGCCGTAATCGCCGCTGATGAAAAAGTCCGGCCGGCCGATGAGACCGCAGATGTCTTCGCCGAACATGAGGCCGAAGCCCAAGATCCAAAAGACGATGGACCCCAGGCAAATGTCCATGACATTTTTCATCACGATGTTGCCGGCGTTCTTCGCTCTGGTGAAGCCGGTCTCCACCATGGCGAAGCCGGGCTGCATGGAGAAGACCAAAAAGGCGCCGATGAGGACCCAAATAGTGTCGACGGAAACGAATTTGTCCATTTTCAAACCCCTCACTGTTTTTTGATGAAGTCAAAAGAAAAAAGATGAAGAAAAAATTTTCGAGCGCAGGTGATTTTTTCTTTAAAAAAGAGGCGTACCCCTCAAGAAGGGATACACCTCTTTGTGTACCTGCCGCTTTTAAAGCTGTATCGCTCAGTCGTTGACGCCGAAGAGCAGCTCGCCGTAGGTGGGATAGGGCAGATATTTTTCGCCCAGCAGTTCTTCTGCCGGATCGACTTCGGCCCTGAGCTCTTCCATGGCGGCCAGCACTTTGTCGTGATAAGCCTTTGCTTTGGCCAAGCTGTCTTCCAAGAGCTCCGTTTCTTTGATGGCCGCAGCCAAAGCTTCGCTCTTGGCGTAAATGGCGGCGCTCATAAGGGAGAGCCTGTCGCCCAAAGCGATCTCCAGCCCGGGTTTCATGCCGGCTTTCTTTTTGTCGTTGGCGGCTTTGCTCAGATCCAAGCCGTAAGCCACCAAGGCCGGCAGGATATCCTTGTGGAGCATCTCCAGCATGGTGCGGGCTTCGATGCTCAGGATGGTGCTGTAGTTCTCCAGCAGGATCTCTTCTCTGGACTCCAGCTCCAAGTTGGAGAAGATGTTGTATTTGGCGAAGAGGGCTTTGTTTTTGGCGCTGGCCAAATAGGGCAGAGCTTCGGGGGTGGACTTCAGGTTCAAGAGGCCACGCTTTTCGGCTTCTTCTACCCACTCGTCGGTGTAACCGTTGCCGTTGAAGACGATGCGTTTGTGAGCCAGATAAATTTCTTTCACCAGCTCGTAGATGGCTTTTTCCAGATCGGCTGCGTCTTCCAGTTTGCCGGCGATCTCGTCCAGCGCTTCGGCCACGATGGTGTTGAGAACGATGTTGGGGCCGGCGATGGAGAAGCTGGAGCCGGGCATACGGAACTCGAACTTATTGCCGGTGAAAGCGAAGGGAGAGGTACGGTTGCGGTCGGTGTTGTCTTTCGTCAAAGCGGGGATGGTGTCCTCGCTCAGCCGCATCTTCTCCGCTGCCGCAGATTCGTAAACTTTGTCGGCGGCGATGGCTTCCAGCACGTTGGTGAGGTCGCTGCCCAAGAAAACGGAGACGATGGCCGGAGGTGCTTCGTTAGCGCCCAAGCGGTGATCGTTGCCGGCGCTGGCCACGGAGATACGCAGCAGATCCTGATGCAGATCTACGGCTTTCAGCACGGCGGCCAAGAAGACCAAGAAGCGCAGATTTTTATAGGGCTCCTTGCCGGGGTCCAGCAGATTCATGCCTTCGGCGGTGGCCAAAGACCAGTTGTTGTGTTTGCCGCTGCCGTTCACACCTTCGAAGGGTTTTTCGTGGAGTAGGCACACCAAGCCGTGATGCTGAGCGATGCGCTTCATAAATTCCATCATCAGCTGATTGTGATCGCTGGCCACGTTGGTGGACGTAAAGATGGGAGCCAGCTCGTGCTGAGCGGGGGCCACTTCGTTATGCTCGGTCTTGGCCAGCACGCCCAATTTCCACAGCTCTTCGTCCAATTCTTTCATGAAAGCCATCACCCGGGGCTTGATCATGCCGAAGTAATGATCTTCCAGTTCTTGGCCGCGAGGCGAGCGGGCGCCGAAAAGAGTGCGGCCGCAGTAGATGAGGTCCTTGCGTTTGGACCACATTTTTTTGTCGACCAGAAAATATTCCTGCTCGGAGCCCACGGTGCTGGTCACCTGAGCGCTCTCGATGCCGAAAAGTTTCAAAGTCCTGAGAGCGGCTTTGTTGACGGCGGCCATGGAGCGGAGCAGCGGGGTCTTTTTATCCAGCACATCGCCGGTATAAGAGCAGAAGGCGGTGGGGATGCAGAGGCAGCCGTCCTTGACGAAGGCGTAACTGGTGGGGTCCCAAGCCGTATAGCCTCTGGCTTCGAAGGTGGCCCGCAGACCGCCGGAGGGGAAGCTGGAAGCATCGGGCTCGCCCTGGATCAGTTCTTTGCCGGAGAAATCCATGATCACCCGGCCTTCCACAGTGGGAGTGATGAAGCTCTCGTGTTTTTCCGCGGTGATGCCGGTCATGGGCTGGAACCAATGAGTGAAATGAGTGCAGCCGTGCTCCAGCGCCCAATCTTTCATGGCATTGGCGATGATGTTGGCGATGGGCAGATCCAAAGGCCTGCCTTCCAGTACCGCAGCTTTGAAGGCTTTGTAGGTGGCGGTGGGCAGCCGATCCTTCATCACTGTCTCGTTGAATACCAAACTGCCGAAAGTTTTAGGAACATTCATGATCATTACCTCCCTAACATTTTTATTTTCTCAGGGTTAGTGAAGTAACCCCCTCCCCAAAAAAGGAAAAACAAAAAAGCAACAAGGGCCGGGGCACGAGCCCCACAACTGCTTTGTTGCTTCTGGACACTATGGTAGTCTTTTCAAAAGCGTTTGTCAAGAAAATTTTGCAAAATTTTCACAGCGAAGGTGCGAGCAGCGCTGTCCTGCGGAAATTTGACAGAGATTTGAGGCCTATGTTACAATCAAAACAACAGCAGGAGGAAAGTTATGAGAAAATTTGCACGTATATTTTTCGCAACGCTGGCTTTTTTATTTTTTGCGGTGAGCCCGGCGGACACCGCCGAATTAAAAGTAGAGTGGGACGGCCGCAGCCAAGTGATCGAAGCCGGCGCTCTCACCGATGAAGAAGTGCTGGCAAAGTTAGGCATCGCTTTGGACGCCGACGACAGTTTTCGTCGGGAAAAGACCGACGGGCTGCCTGTGCTCAAGGTGAGGAGGGCCGTGTCTTTCGGCGTCAGCAAAGACGGCGAGACTAAAATTTATCGCAGCAGCAAAGAAACGGTGGGAGCGGCGCTCAAAGAAAAAGGCGTCTTCTATCGCCGCGGCAGGATGTATCCCCGTCCGGGCGCTCCTTTGACAGAAGGTTTGGTCATCCACCTTTTGGGACAGCAGGAATATTTGGTGGAGCACGAGACGGACACGGAGCCGGAAAAAGAATATATCGAAGATAAAAATTTGGCCGCCGGTCTCGAGCGAGTGGTGAAAAAAGGCAGCCCCGGCCGAGCCAAAGTGATCAGCGCCGCCCATAAAACAAACACAGACCAGCGGCGGGAGCTGACCCGTCATCAATTGGAACCGGGTGAAAAGACCGTCATCCGTCAGGGAACGGCGAAGAGCGTGAAGACGCCGGAAGGTTATAAACGCTACAGCAAAAAATTGATCTGCGAAGCCACGGCCTATATAGCCACGGGCAATCGCACCAGCGTGGGCCTATGGCCCTATGTGGGCATCGTGGCGGTAGATCCCGATTATATCCCCTATTATACGAAGATGTACATCCCCGGCTACGGCTTGGCCATCGCCGGCGATACCGGCGGCGATATCATCCATCATCGCATCGATCTTTTCATGGACAGTTACGAAGAGGCCATACAATTCGGCCGCCGCGACGTAGAAGTATATATTTTGGAGGATTAGTTTGCTGCGGGAAGTTATCGTAGTGGAAGGCAAGCGGGATGCTCAGGCCGTGCGCCGGGCTGTGGAGGCGAAAGTGCTCATCACCGACGGCTGGCAGTTGTCGGCCGACACCTTGGCCGCCATCAAAGGAGCCTACGAGAGATGCGGCATCATCATCCTCACCGATCCCGACGGACCGGGAGAAAGGATCAGAGCCCGCCTCACCGCTCTTTTTCCTAAAGCCGGGCAGGCTCACATCCCCAAGAAAGCGGCGACGAAAGACGACGATGTGGGGGTGGAGCAGGCTTCAGCCGACGCCATCAAAGAAGCTCTTGCGAAAGTTCATTATCATTTGCAAGAGGTCAAGGAAAAATTTTCGGCCGCCGATCTCTTCTCGTGGGGGCTTAACGGGAGCGAAGATGCGGCGAAAAAACGGGCGGCCCTGGGGGCCGCTCTCGGCATCGGCTACGGCAGCGCCAAACAATTTTTGGCTCGGCTCAACGCTTTCGGCGTGAGCAGAGCAGAGGTAGAGGAGGCTTTGGCAAAACTGTCATGAGAGCCGCGATCATCGCCAGCAAAGAAAGCACCGGCAGGATTTTGCGGCGCTTCAAACTGAGGGCAGCCAAAAGGCTGGGACAAAATTTTCTCGTCGATTATAACATCGTGGAAAAAATAGCGGCGGCGGCTCAGCTGACGCCTCAGGATCTGGTGCTGGAAGTGGGCCCGGGGCTGGGCTCTCTCACGCAAGGCCTGGCCGAGAGCGGGGCGCAGGTGCTGGCAGTGGAGCTCGATCCTAAATTGCTGCCGGTGCTGCAGTACACATTGGCTGCTTACGATAATGTGAAGATCATCCAAGGGGACGTGCTGGAGCTGGATCTGAACGAACTAACCGAGGGCCGGCCCTTCAAACTTTGCGCCAACCTGCCCTATTACATCACCACTCCCATCATCTTCGCTCTTTTGCAAAAAAAATTGCCGGCAGAGCGGCTGGTGCTGATGGTGCAGAAAGAAGTGGCTCAGCGCATGGCGGCGGCCCCCGGCGGCAAAACTTACGGAGCTTTGAGCGTGGCCTGTCAATATTACACCGAAACCGAACTGGCCTTCACCGTGCCCCCCGGCAGCTTCATGCCGGCGCCGCAGGTAGAGAGCGCTGTCGTCGTCTGCCGCAAGCGGGCGGTGCCCGCCGTGAAGGTCAGCGATGAAGCCCGCTTCTTTCAAGTGGTGAAGGCCGCCTTCGCCACCAGAAGAAAAATGTTGGGCAACAGTCTCCGCAACTTGGGGCTGTCCGGGCCCGCCTGCGCCGAAATTTTAGCGGCGGCGGGGATAGACGGCCGGCGGCGGGGCGAGACTCTCAGCTTGGAAGATTTTGCCGCGATAGCCGATCGTTTCGCCGCCTATCTTGAGCAAAAAGGCAGCGGCGAGCAAGCGTAGGCATTTTTATATCTCGCAGTGTGCAAAATTTTTTTAAAAAAGTAAACGGGGCCGCTGCGAGCCCCGTTCGATTTCTCCCAAGGAGGGGTGAAAGATCATGGCAAAAAAAGCAGTGATCATCGGCGGCGTGGCCGCAGGGATGAAAACGGCGGCTCGGCTCAGACGGCGGGACCCGGAGGCGAACATCATCGTTTTGGAGCGGGGGCCGAGCCTAAGCTACGGTGCCTGCGGCTTTCCTTATTACATCAGCGGCGAGGTGAAGTCTTTCAAAGTTTTCGATCACATACCTCAGGGCTTGCCCCGAGACGCCGCCTTTTTCAAAAACACCAAGGGCATCGATGCCCGCACCGGCTGCAACGTTACGGCCATAGACAGAAAAAATAAGACCGTCGCTTACGAAGAAAACGGTCTGCAAAAAACATTGCCCTACGACTATTTGGTGTTGGGCACCGGGGCTACTCCCGTGAAATTAAATTTACCGGGGGCCGACTTAAAAGGCATCCACAGTTTTTGGTTCCCTTGGGACGTTTTGGCGGTGGAAGAAGAAATAAAAAGCGGCCAAGTCAAAGAGGCAGCTGTCATCGGGGCCGGCTTCATCGGCATGGAAGTGGCTGAATGTTTACGGCACCGGGGAGTGAAGACTGCGATCATCGAAGCCAAAGAGTGGCTCTTGCCCAATTTATTGGACGAAGAAATGGCAGAATTGGCGGCCGCACCGGTGAAAGCTTCCGGTATAGAGCTTTACCTCGGAGCAAAATGTGAAAAATTTTTAGGCGAGAACGGCAGAGTCAGTGCCGTAGTGACCGATAAAGGGACGATAAAGGCACAGTTGGTCATCGTGGCCATAGGCGTGCGGCCCAATGTGGAATTGGCCGCAGCGGCGGGCTTGACCATCGGGCCCAGCGGCTGTATCGCCGTCAATGAACATCTTCAGACCAGTGACCCCTATATTTATGCCGGAGGAGACTGTGCCGAAAACACCAACCGTATCAGCGGCGCCAAAGTTTTCGCACCCATGGGCTCCACTGCCAATAAACACGGCCGCGTCATCGCCGATCACATCGCCGGGGATGAGGCTGTTTTTCCGGGCGTTTTGCAGACCGGGCTCTGCCGCCTCTTTCAAACAGAAGCGGGAGCCACCGGCCTGAACGAAGCAGCTTGCCGCAAAGCGGGGATCGATTTTGTCAGCGCCGTGGTGCCCGGCTTCGATAGGCTCAATTATATGCCCGGGGCAGGGCGGTTGGTGCTGAAATTGTTGGCCGAACCGAGCAGCGGCCGAGTGCTGGGGCTGCAGGCCGTGGGGCAGGGAGCGGCCAAACGCATCGACACTATGGTGGCTGCCCTTTCCATGGGAGCCACGTTGGACGATCTGAGCAACTTCGATATCGCCTATGCTCCTCCTTTCAACGGGCCTATAGATAATTTGGCGACTGCCGCCAATGTGGTGGCCAACAAGATCGCCGGCCGCATGCGGGGCGTCAACCCCAAAGATTATCATCGGCACAAAGAAGACTATACCTTGGTGGACGTGCGCCTGCCTTTCGAGACGAAGGCCAAGAGCATCGCCGCCGTGCCTAAAAAAATTTCACTGCCCTTAGGGGAGCTGCGGCAAGAAGGAGAGACATTGGCAGACAAAAAGACCAAACTTCTTATCTGCTGTCAGATCAATCTGAGAGGGTACGAAGCGGAGACCATCCTGCGCAGTCAGGGCTACGAAGACGTGAGCAGTTTGGAAGGCGGTCTTATCGGCTGGCCCTACGAAACAGAATAAAGACAAAAGTAAAAAGTAAGATCTAAAAAGCATAAAGCAAAAAGTGAAAAGCAAAAAGCAAAGCCTCCGTCTTTATCAGGCGGAGGCTGAATTTTTTTTGCAAGCTCGGAAAGAAACGAAGAATTTTTCGCTGTCGTTCTGCTTCAAGCACTAAAGACTGAGATCAATTTTCTTTCAAAGCGTTGCGGGCTTCTCTTACCAGCAAGAGGGCCAAGATCAAAAGCACTATGGAGAGGCCCATTACGATGATGCTGGTCTTGGGATTCAAAACCATTTGGATAAGAGCCACGATGGTGGTGACCAGCATGAAGGCGCAGGGCCACATGATGAACTTGGCGTCCTTCTTCAGTGCTTTGATCACCCATACGCCCAAGGCCAAAAGACCGATGGCGGCTACCAACTGGTTGGAAGCGCCGAAGACCGGCCAGATGATGGACCAAGCGGGCACGTTGCCGCTCTTGTAGAACACCAGGACCAGAGCTACAGCTACGGAGATAGCGGTAGCCAAATATTTGTTCAAAGAGGTGCCGGTGAGCTCCTGCAGCTGATAACGGGCCAGACGGGTGGCGGTATCAAGAGAGGTGAGAATGAAAGAGTTCAAAGCCAAAAGGCCGATGGCTTTGCCCAGTTCGGGAGAGATGCCGATGAGGGTGGCGAATTGACCGAGACCGGCGCCGTAAACGGCGTTGGGGCCGCCCTTCAGCATGGTGCCGCTCATCATGATGGTGCCCAAGGCGATAACGCCGACCACACCTTCCAACAACATAGCGCCGTAGCCGACCAACTGAGCGTCGGTCTCACGAGTGAGCTGTTTGGAGGTGGTGCCGGAGGCTACCATGGAGTGGAAGCCGCTGATGGCGCCGCAGGCTACGGTGATAAAGAGGATGGGCCACAGATAATCGCCGCCGGCAGTAACGAAACCTTTGAAGGCAGGCAGTTTGACTTCGAAGGAAGAACCGCCGAAGATCATGCCTATGCCGCCCAGGAATACGGAGAAATAAAGCATATAAGAAGCCAAGTAGTCGCGAGGTTGCAAAAGCAGCCATACAGGCAGTACGGAAGCGGCGAAGATGTAAACGATGAGAACGATGCGCCAGAAGTCAACGCTCTGAGCAAAGGTGGCATGAACCCATTCGCTGTTGACGCCGAAGACCAGAGATGCAGCCAAGATGGGCAACATGATGACAGTGGAGACTTTCAGGGAAATGCCCATGCGATATATAGCTACGCCGAAGACCATGGCCATGAGGATGTAGAGAGAGGCGGTGAAGGCTACAGCGGGGTCGCCGGCAAAGGTCTGGGCAGCCAGTTCCAGGAACACGGCGATGACCAGAGTCAAGCTCAACCAAGTGAAAGCCAAAAACAATTTTTGGCCCCGCAGGCCGATCCATTGACGAACCACTTCGCCGATGGAGAGACCTTTGTGGCGGATAGAGGCGACCAAAGCGCCCATGTCATGAACACCGCCGAAGAAGATACAGCCCACGATGATCCAGAGGAAGGTGGGCAGCCAGCCTAACATAGCCGCAGCAGCGATGGGGCCTACAACAGGGCCGGCGCCGGCAATGGAAGCGAAGTGATGACCCATCAAGACTGCGGGATGGGCCGGCACGAAGTCGATGCCGTCGGAATATTTTTTGGCAGGGGTCTCTGCGTCCTTATCCAGACCGTAGAGCCGGCTCTGGAAGCCGCCGTAGAATTTGAAAGCCACGGCGAAGAGGACGATGGTAATTACAAAAAGTGCGAGTAACATTATGCTCCTCCTTCGATTATACGGACCTCGTTGTCCGCGTGGTTGGGACCGAAGAGAGATCGATCAGTCATTTGCCGGGCTCTTTAATTGAGCCAGCTTCTCGGCAAAATAGATCAGATCCTCAAAACGTTTTTCTTTTGCTCCTTTCTTATAGTGTAAAATTTCCAACCAGCCCCCCAGACCGAGCCAGAAAGATTTTACTTCCAGCCGCTGCTCGGGACAGTCCAAAAGGAGGAAGCGCTGCTTCATTACATCCTCCTTGGGCTTGCAGTGGTCCTTCAGCCATCTTTCGCTGGCTGCGCCTCGGTGCTGCAGAACTATATAGTCATCTACGCTATAACGGCAGATCTCCCCGGCCAGGCAGTCTTTGACGAAGTCGATATGGCGGTGCCAGCCGCTCATGTCTCCTTCCTGCCAGGGAGAGAAGCCGTGATCGCCTAGAAGTGACCCGAATCGTTGGATTGCTTCACTGTCTGTCACAACAGCCCTCCGTGAAGGTAAAAATTTAATGTATATTTACACAATTATAGCACTTATGTATATATAGTTGAAGAAAAAATTCAACAAAAAATTTATTTCACCTGAGCGGGCAGCGGCTGCCCCCGCAGGCCGGCCATGATATTGGCCACTGTCAAGAGCGCCATGGCGTCTCTGGTCTCCGTCGTGGCGCTGGCGACGTGAGGAGTGACGGTGATGTTGTCCAAGGTCAGCAACGGATGATCGCCGGGCAGCGGTTCAGGGTCGGTGACATCCAAGCCGGCGTGGCTGAGATGACCTGATTTGAGAGCATCGTAAAGGGCAGCGCTGTCCACCACTTTGCCTCTGCTGATGTTGACGAAGGCCGCTCCTTTTTTCATCCGGGCAAATTCTTTGCGGCCGAAGAGGCCGAGGGTGGACGGATTCAAAGTGACTGCCACCACGATCACATCGGCAGTCGCCAACAACTCTTCGAAGCCGACGTAACGGACGCCGAGGGCCTCTTCGTCTGTCCGTTGATGACGATTATGATAGATGACTTTCATGTGGCTGGCCTGAGCACGCCGGGCGACGGCGCTGCCGATATCGCCCATGCCTACGATGCCCAAAGTTTTACGGGCGAGGTCGCTGCCCAAGCCCAGAGCTTTGCGCTGTCCCCAGGTGCCGTTTTTCACATGGGCGGCGGCCGCCACCAAGTGACGCTGACAGTCGAGGATGAGAGCATAGGTAAGATCGGCTACGGCGTCCACCAAAACGCCGGGAGTGTTGCCAACGGGGATGCCGGCCGCACGAAAGGCGGCCACGTCGATGTTGTCGTAGCCGACGCTGGCCTGGGCCAGCACCTTCAGATGAGGAGCTTTTTTGATGAAGTCGGTCCCCAAAGGATCGCGCAGAGCACCCACCGAATAAACAGCGTCTGCTTCGGCCAGCTGTTCATCGAAAAAAGCCGGCGGCATTTTGCCTGGCTGCTGCCAATAAATAAATTCCACTTCGGGATATTCTTTGAATTTTTCGACGGCGGCCTGTCGGGGTTTACCGTTGGCCACCACTTTGAAGATTTTTTGCTCCACCTTCCCACCTCCGTCGGCAAAAGCCCATCGGCCGCCGCAACGTCGGGCCGCGCGGGCATCTTATTTAAAAATGAAGAATAATTTCATTATACAGCACGGCAAGTTCCTTGTACACAATTTTGCGAGAGCAGGCGAAAATTTAATTCGTTGAAGAGGAGAAGATAAAATGATACAATAACAGAAAAAGGAAAAGGCCTCGGCTTTTTTATCCGACAGAAAGGAGCAGCTATGCTCACGGCAAATCTTCGGCCCTTTTATCCTTCGATCGTTTCTTTGCTCGTCCTCATCGTTTTGCGTTTCGCTTACGGGAAATGGCGGCTGTCTTTTTTGAGCAAACGGGCCGGCGAGACGGGCACTGCCTGCGGCGTCGCGGCTAATATTTTGACGGCGGCCGAGCGGCCTTTCAATTTTTTGCTGAACGTGCTTATCGTGACTGTTCCCCTGGCTTGGCTGCCTCAGGCGGAGGTGGCCGAGTATCTGCCCTTCGTCACCGAAAGATTCATGGATCGGCTGTCGGTGCTGACCGATCACATCCAGCGCAGCGTTTTCGTCTACAGCGTCTTTTGGTGTCTTTTCAATTTGAGCGACACCACCAACGGCCTGATGCTGGATGTTTTGGAGCACATGGGCCTGAAACCGGACGAGAGCGAAGGCCTCGACATAGAGGAACAAAAGGCCGGAGAGGCCATAGGCACCATCATGTCTGCGGCGGTGCGGGCCCTCGTCGTCCTCATCGGTCTGATGATCATCGTCAGGGAGTGGGGCTACGATATCAGCGGCTTCATCGCTTCATTGAGTATAGGCAGTGCGGCGGTGGCTTTCGCCGCCAAAGATGCTCTGGCCAATGTTTTCGGCAGCCTCGTCATCATTTTGGGCCGGCCCTTTTTGGTGGGCGATTGGATCGAAGTGAACGGAGTGGAAGGCACCGTGGAGAAGATCACCATGCGCAGCACCATCCTGCGCACCTTCCCTCAGGAAGTGGTGCACATCCCCAATTCTTTGATGACCAATGTGCCCATCATCAATTTCACTTTGCGGCAGAAACGGCGGCTCTCCTTCACCGTGGGCCTCACCTACGATGCCGAGGGCGAGCAGCTGGAAAAAACGGTAGAGGCTATGAGGGCCTATTTCGCGGCGCGGCCGACGGTCTTCGACCCCGATGATATCAGGGTGCACTTCACCACCTTTGCCGACAGCAGTTTGAACATCGATATCACGGTCTTCACTTTGGCGACGGCCACGAAGGATTTTCTGAACGTGCGGCAGCAGACCAATTTGGACCTGATGAAGATAATGCAGGAGCAGGGCGTCAGCTGCGCCTTCCCCTCCACCAGCGTTTATTTCGCCACGCCGCTGGAGACGAAGCCCAAAGCCTAAGGCCGCCGATCCTTCGCTTTACGAAAAAGTCTCCGCCGCTTTTGCGGCTCGGCTATCTCAAAAGCAAACGTCCGTTACGGGTGAGTTTCACCTCGAACGGGCGTTTTCCTTTGCGAAGATATGCGGCGAAAAAGAAGAGCAGATGTCTCTCATGGTCAAAGAAAAAAGAAAAAGTCTTCGCAAAAAAGCCGCAGGCAAAGCGGCGGTGAGATTTCGAGAGAGCATGCGTTTTAAAAGAGGCGTTCGTCTGAAAAAATGCGAAGCTTCTTCCTTCGAACTTTTTCGAAAAACATGACAGCGCTCGGCGCCTTTGCTTTTTTCAAAAAGCGGAGACAGCTCGCTTTGACGGCAAAAAAATTTTCCCCGCCGAAAAAAGAAAATGCTTTCTATTATGCGTATTTTTTTATATAATAGCCTAAGGAGCGTCGGCGGCAGTTGCGGCCGAGCCCGTCCGGAAGGAGGAAGATCTATGAAATTGAAGCTCATCACAGCGCGGTGCAAGGGCTGCGGCGTTTGCGTAAACTTCTGCCCTAAAAAAGTTCTGGCCATCAGCGAGGTCGAAAAGTGCGAGGCTGTGCACCCGGAGCTTTGCATCGGCTGCGGACAGTGCGAGCTGCGTTGCCCCGATTACGCCATCTTCGTGGAAAAATAAAGGAGTGAAGTAAATGTCCAGAATTTTGTTGCTCCAAGGCAACCAGGCCGTAGTGGAAGGCGCCATTGCCGCCGGGGTCAAATTTTTCGGCGGCTATCCCATCACCCCCTCTACCGAGGTGGCCGAGAGCCTGGCGGAAAAATTACCGCTGGTAGGCGGCAAGTTCATCCAAATGGAAGATGAGATAGCTTCCATGGGCGCCATCATCGGCGCTTCTCTCACCGGTAAAAAAGTAATGACCGCCACCAGCGGCCCCGGTTTCTCTTTGAAGCAGGAACTGATCGGCTATGCCTGCGCCGCAGAAGTGCCCATGGTCATCGTCAACGTACAGAGGGTGGGCCCCTCCACCGGTCAGCCCACGTCTCCTTCGCAAGGAGATATCATGCAGGCTCGTTGGGGCACTCACGGCGATCATTGGCTCATCGCCCTCACCCCCGCTTCCGTGCCCGAGTGCTTCGAGCTCACCTTGAGAGCTTACGCCCTCAGCGAAAAATATCGCACTCCCGTCATCTTGCTGATGGATGAAGTTATCGGCCACATGCGGGAAAAGATTGAGCTGCCCGATAACTACGACGAGATCCCCAAGGCCGAGCGTAAACGTCCTGCTTGTGCGCCTGCAGACTATAAAGCTTATGCCGACGTAGACGGCGACGGAGTTCCTCCCATGGCCGACTTCGGCAACGGTTATCGCTGGCACGTGACCGGCCTTGTTCACGACGAGACCGGTTTCCCCAAGGGCACTCCCGGCGCTACCGTAGCTGCGGCCGATCGTCAGTATCACAAAATTTACGACAATTTAGACGACATCGTGCAAGTGGACGAGTATCGCATGGAAGATGCTGAGTACGCCATCGTTGCCTTCGGCGGCGGCGCCCGCACCGCTTATGAGACCGTGGACATGGCCAGAGCAAAAGGCATCAAAGTGGGCTTGGTAAGGCCCATCACCATCTGGCCCTTCGCAGAAGCACAGATGGCTGCGCTGGCCGACAAAGTGAAAGGCATTTTGGTGCACGAGCTCAACTGCGGCCAGTATGTGCTGGAAGTTGAACGTGCCGTAGCCGGCAAGTGCCCCGTCTGCAGTTACGCCAAATACGACAACGAGCCGGCCACTCCCGCCCAGTTGCTGGCAGCACTGGAAAAAAGTCTGGCACTGTAAGGAGGACTGAAAGATGAGTATGGAACAGATCGTAGATAAATATTTCCGTCCCGGCCGTCTCCCTCACATCTGGTGCCCCGGCTGCGGCAACGGCGTAGTAACCGGCTGCATCTGCAAAGCCGTGGATAAATTGGGCCTGGATCAAAACGAAGTAGTAGTGGTATCCGGTATCGGCTGCTCCAGCCGCGCTTCCGGTTATTTAGACTTCAACACCGTGCACAGCGCTCACGGCCGGGCTCTGCCTGTCGCCACCGGCGTGAAATTGGCCGAGCCTCGTTTGAAAGTTATCGTCGTGACCGGTGACGGCGACTGCACAGCTATCGGCGGCAACCATTTGATCCACGCTGCCCGTCGTAACATCGATATGACCGTCGTTCTTTACAACAACAGCATCTACGGCATGACCGGCGGCCAATATTCTCCTATGACCCCGCTGGGCAGCAAGGCCACCACCGCGCCTTACGCCACCATCGAGCAGGATTTTGACGTTACCGAACTGGTGAGGGCAGCCGGTGCCACCTTCGTGGCCAGAGCCACCACCTTCCACGCTCAAGTGCTGGCCGATGTGATCGCCAAGGGGATCCAACACAAAGGTTTCGCTTTGATCGAAGCCGTGGCAGCCTGCCCCACTTCTTTCGGCCGCCACAACAAAATGCCCAACCCCGCAACTTTGATGGAATGGCAGAGAGACCATGCCGTTATGAAAGCGGCTTGGGACAAAATGGACGCTGCCAAACGGGAAGGGAAATTCCCCATCGGCGTGCTCTACGAAGACAACAGTCGCAAGGAATACACCGACGCTTACGAAGAACTGATCGCACGTGCGCAGGGAGGTAAGAAATAATGAGGATAGAATTGCGTTTATCCGGCACCGGCGGCCAGGGCCTCATCACCGCAGGCATCATCCTGGCGGAGGCTGCTCTGCTGGACGGCAAGCTGGCCGTACAGTCTCAATCTTACGGGCCCGAGGCCAGAGGCGGTTCCTCTAAGGCCGAGGTCATCATCAGCGATCAGGCCATCCACTTTTCCAAAGTGACCAAGCCCGACATCCTGCTGGCCATGAGCCAAGAGGCCATGAACAAATACAGCGGCGACTTGGGACCGGACAGCGTCATCGTTACCGACAGCCTCTTCGTCAGCAAGATACCGGCCCACGAGGGGAAAGTTTACGAACTGCCCATCACCCACACCGCCAAGAACGAGTTGGGGCGGGCCCTCTTCTCCAACATCGTGGCTTTGGGCGCTCTCTACAAACTCACAAAGGTAGTTTCTTACGAGGCGCTGGAGAAGGCCGTGCTGAACCGTGTCCCCAAAGGAACGGAAGAAAAGAACAAGAAAGCTTTGGCCGCCGGCATAGCCATGGTGGACTGAGAAGTTTTCAAAGAAAAGTTTCACGCTCAACGAGGGGCGGCCGCAGGGCCGCTCCTTTTTTGCTGACTAGAAGACGAACGCCCGCCCGTTTTTGGAAAAATGCTGAGATTTTTCAATTCGGTTTTCACCGGGTCGCTCGTTTGCAAAAGGGAGGACTGCTCGCACCTTCGATGAAATGAAAAAAGCAAAGGTGCTCGACAGTGATGTGCGGGCAGCGTTGACATTTGGAAAAAAGTCCGAGAAAAAACGCTCATATGCGGGCAGCGTTGACTTTTTGAAAAAGTTCGTGGCCTGAACGTAAACGCTCAGTTCCGAGCAGCATTGATATTTTTGAAAAAGATCGAGAACAAAGCGCCTACGTTCGAGCAGGGCCGACTTTTCGAAAAAGTCCGAGCTCTGAATTTAAACGCTCACGTTTGAGCAGCGTAAGAATTCAGAAATGATGAGCGCTGTGCGAGCGTAACATAAAAAAGTCAAGTCGAACTCAAATCATGAGGGGCGCGGCGTCGGGCATCATTGCCAAGCGTCGGGCCTTTTGCTATACTAAAATAATGAAAGGCGCGGCCCCTTTGAGCGAAAGCGGCGCCGGAAAAGAGAGGTAGCGGCGAGATGAAGCTGGTTTCGTGGAACGTTAACGGATTAAGAGCCTGTATGAACAAAGGCTTTCAAGATTTTTTGCAGGCGGCGGACGCAGACATCGTGTGCGTGCAGGAAACGAAGATGCAAAGAGAACAGGCGAACTTCGTCTTCCCCGGCTACTTTGAATATTGGAACAGCGCCGTGAAGAAGGGTTACTCCGGCACCGCCGTTTTCAGCAAGAACGAGCCGTTGTCGGTGAGCTACGGCTTGGGCATCGACGAGCACGACCAAGAGGGGCGGGTCATCACCTGCGAATACCCCGGTTTTTATCTGGTGTGCGTTTACACTCCCAATTCCAAAGACGGCCTGCTGCGCTTGGATTACCGCATGGAGTGGGAAGATGCATTCAGAAAATACGTGGGCAAGTTGGACGAAGCAAAGCCGGTGATCATCTGCGGCGATCTGAACGTGGCCCACGAAGAGATCGATCTTAAAAATCCCAAGAGCAATGTGCGCAACCCGGGCTTCACCGCAGAAGAGCGGGGCAAGATGGATGAACTTTTGGCCGCCGGCTTTTTAGACAGCTTCCGCTGCCTCTACCCCGACACCGTCAAGTACAGCTGGTGGAGCTATCGCTTCCGAGCCAGAGAAAAAGGCATAGGGTGGAGGATCGATTACTTTTTGCTTTCTCAAAGGCTGCGGCCCCGTTTGCAAGACGCTTTGATCTACGACGAGATCACAGGCAGCGATCACTGCCCGGTGGGAGTGCTGCTGGCTTAAGGAAAAATTTTCGAGGTGAGGGAAAATGGACTTTAAGATACAGGCTCCCTTCGCACCGGCGGGGGATCAGCCCCAAGCCATCGAGCAGCTGGCGGCGGGGGTGGAGCGTGGCCTTAAGACCCAGGTGCTGCTGGGGGCCACCGGCACGGGGAAGACCTACACCATAGCTCAGGTCATCAACCGAGTGCAGCGGCCTACTTTGGTCATCGCTCACAACAAAACGTTGGCCGCTCAGTTGGCCAGCGAGCTGAAAGCCTTTTTCCCCGACAACGCCGTAGAATATTTCGTTTCTTATTACGATTATTATCAGCCCGAAGCCTACATCCCTCAGACCGACACTTATATAGAAAAGGACGCTTCCATCAACGACGAGATCGATAAACTGCGCCACAGCGCCACCTCTTCTCTTTTCGAAAGAAGAGATGTGATCATCGTGGCCAGCGTTTCCTGCATCTACGGTCTGGGCGCTCCTCAGGAATATTACGACATGGTGCTGAGCCTGCGCTTAGGGCAAACGGTGGACCGCCAGCAAATTTTGCGCAAGCTGGTGGAGATCCAATACGACCGCAACGATTACGAATTGAAACGGGGAACCTTTCGGGTGCGGGGCGACGTGATCGAAGTGGTGCCTGCCGCTTACGGAGAAAAAGCTCTGCGTATCGAACTGTTCGACACTGAGGTGGAGGGCCTCAGCGAATTCGACGTTCTTACCGGGCAGGTGCTCTCCCGCCGCAATCACATCGCGATCTTTCCCGCCAGTCACTACGTCACCAGCAGAGAAAATTTGGAGCGGGCCATGGGGGATATCCGCAAAGAATTGGCAGAGAGGCTGGCCGAGCTCAACGCTCAGGGAAAATTATTGGAAGCTCAGCGGCTGGAGCAACGGACCAATTACGATCTGGAAATGATGAACGAGATGGGCTATTGCTCCGGCATCGAAAATTATTCCCGACACATGGACGGCCGCAGGCCGGGGGAGCCGCCCTTCACTTTGGTCAATTATTTCCCCAAAGATTTTCTTTTGGTGGTGGATGAATCTCATGTCACTCTGCCCCAGCTGCGGGGCATGTACGCCGGGGATCGCAGCCGCAAAGAGATGCTGATCGAGCACGGCTTTCGTCTGCCCAGCGCTTACGACAACAGACCCTTGACCTTCGACGAATTTCAGGCGCAGATAGGGCAGGCCGTTTATGTTTCCGCCACTCCCGGGCCTTACGAAATGGAGCGGACCGAGCAGGTGGCTGAGCAGATCATCCGTCCTACCGGTCTTTTGGACCCGCAGGTGGAGGTGCGTCCCATCACCGGTCAGATCGATGATCTTTTGGGCGAGATCGACAAGGCTGCGGCCGCAGGGCAGAGAGTTTTGGTCACTACCCTCACCAAAAGGATGGCGGAAGATCTGACGGATTATTTGGAAAAAGCGGGGGTGCGGGTGCGCTACCTTCACTCCGAGATCGCCACCATCGAAAGAGCCGCCATCATCGACGCTTTGCGAAGGGGAGAGTTCGACGTGTTGGTGGGCATCAACCTGCTGCGGGAGGGCCTCGATCTGCCCGAAGTGGCTCTCATCGCCATTTTGGATGCGGATAAAGAAGGCTTTTTGCGCAGCGACACGGCCATGATCCAAACTATCGGCCGCGCCGCCCGCAACGCAGAGGGCCGAGTGATCATGTATGCGGACAAGGTCACCGACTCTATGGCCAGAGCCATCGAAGAGACCGACCGCCGCCGCAGCATCCAAGCCGCATACAATAAGGCTCACGATATCGTGCCCAAGACCATTTATAAAGAACAGAGGCAGCTGATCAAACTCACCAAGGTGGCAGAAGAAACGGGCACCGCCTACGGGGCCTCGCCTCTTAAAAACAAGTCCGGCAAAGATCTCGCTCGTTTGGCCCGAGAATTGGAGAAGGCCATGAGGGAAGCCGCCAAAGAATTGGACTTCGAGAGCGCAGCTCAGCTTCGCGATCAATTGATCCTCGTAAAGGGAAGGCTGGGAGAAAAGCTGACAGTGAAAAAGAAAAAATAAAAAAATTTCGAGAGAGCCTCACGGCTTTAAAAGCCTTTAGAGAAGAAGGTAAAAAAATAAATGCAGGACAAACTCATCATCAAAGGCGCCCGCCAGCACAATTTGAAAAATATCGACTTAGTCATCCCCCGTGACAAATTGGTGGTGATCACCGGCCTCAGCGGCAGCGGCAAATCTTCTTTGGCTTTCGACACTATCTATGCCGAAGGACAGCGCCGTTATGTGGAATCTCTTTCGGCCTACGCCCGGCAATTTTTGGGACAGATGGACAAGCCGGAGGTGGATTACATCGAAGGGCTGAGCCCCGCTATCTCCATCGATCAAAAGACCACCAGCCGCAACCCTCGCTCTACCGTGGGCACAGTCACCGAGGTCTACGATTATCTGCGGCTGCTCTTTGCTCGAGTGGGCGAGCCTCACTGTCCTCAGTGCGGCAAATTGATAGAGCAGCAGTCGCCTCAGCAGATAGTTGATAATTTGCTGGCTCTGCCGGCCGGCACCCGTTTCATGGTGATGGCCCCCTTGGTGAGGGGCCGCAAAGGCGAGCAGCAGCGAGTCCTCGAGACCATGCGTCAGGCAGGTTATCTTAGGATGTATATCGACGGCAGCCTTCGTTCTTTAGATGAAGATATAGTTCTCGACAAAAATAAAAAGCATAGCCTTTCCGTGGTCATAGACCGCTTGACCGTGCGGGAGGATATCAGGCAGCGTTTGACCGATTCGGTGGAGACGGCGCTGAAATTGGGCGGCGGCTTCATGGAGGCGGCAGTGTTGGGCGAGGAGCAGCGGGTACAGCTCTTCAGCGAGCATTTCGCCTGCAAGGACTGCGGCATCAGTCTGCCGGTGATAGAGCCGCGGCTTTTTTCTTTCAACAATCCCTACGGGGCCTGTCCTGCCTGCACCGGCTTGGGCATGCACAGAGAATTCGATAAAGCGCTGATCGTCCCCGATCCGAGTAAAACTTTTGCCGACGGCTGCATCGCAGCTTTCAGCCGCAATCTCGATTCCTATAGGATGCGGCAGTTGGACTCGGTGCTGAAGAGCTACGGCTATTCGCTGCAGAACAGTTGGCAGCAGCTGCCCTCTTCTTTGCAAAATATCCTGTGGCAGGGAGCGGGAGAGAAGACTTTCGCCTTTTGGTACGAAAATTTAGCCGGGGAAGTGCGGGAGCATCGGCGGCCTTTCGAGGGCATTTTGGCCATCATGAAGCAGCGCTACCGGGAAGCTTTCAGCGACAGCCAGCGGCAGGATCTGGAAGAATATATGACGGCAGTGCCCTGTGAGACCTGCCACGGCGCCCGTTTGAAGCCGGAGGTGCTGTCCATCTTGGTGGGCGGAAAAAATATTCGTCAGGTGACAGCCTATACGGTAGCGGAAGCGATGAAATTTTTTAAAGAGCTGAATTTAGACAGCCGCCGAGCCTTCATCGCCCGCCAAATTTTGAAAGAGATACTGGCACGGCTGCAATTTCTCAACGACGTGGGCCTTGACTATCTCACTCTGGACAGAGCTGCCGGCAGTCTCAGCGGCGGGGAGGCCCAGCGCATCCGTCTGGCCACCCAGATAGGCAGCGGCCTCACCGGGGTCCTCTACATTTTGGACGAGCCCAGCATAGGCCTGCACCAGCGGGACAACGGCAAGCTTTTGGAAACTTTAAAACATCTGCGGGACTTAGGCAACACTTTATTGGTGGTGGAGCACGATGAAGAGACCATGTATGCCGCCGACGAGATCATCGATATCGGCCCCGGGGCCGGGCAGCAGGGAGGAAATTTAGTCGCTCAAGGTGACGTGGAAGCTATCAAAAAGACACCTCAGTCTGTTACCGGCCGTTATTTGAGCGGGCGTTCTTTCATCCCCGTGCCCAAAATTAGACGGCCGGGCAACGGACGTTTTCTCACCGTCAAAGGAGCTCGGGCCAACAATCTGAAAAATATAGATGTAGCCATACCTCTCGGCCTTTTCACCGTGGTCACCGGCGTCAGCGGCAGCGGCAAGTCCACCCTCATCAACGACATCCTCTACAATTCTCTGGCGGTGAAATTGTACGGGTCGCGTTTGCGGCCGGGAGAGCACGACGCCATAGAAGGGCTGGAGAACATCGATAAGGTCATCAACATCGACCAAAGCCCCATAGGGCGCACTCCCCGCTCCAACCCCGCCACTTACACCGGTGTCTTCGACGATATCAGAGAGCTTTTCGCTCTCACTGCCGAGGCCAAGGCTCGAGGCTATAAACGCGGCCGTTTCAGTTTCAATGTAAAGGGCGGCCGCTGCGAGGCTTGCAAGGGAGACGGGCTGAACAAAATAGAAATGAATTTTTTGCCCGATGTTTACGTGCCCTGCGAAGTGTGTCACGGCAGCCGTTATAATCGCGACACCTTAGAGGTACGCTATAAAGGGAAAAATATCGCCGAAGTTTTGGAGATGACGGTCAGCGAAGCGGTGGATTTTTTCGCCAATCTCCCCAAATTGAGCCGTAAGCTGGCCATGTTGGCCGACGTGGGGCTGGGCTATATCCATTTGGGCCAAGCCGCTACCACTTTGAGCGGCGGCGAAGCCCAGCGGGTGAAATTGGCGACAGAACTTGCCCGCCGCAGCACCGGCCGCACCGTTTATATTTTGGATGAACCTACCACCGGTCTGCATACCGCCGACGTTCACAAATTATTGGAAGTGTTGCAGCGTTTAACGGATGCCGGAGACAGCGTGATCGTCATCGAGCATAATCTGGACGTGATCAAAGTGGCCGACTACATCATCGACTTGGGACCGGAGGGCGGAGATAGAGGCGGCACGGTGCTGGCCTGCGGCACACCGGAGGAAGTGGCCAAGGTAAAAAATTCTTACACGGGGCACTACATCGCCAAAACTTTGGCCAAGGCTAAGGCAGAGGGGTGGTATCGATGACAGATGACCGTCCTTTAGAAGAAAGAACTCAGTGGCCCGAGGCAGTGCGTCAGGCTCTGTCGGTGTTGCCCGAGGCGAGCGGTGTTTATTTGATGCACGATGAAGCAGGCAAAGTTATCTATGTGGGCAAGGCCGTTGTGCTGAAGAACAGGGTGAGGAGCTATTTTCGCAATTTGGCGGCCCACGGTCCCAAAGTTCGAGCCATGGTGGCCAAGGTAGCGAGCATCGAGACCATCGTCACTGCCAACGAAGTAGAAGCTCTCATCCTCGAATGTAATCTGATCAAACGCTATCGTCCCCGCTACAACATCATGCTGAAGGACGACAAGACCTACCCTTATTTGAAACTCACCCTCCAAGAAGATTATCCTCGTTTATTGATAAGCAGACGGCAGACGCGAGACGGAGCGAAATATTTCGGGCCTTATGCGGATGTGGGGGCCATGCACGGTACCTTACGTCTCCTTCGCCAACTCTTTCCATTGCGTACCTGCCGTGTTTTGAGACAGGGGCGGCCCTGTCTCAACTATCACATCAAACGCTGCTTGGCTCCTTGCGCCGGGCACATCACGCAAGAAGATTATCGAAAACTTTGCCGACAAGTGGCGCTGGTGTTGGACGGACAGACGGCGGAGGCAGAGAAAGAACTTCGCCTTTCCATGCAGGAAGCGGCGGCCGCTTTGGATTTTGAAGAGGCGGCCCGAGTACGAGATCAATTGGCTTCGTTGGGGAGGCTTCGTCAACAACAGCAGGCGGCAGTCAGCGAACAAAAAGATCTGGATGTGGTGGGGCTGGCCGGCAACAGCACCGGCCTTTGTCTGCAACTTTTCCTCGTGAGAGACGGCCGCCTTTTGGGACGGGAGAAATTCTTTTTGCCGCCCACCGCAGCCGAAGAGGGCGAGGAGGAAGTGATGGCTGCCTTCTTAAAACAATATTACGACAGCGCCGCCTCCATCCCCAAACAAATAGCCGTGCCCATCCTCCCGTCGCCGGAAGAACAACGGCTCATCGAAGAGTGGCTCAGTCAAAAACGGGGCGGCAAAGTGGAATTGTTGCTGCCTAAAAGAGGAACGAAAAAAGATCTGTTGCAGCTGGCCCAAGCCAACGCCGCCAAAGTGCTGGGCGAGCGGCTGCGCACCGGCCCTTTGGCAGAAGAGAGCGGCGAAACGGCCGCAGAAGAATTGCAAAAGGCTCTGGGGTTGAGCAGACCTCTCGGCCGCATGGACTGCTTCGATATCTCTCACACCCAGGGCCGGGAGACGGTGGCCTCCATGGTGGTGTTCCGCAACGGCTCAAGCAGCAAAAAAGATTACCGCAAATACAAAATAAAAAGCGCCGAGGGCAAGCCCGACGATTTCAAAAGCATGCAGGAGGTGGTTTATCGCCGCTATAAAGATTACGAAGATCTTCCCGACTTGGTGGTGATCGACGGCGGCAAGGGGCAGCTCAGTTCGGCTTTGACCGTGATGACGGGCCTCGGCTTGGACGATGTGCCCATAGTGGGCCTGGCCAAAAGAGAAGAAGAGATCTTTCTTCCTCATCGCTCTGAGAGCATCATGTTGGACAGAGACGGGGCGGCTCTGCATTTGATCCAACGTTTGCGAGACGAGGCTCACCGCTTCGCCATCACTTTTCATCGCAAGCTGCGGGGCAAGCGCAACCTCGCATCCATCCTCGATCATGTGGAAGGGATAGGGCCCAAGCGGCGGCAGGAATTGTGGAAGCATTTCAAAACTTTGGAGAACATGAAGGCCGCTACCGAAGAAGAATTGGCTTCGGTGCCTTCGATGAACAGGGCCGCCGCTCGCTCGCTGGCCGATTTTTTCCGGCTCGACCTTGTTGACAAAAGACAGGCCTTGAAATAGAATAAAGAAAAGACAGCGCGGCTGTCGGAAAAATGTTAAGGAGAGAATGCTATGATCAAATATGTTTGCAATGTTTGCGGCTATGTTTACGATCCGGAAGTGGGCGACGATGCCTCCGGTGTCGGCCCGGGCACTGCTTGGGAAGATGTTCCCGAAGATTGGGTGTGCCCTCTTTGCGGCGTCGGTAAAGACGATTTTTCCCCGGTGGATTGAAACGCTGCCGTCTGAATTTTGTTTTGGCAACTGC
The DNA here is from genome assembly GCA_947589605.1 of uncultured Phascolarctobacterium sp. Taxonomy (GTDB): domain Bacteria; phylum Bacillota; class Negativicutes; order Acidaminococcales; family Acidaminococcaceae; genus CANQBR01. The sequence continues at coordinate 59,374 of CANQBR010000003.1, read as the reverse complement.
TCGAGACGGGTCTTGACTTGTGTCGGGCAGTTTTCCTTATAAGGGAGGTGCGGACCGTGCTGAAAAAATTATGCGTCGCTTTTCTTGTGGCCCTCGGTCTTTTTTCAACGGCTTGGAGCGCCGAGCAGGAGGCTCTGCGGCAAAAGACGGTGCAAAATTTTCGTTTGTCTTATCCTGCGGCCACGGCGACTGGGAGTGAAGCAGCCGTCAAGATCGATAAAGATCTCGCCAAAGAGATCGATCGCTTCATGAAACCGTATTTGGGCACAGAGGATGTAGAGGGCTGCGTGGACGGGCACGTGGCTTATGAAGACGAAAAATATTTGGCGGTAGAGCTGGATTGCAGTTATTATTTCAAAGGTGCCGCTCATCCCAGCCATGTGGCCCGGGGCTTGGTCTACGACAAAAGCGACGGCAAGCGGCTGCAAGCAGAAAGATTCTGCCGTCTCCCCAAAGCGAAAGAGCTGGAGGCCAAGCTGCGTCGGGGCACGGTGCCTTTGCTCAACGGCAGCGGCGAGGCCATCGCCCTGCTCGACTTCATGACCGTAGAAAAGATCAGTAAAGATTTCATCATCGATAAGGATAGCGTGAAGCTGGTCTATTCGCCCTACGAGCTGGCGCCTTATGCTATGGGCACCACCTATGTGGTGCTGCCTCGCAGCAAGTGAGCCGCAAATTTTTTTGACCGCCGAAGGACAAGCGCCCCGGGGGCGCTTGTTTTGACATAAGGATCATTTGAAAGATCAGAAGGAGGAACTCATCGATGACTTATAAAAAAGTCCTGACCATCCAAGACATCTCCTGCGTGGGCCAGTGCTCCCTCACCGTGGCCCTGCCCATCATCTCCGCCGCCGGCCACGAGACCGCTATCCTGCCCTCTGCGGTGCTTTCCACTCACACCGCCGGTTTTACGGGCTACACCTTCCGCGACCTCACCGACGATATCCCGCCCATTGAAGCTCATTGGCAAAAAGAAGGCATAACTTTCGACGCCATTTATACCGGATATCTGGGCAGCACCAAGCAGATCGGATATGTGAAAGATATTTTGCAAAAGATGGGGGCCCCGGGCTGCGTAAGTTTCGTGGACCCGGCCATGGCCGACAACGGGAAACTTTATCCTGCCTTCGACGAGGAGTATGTGAAGGGGATGCAGACTTTGGCCTTCGCCGCCGATTTCATTTTGCCCAACATCACCGAAGCCTGCTTTTTGACCGGCACTGAATATCGGGAGCAATATGACGAGGCCTATATCGAAAAATTGGTGACCGCCTTGCATGAGCGGGGGGCCAAGACAGTCATCCTGACCGGCGTCGGTTACACGCCGGACACCAACGGCGTGGCAGTGTCGGACGCATCGGGGCTCTCTTATTACAAACACAAGAGGATCCCCAAGAACAGCCACGGCACCGGCGACGTTTACGCTTCCGCCTTCGTGGGCGCTTATATGAGAGGAAAGAGCGCCTACGATGCTGCCCGCATCGCCGCCGATTATACGGTGAAGACCATCGAGAACACCATCGACGATGCTTCTCACTGGTACGGCGTGAAATTCGAGCCGCTCCTGCCCTTCTATCTTGAGCAATTGGCCTGAATTTTTTGCCGGCCGCTCTTTTAAAAAAAGCGCAGCGGCTCAACTCTTAAATTCAAAAGAAAAATTATTTCGGACCGCTCTTGACTTCGAGGGCGGTCCAAGTTTTAGAATGAAGTAAAGTTTTTCGATTCTGCACAAAACAGCGTGAACAGGAGGCTTTGCGATGAGCAAAAAAATTTTGACGGCTTATTTTTCGGCTACGGGCACGACGGCGCAAGCAGCGAAAGAAGTGGCGGAGGCTGCGGGGGCAGACCTCTATGCCATCACGCCGGAGCGGCCTTACAGTAAAGAAGATCTGAACTGGATGAACAAAAAGAGCCGCAGTTCTTTGGAAATGGCGGATCCGACTTCCCGCCCGGCGCTGAAGGGAAGGGTCGAAGGCATGGAAGGCTACGAAGTGATCCTGCTGGGCTTTCCCATTTGGTGGTATAAAGCGCCCACTTTGATCAACACTTTCCTCGAAGCCTACGATCTGAAAGGAAAGACCATCGTGCCCTTCGCAACGTCGGGAGGCAGCGGCATGGGGAACACCAACGCCGCTCTGAGGGGCAGCTGCCCCGGTGCCGCCCTCGCGGAAGGAAAAATTTTGAACGGAGCGGGGAAGAACGAAGTGAAGAAGTGGCTGGCCTCGCTCAAACTTTGAGTTTCAAATCAAAAAAGCAAGCATAAAGAAAAGGACTGTCCGCTCTCGGACAGTCCTTTTTTCATGCAAAGCCGACGCAAATGTCGAAAGAAGCTCAGAAGCCGCAGGTGATGGTGCCTTTGAAGTGATCGGCGATGAATTTTTTATTTTCGGCAGACTGATAAACTTTTTGCAGAACAGCGATGCGGGGATCTTTTTCGTTGGCCTTGGTGGTGACGAAGATGCAGACGAAGGGATTGTTGGGGTCTTCGATATAGAGAGCATCTCTGGAAGGATCCATTTTGGCCACGAGGGCGTAGTTGACGTTGATGACGCCCAGATCCACATCCGGCAGAGCTTTGGGCAGGCTGGCGGCATCGATCTCCTGGATGCGATACTTGTGAGGATTATCCACGATGCTGGCTACGCTGGAGGTAACGTCTTTCGGGTCTTTGATCTTCAAAAAGCCTTTGTCGTGGAGGACCATCAGCGCCCGGGCGCCGTTGGAAGGATCGTTGGGGATGCCGATGAGGGCGCCGTCGGGGATGGCGTCGCCTTTTTTGAATTTAGCGGAGTAGACGGCCATGGGGAAGGAGACGGTCTTGAAAACTTCCACCAATTGGAACTTAGGCTCTTTCTTCAAAGTGGCGGCCAGATAGGGAGCGTGCTGCATGCTGTTGGCGAAGAGATCGCCCTGAGCGAGAGCGACGTTGGGAGTGACGAAGTCGGGGAACTCCACCACTTCCACTTGCAGGCCTTCCTTGGCGGCCAGCTTTTTCACGTTGTCCATGATCTCGGCATGAGGGCCGGCAGTGACGCCGATCTTTACCGGTGCTTTGGTGTCGGCCTTCTTCTCGTCTTTTTTATCGCCGCCGCAGCCGGCTGCCAAAAGCAGGCAGGCACCGAGAGCAGTCACAGTCAAAAGTTTCGCTAATTTTTTCATTTTTCTTACCTCCGATAAATGATGTGAAAATAGGTCCGCTTTGAAAACGGGTGAGAACGGATCGCGCTCAGCTCTGCGCAGTGATCGATCACAATTTGTTTTTGTTCAGTTTTTTGCTCAGCCAATCGCCCAAAGACTGCATGGCCTGCACCATGAAGATGAGCACGACCACGGTGGCCACCATAACGTCCATTTGAAAACGCTGATAGCCGTAACGGATGGCCAAGTCGCCCAAGCCGCCGCCGCCCAAAGTGCCGGCCATGGCGGAATAACCGATGAGGCTGATGATGGCCAGAGTCACACCTAAGACGATGGAGTGCCGAGCCTCGGGGATCAGCACCTTGGTGATGATCTGCATGGGGCTGGCTCCCATGGCCTCCGCTGCTTCGATCACGCCGGGGCTGATCTCCAACAAACTGGATTCGATGATGCGGGCGATGAAGGGAGCGGCTGAAATGGTGAGAGGCACGATGGCCGCGGTGGTGCCGATGGACGAACCCACGATGAAGCGGGTGAGAGGGATGATGGCTACCATCAAAATAATGAAGGGAGTGGAGCGGGTGGCGTTGACCACAGCGCCCAGCACCGTGTTCAGAGGCTGGTTAGGCAGGATGTGATCCCGGCGGGTCACCGTAAGGATCACGCCCAAAGGCAGCCCGATGAGAGTAGCCAGCAGAGTGGAGGCGCCCACCATATAGCAGGTCTCCCAGAATGATTTCAGCAATAGGTCTATCATCTCAGAGCTCATAACCGATCACCTCCGTTTTCAACTCGCGGGCGTGGAGATAATCCAACGCAGCGGCGATGTTGTTTTTCTCACCGGCAACTTCTACGATGAGGATGCCGAAAGGAGTATCCTTCAACTGATCGATGTTGCCGTAAATGATGCTGACTTCCACATCGAAACGCTTCACCATGCCGGACACGATGGGCTCGCCGGCGGAATCTCCCAAGAAGGTGAGGCGGACGATGAGTTTGCTGCCTTCCTCATAAGTATCGGAGAGGTCCATCTTTTTGATGATCTCGGGCAGCTCGGCGTTGATGACGCTTTTGGTGAATTCTTTGGTGGTGGGGTGCTGGGGCTGGGTGAAAACTTCCACCATGCTGCCCTGTTCTACGATGACGCCGTTCTCGATGACGGCCACCCGATCGCAAATAGCTTTCACCACTTCCATTTGATGAGTGATGAGGACGATGGTGAGCCCCAGTTTTTTATTGATGTTCCGCAAAAGATCCAAGATGGATTTCGTGGTTTGCGGGTCCAGAGCGCTGGTGGCTTCGTCGCACAGCAACACTTTGGGATCGGAGGCCAAGGCTCTGGCTATGCCCACTCTTTGCTTTTGGCCGCCGCTCAATTGGCTGGGATAATAATCGGCCCTGTCTTCCAATTGCACCAGTTCCAGAAGCGGCTGCACTTTTTTGGCGATCTCGCTTTTGGGCAGGCCTTGGATCTCCAGAGGAAAGGCGATATTATCGTAGACGGTGCGGCTGGCCAGCAGGTTGAAATGCTGAAAGATCATGCCGATGCCGCGGCGCACTTTGCGCAGCTCTTTTTCGCTCATCTTGGTCAGTTCCTGGCCGTCGACAAAAACCTGACCGCTGCTGGGCCGCTCCAGCATATTGATGCAGCGCACCAAGGTAGACTTGCCCGCCCCGGAGAGGCCGATGATGCCGAAGATCTCGCCGGCGTTGATGTGGAGATCGGTAGGCTGCAGAGCTTTGATGTCTCCGGCCTTGCTGTAATAAGTCTTGGCGACGTTCACTAAGTCGATCATTTTCGTCCCTTCTCAAATCGCACAGAGATAAAAGAAAAGTACCATGAGACTATGGTCATGGTACAGAGGTCTTCCTCGGAAGAAGTCCTTCATCTGCCGACCTTAGTCGTTGGAATTGGCACCTTACGCCGCAGCGTGGTTGCCGTAGCTTCATAGGGCCAGTCCCTCAGCTACTCTGGATGAAGTTCTATAAAACTGATGTAGCCCATTGTACACTGAATGCAAGGCCTTGTCAAGAAAAAATTTTCGGATCTTTTTAAGAGCCGACTTCTTTCTGAAAAGAGCGGGCCGTAAAAGGCGCCGCCTTTTTGCGAAAGCCGACGCTGCTCAGCCTCCTGCTGAAAAAAACGAGATGAGTTGCAAAAACTTCATGATGAAAAAGGCGAGCTATTTTGAAAAAGTCGACGCTGCTCAGCCTCCTATCGAAAAAAACGAGATGAGTTGCAAAAACTTCATGATGAAAAAGCCGAGTTATTTTGCGAAAGCCGACGCTGCTCAGCCTCCTGTCGAAAAAAACGAGATGAGTTGCAAAAACTCCATGATGAAAAAGCCGAGTTATTTTGAAAAAGTCGACGGCGCTCGGCTTCGCGTCGAAAAGATCGCGTCTTTTTCGCAAAAAACACCACAGCTTCGGCTCTCTGCCGAAAAAATTTTGCCTTTTTGCCGCGGCGGGGGGCGGGGGCTTTAGAATCGGGCGCAGGTAGTGTATAATAAAAGCAGCGGCCCGGCCGCAAAGCGAACAGAGGGGTGATGAGATGCAATCCCATTTTTTGATAATCACGGGCATGTCCGGCGCAGGCAAGAGCCAAACGGTGCGCACGCTGGAAGATCTGAATTATTTTTGCATAGACAATCTGCCTGCTCCCCTGATCCCCAAAGTGGTGGAGCTTTACCGCCAAACTTCCACCGATAAAGCGGCGTTGGTGGTGGACATCAGGGACGCCGGTTTCTTCGACAAACTTTTGCAGGTGTTGGAAGAGATGGCCGCTTCCGGGCAAAAATACGAGCTCCTCTTTTTGGATGCGTCGGACGAAACTTTGGTGCGGCGCTACAAAGAGACCCGCCGCCGCCATCCTTTAGGTTCGGGGCAGACTCTTTTGGCCAACATCGCCAGCGAAAGAAAAATGTTGGCGCCGGTGAAGGCCAAGGCCGACACGGTGATCGACACCACCGGTCTCAGCACCGCCCAGCTGAAAGAAAAATTGCTGGAACTTTACGCCGGCGAGAACCGTCAAAAAAGGATGGGCATCGTGGTGCGTTCTTTCGGCTATAAGTACGGCCTGCCGTTAGACAGCGATCTGGTGTTGGACGTGCGTTTTTTGCCCAATCCTTTTTACGAAGAGAACCTGCGTTTTTTGACCGGCAATCATAAAGAAGTGCAGGATTTCATCTGCCGTTATCCTCAAACTTTTCAATATTTGAAATTGGAAGTGCAGCTGCTGGACTTTCTGCTGCCCCAGTATCTCGCCGAAGGCAAGAGCCAGTTGGTGATCAGCGTGGGCTGCACCGGCGGCCAGCACCGCAGCGTTTTCATCGCCAACAAGATCGCCGAATATCTCCACACTCAGGGCTACCAGGTGGAGCTCACCCACAGGGAACTGGCAGACCCTTTGTCCGGCCAATAAGGAAGGAGACGGGACATGGGTTGGATCAGCTGGTTTTGTCCGGGCATCAACATCAAACGCTGGCTGCTGCTCTTTGCGTTGGGAGTGCTGCTGGCGGCCTTGGGCCTCGCCTTCTTCTTTAATTATCAGATCATGGGCAAGGCAGAGGAGCTGCTCTTTCAAATGGAGTACTTCACCACCGGCCGCTATTCCAACCGCCTCTTGATGGCGGTGGGCTTGGCTCTTTTGCTGGGGGGCTTTGCTTTCATGGTCTACGGCACCCGCCGCCTCATCTTTTCGGTGGTCAACGCTCTCATCCCCGATAAGAACGGCTCTTTGATGGAGAACATCTTCATCCAACGCAAGCTCACTCACGGCCCCGCCATCACGGTGTTGGGAGGAGGGACGGGGCTCTCCACTTTGCTGCGGGGGATGAAGTACATCACCAACAATTGCACGGCCGTGGTCACCACCGGCGACGACGGCGGTTCATCCGGCCGCTTGCGCAAAGAATTGGGCATCATCCCCCCGGGTGACTTGCGCAACTGTCTCACCGCTTTAGCCGACAGAGAGCCTTTGATGGAGCGTTTGATGCAATATCGTTTCACCGGCGGCTCTCCCTTGGCCGGGCATTGCTTCGGCAATCTTTTCATCGCCGCCATGGCGGAAGCGGAAGGAGGCATGGAGGCGGGCCTCAACGCCACCAGTCAAATTTTGAAAGTGCGGGGTCGAGTGGTGCCCTCCACTTTGGCCGATATCCAACTGCAGGCTCAGATGACCGACGGCACCGTCGTCACCGGTGAGAGCGAGATCTCTCACGCCAATAAACGCATCCGCAAGATAGGCATCGTGCCGGAAGATGCGCCGGCGGCGGGAGCGGCGGTAGAAGCCATCATGAAGGCCGATGTGCTGATCTTGGGGCCGGGCAGCCTTTACACCAGCGTCATGCCCAATTTGGCGGTGGAAGGCATCCGCCGTGCCGTCATCGCCTCCAAAGCGGTGAAGATCTATATCTGCAATGTGATGACTCAGCCCGGCGAGACCGACGGTTTCGGCGCTTATCAGCATGTGCGGGCTCTGTTGGACTGCGTGGGCCGGCAATTTTTAGATTATGCAGTGGTGAACGATCAGGAGATCCCCTACGAAAAATTGAAACTTTATCAGGAAGAGGGCTCTATGCCCGTCACTCCCGATGTGAACAAGATCCGCAATCTGGGCATCACCGTGGTGCCCGCCCATCTTATCAGCAAAAACGATCTGGTGCGCCACGATCCCCGCAAGCTGGCCCGGACGTTGATCGCCCTCATCTATCGGTTGCGGCTCTTCGGCCGGGGCGTACAGTTCTTCGATTATTTCTTTATGAAGCAAGGCCTCGATCGTATGAACAAAAATAAAGCCGGCTGAACCTTGGCCCGAAGGAGGAAGAAAGATGCGTTTTTACACCGCTCTCATAGCTGCCGAAGAAGAAGTGCTGGTGGCTTTTCGTGAAGGCGGGAGAGTTTATCGTCTGAAAAAATTGGCGGCTCTCGCTCCTTCATTGGCCGTGAAAGATATGGAAGAAGTAATCCGCCGCTGGTCCGTTTTGCAAGGTCCGTTGGAAGCCATGAGCAGAGCGGAAGATGTGCTGACCGCCGCGGCTACCGAGTTGGATGAGATGGTTCTTTTGGCGCCTCTTCCCCGGCCGAAGCAAGATATTATCTGTCTTGGCATCAACTACGAAGAGCACGCCGAGGAGGCGGACAAATTCAGCAGCGCCGACTTCGGCGGTCAACGGCCCGCCACCATTTATTTTTCCAAGCGAGTGAACGAAGCCGTCGCTCCCGGCGGCGTCATCTGCGGCCACGCCCCTTTGGTGGACAGTTTGGACTACGAATGTGAGCTGGCCGTCGTTTTGGGACGAGATTGCTACGGTGTAAGCGAGGCTGAAGCTTTGGACTACGTCTTCGGTTATACGATCCTCAACGACGTGAGCGCCCGCAATCTTCAGACGCGTCACAAACAGTGGTATCTGGGAAAAAGTTTGGACGGCTTCACCCCCCATGGGTCCCTGCATCGTCACCGCCGACGAGATCGGCGACCCGCAAGCTCTGACTATCGAAAGTTACGTGAACGGCGGGGTGCGGCAGCACAGCAACACGAAGTTCATGCTGCAGACGGTGGCCGGAGCTATCGCCGAACTTTCTGCGGGGCTCACTTTGCAGGCGGGCACCGTTATCGCCACCGGCACTCCCGCCGGCGTGGGCATGGGCTTCGACCCGCCCCGTTTTTTGCGAGCGGGAGATGTGGTGGATTGTTATGTGGAAAAGATCGGCCATCTCATCAACAGGGTGAGCTAGACCGCTGTTGTTTTCGAAAAATTCGAAGGGAGGCGCCGCCGTGTCTTTTTCTCACGATGTAAAAAACGAACTGGCCCGCCTGCCCATCAGTGCGGGGCCGGAGGCCAGAGCCGAATTGTTGGGGTTGCTGCGCAGCGGCGGCAGTTCATCCCTCGGGCCTTCTCCCCGACAGGAGCAGGGCGTGGCCTACGTGACAGAAAATGCCGCCTCTGCTCGGCGTGTGTGGCAGCTTTTAAGAGCCGACTACGAATTGCCGGCCAAGGTGATCATCACTCGCAGCCGCCGCTTACACAAAAACAATCGCTATCAGGTGCAGGCCGAGCCGAGCCCCGCCACGGTGAAAGCTTTAAATGAATTGGGTCTTGGGCTTTCTGACGCCGATAATCCTCTTTTGGCCACCTCTCTGGGTCGAAGGTGCTATTTGCGCGGCCTCTTCCTCGGGGGCGGCAGCATCTCCAAACCTTCGGGCGATTATCATTTGGAGATCGCCTTAAGCGACAAAGAAGCGGCCCGCTCTGTCAGCAAGCTCATGGCCCGCTTTTCCATGAAAGCGAAAACCACGGAGAGAAAGAGAGACTACATAGTATATTTGAAAGACGGCGAGAGCATCGCCCGTTTTCTCAACCTCAGCGGCGCTCATGCTTCTCTTTTGACCTTCGAAAGCGCTCGGGTGCTGAAAGAATTGCGCAATAATGTGAACAGAGCGGTGAACTGCGAGACCGCCAACCTCAATAAAGTCGTGCGCTCCAGCATGAGGCAGATAGAATGCATCGACTTTCTTCGCGAGAAGATCGGGCTGGAAGAATTGCCCGAGCCTTTGCTCTTCGTGGCCAAGCTGCGGCTGCAGCACACCGACCTGTCTTTGGCGGAGCTGGTGGAATACAGCGGCGGCTTGGGGAAGTCGGGGCTCAATCACCGTTTCAAAAAATTGGAGGCTTTGGCCTTGAGCCTGGGCCTGAAGGAGAGAGACCGTGTGGAAAAAAGTTTGTAAGGCTCTCTTGGTCCTCATCATCGCCAATACAATAGCCGCCGGTCTGAGTTATTTGCTGAACAAAGAGCGCTGGAAAGCGGAGTATGCTGCCTTCTGTCCCACCGCCGCTCCCATTTTGCTGTATCACGGCGTGGGAGAAGAGCCGCCCTATAAGGGCAAGCCCTGGCCCAAGTCGCTGCTGCTTCCGGCAGCTCTTTTCGAAGAACAGCTGCGTTATTTGAAAGAAGAGGGCTGGCAGCTGCTCACCGTGGCCGAGCTGTGTCATCGTTTGGAAGAAGGGGACGATGTAAAAAAGTGCGCCGCTCTCAGCTTCGACGACGGCTACAAAAACAACTTCACCGTAGTGCTGCCCCTTTTGCAAAAATACGGGGCCAAAGCCACCTTCTTCGTCGTCAATAAATGCATCGGCGACCCCATCCACATGAATGACGAAGAGATCAAAGCTTTGTTGGCCGCCGGTATGGAATTGGGCACTCACACTTACAGCCACGATCCCTTGGCAAAGATAGAGCCGAAATATTTGACCTGGGAGACGGCCACCTCCCGCTACTGGCTGAAGAAGAGATTCGACGGCTATTTGGTCCGCAGCCTTTCTTATCCCAACGGCAGCTATAACGAAGAAGTGCTCAAAGTCGTCCATCGATGGGGCTTCTCTCGGGCCGTCACCGGGCACTTAGGCGTGAACACCAAAGCAAGTTACGAGGAAGCGCCCTTGGAATTGTATCGGGTCGTCATCCGCGACGACGGCGACGGCTTGGAAGGTTTCAAGAAAAGATTGCAGCGGGCCTATCTGGCAGGCTTTTTACAGACCAAGGGGCTGGACATCAACCCTTTGCGGGACTTATTCGAGTAGTTTTTCTTGAAAGTTTCCCGAGGAAAACGCCGAAGCTCGCCCTATGATGAAAAAATCGCACCGTAAAAAGCAGGCTCCCCCGTCGGCAGCAGGCCGGCAGGGGAGCTTCTCGTATAATGTCCCTTCGCAAGTGCGGAAAAATTTTCTTTTAAAGTTTGCCGAAAGCTGGCAGCAGGATGAGGATGAGAGAGCCCACAGCGGTGGTGAGCAAAATGTTGCAGACGGTCAACAGCATGCCTCTGTGAAAAAGCACCTGAGGATCGAGACCGTAGCTGACGGCGAAAGCCCGCACGGACACCGGCAGGGTGTAGGCGCAGTTGATGGCGACGGCGGACAGCAGCAAATAAGGCAGCGGGTCCAAACTCAATTCTTTGCAGATGCTGATGATCACAGGCGCAGAGATGGAGGCGGAGCCGGTGTTGCTCGATATCTCCGTCAGCAAAGTGGTGAAGGCAGTGAAGACCATGAGGGTCTCCGGCCCTCCGGCAAGAGGTAGGGCCGTGATGCATTTGGCCAAAGCATCGGCGGCGCCGGTGCCGGTGATCAAACGGCCCAGAGCCAGACCGCCGGAGAAAAGATAGAGCAGGCCCCAGTCGGTGTGCTCGTTGGCATAAGCCCAATCAAGAAGAGTGTTGCCTTCTTCGTCCCTCAGGCTGATGAAGAAAGCGGAGAGGCCGCAGGCGAAGAAAACGTAAGCGGGCCTCAGCCCCGGCATCACTTCTGCATAAAGAGGCCGGGCGAAAGAAAGGATCATGGCGATGAAGAAGAGGGCGAGCCCCAGCTTCTCGCCGTAGGTCAACGGGCCCAGTTGAGCCAGCAATTTTTTGAAATAAGCTTTGGAGCCGGGCATGTTGCTCTTTTCCAGAGGAATGTGCAAAAGAAAGAAGAGATTGAGCAGGATCACCAGCGCCAAAAGAGGCAGGAAGCGCCACAGCCAGGCGACGTACATAAATTCTTTGCCCATCAATTCTTCCATATAATTGATGACCACCAAGTTGGCGGCGCCGCCGATGGGAGAGCCGAAACCGCCGATGCCCGCGCCCCAGACGATGGCCAGCACGACGGCCTGAGCGATGTGGCTGGTCTTGATGTCTTCACCTTCTACTTTCAGCATGGCGATGGCCACCGGCACAAAGATGGCGCCCACCACCACGTTGGGGAGAAAGACGGACATAAAAGTGGAAGCTAAAAGCCACACGGCGATCTGCTGGCGGGTGTTGGGGCCGATGAAGCGAAGGGCGCCCATGGCCAGTCGTTTATCGAGACCGGTGCGGCTCCAAGTCTGGCAGATAAAATCTGCGCCGATGAGCAGCACCACCACTTCGGAAAAATATTGGGCGATGAGCTGCGCCGAAGGGATGAGGCCGAAGACGGCGTTGATGGGGATGGGCAAGAGACCGGTGATGCCGATGTAAACGGGGCGGGTGATCCACCACAGGCCCATCCAGATGATGAGGCCCAGAGACAAAGCGGCTTTATAGCCGAAGCTGCCGCCGAGAGCAAAGCCCGTCAGCAAAAAGAGCGAGGGGCCGGCCAATAAATATTTCAGACGTTTCCCGGACATTGAAGGATGCTCCCTTGTTTTTTTATGGCACCTATTATAGAATAAAGCCAAAGATAAGTGAAATATATTTATCTTATAGAAAATATAAATATACTTTATCGTCATCGACTGCCGGAGGAACGATGGATTTTGAATTTTACCGCAATTTTTTGATAGTTGCCGAAACGGGCAACATTACTGCCGCCGCCCGCAAGCTGGCTTTAGCTCAGCCTGCTCTCAGCGCCCAGATCAGAACTTTGGAACGGCACTACGGCATCCGCCTTTTAGAGACAGCCCGAGGCAAAAGAGGCGTGAGCCTGACCCCGGCCGGCCGAGACTTTTTGAAAGTGGCCCAAAGGCTGTGCGAAGAGGAAGAAAATCTGCAGCTCAACATGCAAAGCCAAAGCAGCAAAGCGGCGGGTCTTTTGCGCATCAGTGTGGCTCCCACTCAAAGCGGCATTTTTTTGCAGCGCTACTTGGTGCCTTTCGCCGCTATCCATCCCGGCATAACTTTTCAGGTGAGGGAAGAGGCGATCGATCAGCAGCTGCGCCATATCGCTTCGGGCAGCAGCGATTTCGCTTACGCCAATGCGCCGGTGGCCGAGGCCGAAGAGCTCCTTTTATACGGAGGACAGCGGGAGTATCTTTATCTCGTCTACGAAAAAGAAAACGCCTGCGGTTTTCGAGACGGAGAAGAACTGCCGCTGGCGCGGCTTAGGGGCGTGCCGTTGTGCTGCAACTTCAGCATGTACAGCCTGCTGCAGCGAGCCTGCAACAGCGAAGGTTTCAATTTAGACGCTCGCTTTTTGGCTTCCATCGGCGACACGGTGCTGGCCTTCGCCAAAAGCAGAGGGCTGGCGGCGGTAGTGGCGGCGGCCTGCGAGGAAGAATTGGACGATGAGCTGGGGCACAGTCTCCTTTTAGGCGAAGGTCTGTCTTTCTCGCAAACTCTTTTTCGGCTGGCAGGGTCCAGACTCTCGCCGGCAGCCAAAGCTTTCGAAGAATTTTTTCAAAAGCAGGGGAATATTTGAAGGAAAAATAAAAAAGCGACGGCCGTCATAGCCGTCGATCAAAAGCAAGAGCCCGGGGCAACCAGCCTCGGGCTCACGTCGTTCATGATAGTTTAAAATTTTCGCAGCTCTTTCTCGAAAGGCGCAGGTCTTACTGTCCGGTCTTGCCCAAAAGAACTTGAGTGAAGGCCTGCACCACCAGAGGATCGAAGGCCTGACCGGCCAAGTTGTTCAGCTCCATCAAAGAGCGGGAATGCTCGGAGCGATAATTTTCCATGCAGGGATTGAGATAACGATCGTAATAATCGCACACGGCGATGATGGAGGCGCCTAAGGGGATGTTCTGCCCTTTCAGACGGCGGGGGAAGCCCTTGCCGTCCCATCTTTCGTGATGGCAGCTGATCATCAGCGCCACCTCCGACAAAGCGGGCAGGTTCTCCAACATGCTGGCGCCGGCAACAGGGTGCCGCTTATAGACCTGCTGCTCTCGGGTAGAAAGATAGGGGAACTTGCCCAGGATCAAATTGGGCACGGCCAGTTTGCCGATGTCGTGAAGCAGAGCGGCCATCTTCAAGCGGCCTGCTTCGGCTTTGGACAGCCCCATCTGGATGCCGGTGCTCAATGCGTAATTGGCCACCTGCAGGCTGTGAAGGTAGAGCGCACGGTTCTTGGTCTCCAACAGTTGCAGGTAGAAATCGCAAACGAGATGACAATTTTGATCCAGAGGAAAATCCAAAACTCTGGGCAGGGCTATCATCAAAAACACGACCCATCTTTCAAAAGAGCAAAGCTCTTCGGTTGCTTCTCAAAGTATAGCATACTATTTAAAATAATAAAAGGGGTGGCGAGGCTTGCGGGCGAAAAAATTTTACCGTATAATGAAGTGGGTGCGGCCTTGGTCTGTGGTTGCAAGTCGAGGCCAGTCGCGGGCAAAACGATCCACGTAAGCAGAGAAAAGGTCTCTGTGAGCATGGCGCGGTGTAGATGTAAGGCCTGCCGTCTCCGAAAACGGGGACGAGAGGGGTTGCAGTGGGGAGCAAAAGCTTAGGAGCGAAGCCTCCGGCAGGCGAGTGTGGGGGCAAAGACCAGGTCAGCAAGACCGCATCCTTTTTCGTTTTTCGAAAAGCTCGAAAATTTTGCGATAGCTTTCATAGAAAATTATATTTGTAAAAAACATCAAACTTTTTGCGAAAAAGTTTTTTGAAAAACTCTCTGCCTTTTCAAAAAAAGTTTTTTCGCGAAAGGTCAAAGCGAAAAAAGAGCAGGCGCGGCCGCGGCAGGCGGTGCCTTCGCTCTTTTATTTTTTACTCATCTTTTTTTGCATATCTTCGGCGTATTTGATATAATACTACACTAGATAAAGTGTTTGACTCGATGCATGAGGAGTGATAGATCTTGTTAGACGGTTTGATGAAGATGATCTTCGGCGATCCCAATCAAAAAGAATTGAAAGGGATGCAGCCGTTGGTCGATAAGATCAACGAGTTGGAGAAAAAATACGAAGGCTTCAGCTCTGCCAAGCTGGCGGGACAGACGCAAATTTTTAAACAGCGGTTGCAAAAGGGCGAAACTTTGGACGACATCCTGCCCGAAGCTTTTGCGGTGGTGCGTGAGGCCTCCAAGCGGGTCACCGGTCTGCGCCACTTTGACGTGCAGCTTTTGGGCGGCATCGTGCTGCATCGGGGCAAGATCGCCGAGATGGCCACCGGCGAAGGCAAGACTTTGGTGGCAACTTTGCCGGTCTATCTCAATGCGCTCACCGGCAAAGGCGTGCACGTGGTGACGGTCAACGATTATCTGGCCAAGCGCGACAGCGTGGACATGGGCCGTATCTATCAGTTTTTGGGCCTGAAGGTGGGTTTGATCACTCACGAGATGGACTTCATCACCCGTAAAGCGGCCTACGCTGCCGATGTGACCTACGGCACCAACAACGAGTTCGGTTTCGATTATCTTCGGGACAACATGGTGGTCAGCGAGGACGAGATGGTGCAGCGGGAGCTGAACTATTGCATCGTGGACGAAGTGGACTCCATTTTGATCGATGAGGCCAGGACTCCTTTGATTATCTCCGGCCCCGGCGAAGCTTCCACCGATCTTTACGAAAAAGTGGCCAAGGTAGTGAACCGCATGCAGGAGGGAGAAGACTACACCGTCGACGAGAAGCAGCGGCAGGTGGCTCCCACCGAAGCGGGCGTGGCCAAAGCGGAGAAGATGCTGGGCCTGAAAAACATGTACGACACCACTCACGGTGTGGACTACGCTCATCAACTGATGTGCGCCCTTAAAGCCAAGTCGCTGATGCACAGAGACAGAGACTACGTGGTGAAAGACGGGCAGATCATCATCGTGGACGAATTCACCGGCCGTTTGATGTTCGGCCGCCGCTTCTCCGAAGGGCTTCATCAGGCCATCGAAGCGAAAGAAGGCGTGAAGGTGCAGCGGGAGAGCCAAACTTTGGCCAGCATCACCTTCCAGAATTATTTCAGGATGTACAAAAAATTGGCGGGCATGACCGGCACCGCCAAGACAGAAGAACAAGAGTTCCAGAAGATATATCGGTTGGACGTGGTGGTGATCCCCACCAATAAACCCATGATCCGCACCGATTATCCCGACGTTATCTACAAAACGCGGCTGGCTAAATATCGGGCAGCCGCCAAAGAGATCGAAGAGTGCCACAAGGCGGGGCGGCCGGTGCTGGTAGGCACCACCAGCATCGCTCAGTCGGAAGAATTGAGCGCTATGTTAAAGCGCCGGGGCATACCTCACAACGTCCTCAACGCCAAGTATCACGAAAAAGAAGCGGAGATCATCGCCAAAGCCGGCCAGTACGGAGCTGTCACCATCGCCACCAACATGGCAGGCCGGGGCACCGACATCGTACTGGGACAAGGTGTGCCCGAACTGGGCGGTCTGCACATTTTGGGCACAGAGCGCCACGAGAGCCGCCGCATCGATAATCAGCTGCGGGGCCGCTGTGCTCGTCAGGGCGACCCGGGCTCTTCTCGTTTCTATCTTTCTTTGGAAGACGACCTGATGCGCCTTTTCGGCAGCGAGAGCATCGCCGGCATCATGGATAAGCTGGGCATGGAAGATGACGAGCCCATCGAACACAGAATGGTCACCAAGTCCATCGAGAATGCCCAGAAGAAGGTGGAGGCCCGCAACTTCTCCATCCGCAAGCATGTGTTGGAATACGACGACGTGATGAATCAGCAAAGAGAGGTCATCTACGCCGAGCGGCGAAAGATCCTGCGTCAGGAAGACTTGCACGCCACCATTTGGGAGATGGTGGAAAAAGTGGTGGCCCGCACCATGGCCATGTACGCTCCTCCCGAAGTTTATTCGGAGGACTGGGATATGCAGGCGCTGGTGCATTATGCCGAAGATTTTTACGCTTATCACGGCCAATTGAAGCTCGATCATCTGCAAAATCTCAGCCGCGACGAGTTGGAAGAATATCTGTACAAAGTGGCTGAAGACAACTACAAAGCCAGAGAAAGATCGGTGGGCGCTCCTCTCATGCGTGAGCTGGAGAACTTGGTGATGCTGAAAGTGGTGGATAATCACTGGATGGAACACTTGGACGCCATGGATCTTTTAAGGGAGGGCGTGGGCCTCAGGGCTTACGGTCAAAAAGATCCTCTGGTGGAATACAAATTCGAAGCCTACGATATGTTCGAGGCCATGTTGGACGCTATCCAAGACGATGTGGTCCGCTATATTTACAGAGTCAACGTTATCACCAGGCCTACGGCCCCTGCGGGAGAAGAGAACGACATCCCCGAGGTCTAGACCCGCAGACGCATAAAATAACAAAAGCAAACGACGAAAGGTGTTGAAAAAAATGTTGCTGGGAGAATATCGACCCGTTATCGCCGCCCTGGAAACAAAATTAGAGGAAATGAGGGGATCTCTTTGACATCGCCCAAAAAAGCGAGCGCATTGCCGAATTAGAACATAAAATGGGGGCGCCTTCCTTTTGGGACGAGCCGGAGGAAGCGCAAAAGATCACTCGAGATGTGGCCGCATTAAAAGAAGAGGTCGACGGTTTTGCCAAATTGAAAAGCAAAGTGGCCGATCTTGATACCCTGCGGGAAATGGCGGAGGAAGAGGAAGACGAGAGCTTGCTGCCGGAGATCGAAGCGTTGTATGCCGAGGTGAAGCAGGATGTAGAGCATTTGGAACTGGGCCTGCTCTTGAGCGGCGAATACGATGCCAACAATGCCATCCTCACTTTGCATGCGGGGGCCGGCGGCACCGAAGCTCAGGACTGGACCAGTATGCTGTTGCGTATGTTCTCGCGTTTTGCGGAGAAACAGGGCTTCACTCTGGAAACTTTGGATCTTTTGCCGGGCGATGAGGCCGGGATAAAATCGGCCACTATCCAGATCAACGGCTACCATGCTTACGGTTATCTTCGTTCCGAAAAAGGTGTGCACCGCTTGGTGCGGATCTCTCCCTTCGACGCCAACGCCCGCCGTCACACTTCCTTTGCGGCTTGCGATGTGATGCCTGAATTGGACGATACAGTTAAGGTGGACATCAACATGGACGAGGTGCGGGTGGACACCTATCGTTCCAGCGGCGCCGGCGGCCAGCATGTCAACAAAACATCATCCGCCGTGCGTATGACTCATCTGCCCACGGGCATCGTGGTGCAGTGTCAGAACGAACGTTCTCAGATCCAAAATCGGGAGAAATGTCTGCAAATGCTGCGGGCCAAACTCTACGCTTTGGAGAAGGCCAAGCAGGAAGCTCTGGTCAGCGACATCGCCGGAGAATATCAAAATATCGAATGGGGCAGCCAGATCCGTTCTTATGTGTTCCAACCTTACACACTGGTGAAAGATCATCGCACCGGCTGTGAGACCGGCAACATTCAGGCTGTGATGGACGGCGACCTCATGAACTTCGTGGAAAGTTATCTGCGCAGCCAGCAGAAAAAACGCTAAGCAAGAACAGGTGATGAGATGAAAGACCGCTGCAGGTTCTGTCTGTGTCTCTGCATTTTAATAAGCTTTTGCTGCGCCCTTTGGCTCAACTTCCAACGTTACCGGGTCGAAGAGGCCAACAACGGCGTCACCATGGCTGCGGAGTATGAGAACTTGCGGAGATTGGCTGCTTTGGAAGGCTTGCCGGAAAAAGAAGTGTTGGCCAAATTCAAAGAGGCGGGGATCGACAGCTTGATGATCTTCGACACCACTTTGGAGCGTTTGACGGTCAACGGGCAGATCAAAGCCATCAGCGGCACCGATCTGGCTCGGGCCGCTCTTTTGGGGGCCGATCTTGGTCCCTTTAAGACTGTCCTTGCACAGGAACAGCCTCAAAAAAATACGATCTATATCGCCAAGGGGGAGGACGAGGAGCTTTTCGCCGATCTGACGGAAGACCTTATCCTTC
Source organism: uncultured Phascolarctobacterium sp. (assembly GCA_947589605.1). Lineage (GTDB taxonomy): Bacteria > Bacillota > Negativicutes > Acidaminococcales > Acidaminococcaceae > CANQBR01. The sequence continues at coordinate 40,697 of CANQBR010000003.1, read as the reverse complement.
GCTACGGCAAAGAACGAGTCAGTTTCGTAGCCGGCCGGCCGGAACTGCTGCGGGTGTTGGGCAGTACCGCCTTGGTGCCCGAAGATGATTACTCTGAACCTTTGGGCCTTTGGCAGGCTCCTTTGGGTTTGCCCAGACGTGATCTGCAGCAGGTGGCGAGGGCCGGCTTTTCCGTTATTATTCGACCGCAAAACTATACCAACGTCAAGCCGGAACAGATCGACAGCATTTTTCGGAGGCTGCAAAACAGCGGCGTGAAGGCCATCGCCCTCATGCCCTGCGGCAAAGAAGTGGTAGGTTATCCCGATCAGATCGGGCATCTGGCTCAAAGAATGAAAGAGAGGGGACTGCCGCTGGTGCTTTTGGAGCACTACACTCAGTTGCAGTTCGTTCCCATCAACGGTTACAGAGAACTGGCAGAGGCAGTGGACTGCAAGGTGGCCCGCGCTTACGTGATAGACGGGCTGGAACAGAAGAAGATCAGCGTTGCGACCGCTTTGCGTCGCTGGGCTCTTACCGATGAAGAGAGGAACATTCGCGTCAATTACTTCCGGCCTTTCTATCTTAATCAGAACGGGCGGGACAGAATGTCTCTGAATTTGGCTTACGTAAAAGACATCAAAGCAGCTGTGGAAAAGCGGGGCTATAAATTGGGGAGCATAGGGCTCTTCAGTGCGTCCGACGAAACTTACGCTCCTTTCTTTCTGCCTCGCTGGACATATTTTGTTTTGGCCTGGGGCATTTTAGCCGGCGCCTGGCTGCTGGTGGGCGAGATCTTCAAAGTGAAAGGAAAATATTTGCTGTGGGGCTTGGCACTGAGCGGTTCGATCATCTCGCTCGGCCTTATTTTGAGCAGAGGCTTGGTCCTTCGGCAGGCCCTGGCACTGTTGGCGGTCACTTCTTGGCCGGTGCTGGCCATGGCCTTCACTCTTCGTTCGTTGGAGAACAGAAGCGGAAAAACGGCGGCAGCCTTGGGAGGAGCTTTTGTGTTGTTGGCAGCGGCTGTGGCAGTTTCTCTCTGCGGCGGCCTCTTCCTTTCCGCTATTTTGGGTGACAGCCGCTTCTTCTTGGAATTGGATATCTATCGGGGAGTGAAGCTCACCTTCATACTGCCGGTGCTGGGCTGCGGTCTCCTCTGTCTCTTCCGTTACGACTTGCTGGAAGCAGCGGGGCAGGGACCGGCGGTGCTTTGCCGGCGCGTACGGGAGCTGCTCTCTCGGCCTCTTTCTTATAAATATGTGTTGATCTTGGGAGTGCTGGCCTTCGTAGCCTACTACTTCATAGGCCGCAGCGGCCACGGCGGCGGTGTTCCCGTGCCCGCATTGGAAATAAAGATGCGTACTCTTTTGGAAGAAGTGTTTTACGCACGCCCTCGGGAAAAAGAATTTCTTATCGGACATCCGGCCTTCTTTTTGGCGGTGTTTGCCGCTTATAAAGGCTGGCCCAAATGGCTGCTGAGCGTTTTCGCCGTTGCCGCCGTCATCGGGCAGGGCTCTTTGGCGCAAACTTTCTGCCACATGCGCACCCCGCTGATCATGACCGTGTGGCGGGCCGTGGACGGATATTTTTTGGGAGCGGTGTTGGGCTGCATCGCGGTGGTCGCCGTCGCTCTCTTGCTGCCTGTGGGCAGCGGTTTATGGAGGAAACTTCGTAATTCATGAGCAAGTTTGTGATATCCGGCTACTACGGCTTTGCCAACGCCGGGGATGAAGCCATGCTGACTGCCATAGTCAAAGCGCTGAGGCTGCGGGAGCCTGAGGCGGCCATCACCGTCATTTCCGGTCGGCCCGAAGTCACCGCTGTCAAACATCAAGTGGCCAGCATCCATCGCTTCAACTTTCTCAAGATCATATATGCTCTCGTCAGATCCGATCTGTTGCTCAGCGGGGGCGGCAGTCTTTTACAGGATGTTACCAGCCGGCGCAGCCTGCTCTATTATCTCTTCATCCTCTTTTTGGGACGGCTGCTGGGAAAAAGAGTGATGCTGTACGCTCAGGGGATAGGCCCCATCTCTTCGCCGTTTTTGCGTTCTCTCACCCGTCGCATCCTCGCGAAGGCCGATGCCATCACCGTGAGAGACGAAGATTCTCTTTCGGAGTTGGAACGTTTGGGATTGGACCCCGCCTCTATACAGGTCACAGCCGATGCGGTGTTCACTCTGCCGGCGGAGGATGTGGGCCGAGGGGAAAAATTGCTCCGTGCTTTCGGCATAGAGAAAGGAGAAAAGCTGATAGGCGTGAACGTCCGTCAGTGGCAGCAGGAAGAAGCTCATCTTAAGAGCATCGCCAGAGCGGCGGATATTTTGGCTCACGAGGTCGGCGCCAAAGTGGTGTTGTTGCCTCTGCAATATCCGGCAGATGTGGCGCCTTGTAGACGTTTGAAGCAGTTGCTCTCCGTCCGCACCAAAAGCGTCATTTTGGACCGAGATTTCAGCACCGAAGATTTTTTGGCGGTCATCGGCAATTTTCATCTTTTGATAGCCATGCGCCTTCACGCTCTCATCTTCGCCGCTTTGATGAAAACGCCCTTCGTGGCGGTAGACTACGATCCCAAGATCGAAGCCTTCGCCAAATTGGCGGGAGGCTACAGCGGCGGCAAGGTGGATGAATTGGACAGCGATATTTTGGTAGCGGCGGCAGGCGAAGCCTTGCGGCAGGGAGCAGCCGGCGAAGCTTTGGCAGCCAAACTGCGGGCCAAGGCTATGGCCAATGCGGAACTGGCTCTGCAGCTGGCGCAGAGAGCGGAAAAAGCTTGAACGAAAAAATTCGGAGAAATAATAAAGGACCCTCGGGGTCAGACAGCAGCCACCCGGCGGAAAGGGGTCGACCACTGTGCTTGTAATGAATAATGTGAGCAAAGTTTACGGCAGCAACACGGCTTTGACCGACATCAACGTCCACATCCAGCCCGGCGAATTCGTTTTCGTGGTGGGGCCCAGCGGCGCAGGCAAAAGCACTTTCATCAAACTGTGTTTCAGAGAAGTTCTGCCCAGCAGCGGCAGCATCTTCGTCAACGGCTGCGATGTGATCAAGATGGAACCCAAAGAGATACCTTTCATGCGGCGTCAGCTGGGCATCATCTTTCAAGATTATCGGCTGCTGCCGGACAGAACGGTGTATGAGAACGTGGCCTTCGCCATGGAAGTTATCGAAACGCCTCATCGCAAGATCAAACGGCGGGTGCTGAACGTGCTGGACCTGGTAGGGCTGCGGCGGCGGGCCGACTCTTTTCCCGGAGAATTGAGCGGCGGCGAGCAGCAGCGCATCGCCATCGCCCGGGCCATCGTCAACGATCCGCTGTTGGTGATTGCCGACGAACCCACCGGCAATTTGGATCCGGAGACCAGCTGGGACATCATGGAGATCTTCAAAGAGATAAATGACAGCGGCACCACCATCGTTATGGCCACCCACGATAAGGAGATCGTGGACGGCATGGGAAAAAGGGTGTTGGCTATCGAAAAGGGCCGCATCGTGAGAGACGAGCAGCACGGAGGCTACGGTTATGAGCTTTAGCACCAAAGAATATTTCGTGAGGGAGACCTATAAGAGCGTGCGCCGCAACGGTTTTATGAGCGCCGCCTGCATCTCCACGGTGGCGGTGTCTCTTTTGATCTTGGGGCTCTTTCTCCTTCTCTCTCTCAACACCAATAATTTGGCGCAATATTTGGAAAGTCAGGTGCAGATCTCCGTTTATATGGAAGACAGCTGCACCGCAGATGAATTGAAGGCCACCGAAGCGACTTTGAAAAAATTGCCGGGCGTGGTGAAGGTGACTGCCATCAGCCGAGAAGAAGCGAAAAAACGTTTCGAAGAGCGGCTGGGCGATCAGAAGCAATTGCTGAATGCCCTGGGGGAGAGCAATCCCTTCCCCGCTTCTTTCGATGTGCAGGTGGACAGTCCCGAACGGATCAAAGAGCTGACGCCCAAGATCGGCGAACTGGCCAAGGTAGAGACCGCCAAGTTCGGCCGGGAAGTGGTGGAGCAGCTTTTTTCTCTTTCCCGCATCATCCGCTTCGGCGGGCTGATACTGGTGTTCTTTTTGGCCATGGGCACTCTTTTCATCATCTCCAACACCATTCGCCTCACCGTTTTTGCTCGGCGCAAAGAGGTGACTATCATGAAATATGTGGGGGCGACCGATTGGTTCATCCGTTGGCCTTTTTTGCTGGAAGGTATGACCTTGGGCTTTTTAGGCGCGGTGGTGGCCTCTTTCTTTTTGGACAGCGTCTACGGGGCCATGCTGGGAAGGATCCATTCCACTCTGGCCTTTTTGCCCATGCTGCCGGCGACGCCTCTTCTTTACTACGTAACTGTTTTTCTTTTGCTGATCGGCGTGGGTATCGGTGCCTTGGGCAGCTACATTTCTTTGCGCAAGTTCTTGCGGGTGTGAGGTAAGGGCGATGAAGTTTATCACTAAGGGCTTTGCAGCTCTTCTCGTCGCTCTGCTCCTGTTGCCTGCGGCTGTTCCTCTGGCTTGGGCGGACGAGGCCGCCGAAAAGCGGGCCGAATTGGAACAGGTCAAGGCGCAGATGGAAGAGATGGCCCGGCAAAAAGAAGCGGCTCGCAAAGAAGTGGAGGCCGCCAGCGGCGAACTGGATCAGGTTCTCGATCGACTTAACGACCTGCAGGGCAGGACCAAGGCCCTTACGCGGCAGCAGCGGCAGTTGGAAAAAGATATCGTCGTCAATAGGGAGGCTTTGGCCAAAAAGCAGGAAGAACAAAAGCAGCGGCTGGCCATCTACAAGCAGCGGCTTCGAGACATCTACATCAACGGCTCCGTCAATTATTTGGACGTATTGCTGGGCGCAAAAGATTTCAGCGATTTTTCTTCGAGGATGTATTTGCTGCAAAAAGTCATCGCACAAGACATCGCCTTGATGGAGAGCATGAAAAAAGCCGCAGAAGAGATCACCAAGCAGCAAGTGGTCTTACAAGGGCAGTTGGAGCAGGTGCAGATCAGTAAAAGGCAGCTGGCCCTGCAGGAGGCGGAGACGGAAACGGTGCGGGAGCGCCGGGCCCAGATCCTCTACAAGGCAGAAGAGGCCAAACACGCTAAGGACGAAGAGTACGATCGTCTGCTGGCCATCTCCGAAAATATCGCCGCCATGCTCCGCAATTTGGAAAAAGATAAACAGGTCGAGCCTGCGCCTGCCGCTCCCGCTCCCGAGCCGCCGGGCAAATTCATGTGGCCTTGCACCGGCGAGATCACCAGTTATTACGGCTGGCGCACTCATCCCATCTCCGGTGTCACCAAGTACCACTCGGGCATGGACATCGCAGTAGACTACGGCACTCCCATCCATGCGGCCAATGCCGGGACAGTTGTATACAGCGGTTGGCTGGGTGGCTACGGCTATTGCGTCATGATCGATCACGGGCAGGGGATAGTCACCCTCTACGGTCACAACCAAGCTCTGAACGTCAACGAAGGGCAGTACGTGGCCAAGGGCACCGTCATCGCTTATGCCGGCAGCACCGGCTATTCCACCGGCCCTCACTGTCACTTTGAAGTCCGCCTGCACGGCGAAGTGACGGAACCTTTGGATTATTTGCCGTAAAGACGGAGAGGTAGACCGTGAAAAAATTTTTTCGCTTCCCCTTTCTGCAGATCGCTCTTTGCTGCGTCGTCTCTGTTGCCCTCACCTTGGGCGCGGTGCTGTGGCAGTTGGGGCGGCTCACCGGCGACGGGCGGGAAGCTTGGCGTTTCTTTCGGGCTCTTTCTATCGTAGAAGAGAGCTTCGACGGAAAAGCGGACAAACATAAATTATACGAAGGAGCCATCAAAGGTCTGCTGGATGCGTTGGATGATCCTTACAGCGTTTATCTGGACAAGGAAGACTTCGCCCGTTTGAACGAAATGACCGAGGGGAGCTTCGGCGGCATCGGCATCGTCTTCGGCCAAAAGGGACAGGACTTCGTGGTGATCTCCGCTCTGCCCGGCAATCCGGGGGCGGCGGCCGGCATCAAAAGCGGCCACCTTATTTTGACGGTAGACGGCAAAAGTTGCAAGACCATGAACATGGAGCAGGTGGCGGCGGCCATTCGCGGCAAGATAGGCAGCCAAGTAGAACTGGAGCTGGCGGATGAGGAAGGCAAAAAGTATAAGGTACGTGTAGAAAGAAAAGAGATCAAAAATCCGTCTGTGGCCGGGCGGCTGTTGCCCGACGGCAAAATAGGCTATATCCGCATCGCTCTCTTCAATAACGATACAGGTGAAGATTTCGCTCGTCTTTACAAAGAACTGGAAGAGCAGGGGATGAAGGCCCTCGTTTTGGACCTGCGTTCTAATCCCGGCGGTCTTTTGGATGCGGGGGTGGCAGTGGCCGGGCAGTTGGTGCCGAAAGGCCCCATCGTCTCTGTTGTGGACAGCAAGGGCCGAACGTTCACAGAAAATTCTGCGTTGGAAAAAGTGAAGTATCCTCTCGCTGTGCTGGTGGATCACGGCACCGCCTCCGCAGCCGAGATCGTAGCGGGCGCGGTGAAAGACACGGGCAGCGGCCGTCTCTTCGGCAGCCGCACCTTCGGCAAGGGCAGCGTACAGACCGTTTATCGTTTGGACAACGAAACGGCGGTAAAGGTCACCACTGCCAGATATTACACTCCCAAGGGCACGTCCATCCACAACACAGGCATCGAGCCGGATGAAAAGACGGAGATGAAAGCAGACGGTGCCGCAGATCCCGCTCTTGCGGCGGCGGAAAAATATTTGCAGCAGACGGTGCGGGAGCGGCGGTGACTTTCGCAAAATTTGCCTTGCGCAGGCGAGAGAAAATAGATATAATGAAAGTCGATGAAGTCAACGGAGACGCAGGCCGGGACGTTTATGCCCTCGGCCGGGCGTCTTTTTCTTTAAGCCGACGAGGCCGGGCTTAGGGAGGACATAGGGAGTCTGTAACATCAGGCCGAGGGAGTTAAGGGAAAGGAGAGCGGCGGCAGCCGCACCGAACATGAAGAAAAAAGATTTGCTGTATGTGATCAGGCCCGAGCAGCAGAACGAAGCTGCTCTGCAGGAACTTTTGGAACTGCATCCGGAGATCAAATTCGTCTCGCTGATGGGCGTGGACTTCGCCGGTAACGACACCGACGAAAAGATCCCCATCAAAGTTTTTAAAGAAGACATGGACACCTTCCTCCACGGCAGCGCCGCTCAGACCGACGGCTCCTCCGTAGTGCTGCCCGGCATCGCCACTTTGAACGATGCCCGCGTGGACATGCAGGTGGATACCTCCGTCAATTGGTTCGTAGATTATAACTATGAGCATTTCGACGAAGAGAGCGGCCGCATGATAGGCACCCTGCGTCTGCCCTGCTTTTTGCTCCACAACGGGGAGCAGGTGGGCAGCCGCTCCATCCTCAAGCTCACCTTAGATTATGTGGAAAAAGAAATTTTAGATCTGTGGACCAAACACCCTGTTATTCCCGGCTTGGAGCATGTGAAGAGAGAAGACGTGGAGAAATTGGTCTTCACTTCCGCCACCGAGTTGGAATTTTGGGTGAAGACCCCCAGAGAGGCGGCACCCATCGAAGCTCTCTCTTCTTCTCAGATCATGCAGGAGCAATATTGGCAGCGTACCCGCGGCAACGTGCGCACTGCTTTGGAGCAGACCATCGAAACTTTAGAGCTGTACGGACTGGAGCCGGAGATGGGCCACAAAGAATGCGGCGGCATCAAAGGACAGATCGATGCCAACGGCCACATGACCCACGTCATGGAGCAGTTGGAAGTGGATTGGAAGTTCGCCGGGGGCGTGCAGACCTGCGACAACGAGCTGTTGGCCCGCACTATCGTGAAAGAAGTTTTCCGCACCAATGGGCTGGAGGTTTCTTTCCAAGCCAAGCCCATCCACGGTGTGGCCGGCAGCGGCGAGCACACTCATGTGGGCATGGCTGCCAAATTGAAGAACGGCAAATTGGTGAACCTTTTCGCGCCCACCGACATGAAAAAAGATTATTTGAGCGCCATCGGCTACGGCGCCCTCATGGGACTTTTGAAAAATTACGAAGCAGTGAACCCGCTGGTGTCCTGCACGCTGGATTCCCTCAATCGTTTGAAGCCCGGCTTCGAAGCGCCGGTGTGCATCGTCACCTCTTTAGGCATCAGCCCCGAGGTGCCTTCCCGCAACCGCACCATTTTGGCCGGCCTCATCAGAGATCTGGAGAGCCCCATGGCCACCCGCATCGAGATGCGTTCGCCCAATCCTTACACCAACACTTACATCGCACTGGCCGCCTTCTATCTTTCCTGCTTGGACGGCATCAAAGCCTGCGTCGATGCAGGCAAGAGCCTGAAAGAATTGGAGAAAGAAATTTCCAAAGAAGCGGGCGAAGAAGGCTTCTATCTGGAAAAAGACCGGCAGTATCGCACCGAAGAAGATGTATTCGAAGACTTCAACGCCGCTGAAAGAGACCGGCTCTTCGGCAAGCCTCCCGCTACCGTGTGGGAGAACCTTATCGCCTTCGATAAATATCCGGAGAAGGTAAAGGTGCTGACTCAGGGCGATATCCTCAAGGCTGCTTATCTGCAGTCCTTTAAAGAAGGCGCTCTCATCCGCTGGTGCACCGAGCTCACCAGCCGCATCATCCCCGAGAACATCGCTGCCGTCATCGCCATGCGCAAGCTCCACGCCGCAGACACCTGCACCGATTGCGATCTTTCTCTGTGGCGGAAGATCCAAGGGCTGCGGACCAAATTGGCCAAGGATTCTTTTGAAGAGCTGAGCGTTTTCACCAGCCTGCGCCGGGCCATCGCCAACAAAGATTACGACAAGGCTTCCCGCTTGAAGGTGGAAATGATCGAGTTGATGGAAGAATTGGTGACCTTGTACCACGATTACAAACAAAATATCATCGACTGAAAAAGTTTTTGCTTTTGAGTGCGACTTTCAAAGCCCGGCAGCCGATCTGCCGGGCTCTTTCTTTGCGCCGATTTTCCGCGGCCGCGGTCCTAACTCCTGCGGCTTTATGATATAATGAAAAAACAGAGATAAAACGACAGCGGGAGGACGCACATGAAATTTTTTCATTTGGCCGATCTGCATTTGGGCCTTCGCCTCAACGGTTACGACTTGCGGGAAGATCAGGGATATATTTTGGATGAGATAGCCGCTTACGCCGAAGAGGAGCGGCCCGAAGCGGTGCTCATCGCCGGCGACGTTTACGATCGTTCGGTGCCGGCAGAAAGCGCCATGGATCTTTTCGAAACTTTTTTGCAAAAATTGACAGATTTAGGCTGCAAAGTCATGGCGATCGCAGGCAATCACGATTCAGTCACCCGCCTCTCTTTCGGCAAAGACTTTTTCGTCCGCAGCGGCATCTATTTGGCCCCGGCCTTCGCCGGTAAAGTGCAAAAGATAACGTTGCAAGACGAATACGGTCCGGTGAATTTTTTTCTGTTGCCCTTCATCCGCCCCGCTTCGGTGCGCCGCTTCTTCCCCGAAAAAGAGATAGTCGATTACAACGGCGCCCTGAACGCTGCTTTGGGCACCGCAGAATTAGATCTAAAAGAGCGCAATGTGCTGGCGGCTCATCAATACGTGCAAGGCAGCCTCTTTAGCGGCACCGATGAGCTCATCCAAGTGGGAGGGCTGGACAATGCGGCCGCAGAACTTTTTTCTGCCTTCGATTACACTGCCTTGGGCCACATCCATCGGCCTCAGGCCGTAGGAGGAAGAGAGAACCTTCGCTATGCGGGCACGCCTTTAAAATACGGCGGCAAAGAAGCGGGCCAGCAAAAAAGCTTGACGGTGGTCGAACTGGGCCCCAAGGGCAGCCTCGCCCTACGGCAGCTGCCTCTCATCCCTTTGCGGGATCTGGTGCAGCTGAAAGGCAGCTATCGGGAGCTGATGGACCCCGCCTTTTATGCGAGCCGTTCACGGGACGATTTCATCCAATTCGTTTTGACCGACGAAGAAGAGGTGCCCGAGGCTATGCGCAAGCTGCAGTCCGTCTACAGCCGGCCCCTCAGCCTCACATACGAAAAGCGAAGACGCAGAGCCGCGGCCGCAGCCTCGCCGGCAGAAGCTCGGCCCCGCAGTCCCATGGAGCTTTTCGCCGCTTTTTATTTTCAACAACAGGGGGAGCCTTTAAAAGAAAAACAGCTGGCGGTTCTTAAAGAAACGCTGGAAAAGGCGGAGGAGGGGAACAATGAGACCGTGTGAACTGCTGATGAGCGCCTTCGGTCCCTACGGGGAGACGGCCCAAATAGATTTCGCCAAATTGGGAGAGCAGGGGCTCTACCTCATCTCGGGGCCCACCGGCGCCGGCAAGAGCAGCATCTTCGACGCTCTCACCTTCGCCCTATACGGTAAGGCCAGCGGCCGCTACAAAAAAGACGAGCCCGGTCTGCTCCGCAGCCTTTATGCGGAGCCGGAGCGGGAAACTTTTGTCGAATTGACTTTTCTTTTTCAGGGTAAACTGTTTCGGGTGCGGCGCAGCCCCGATTACCAGCGGCCGAAAAAAAGAGGCGAAGGCAACACACAGCACAGCGCCGAAGCTTATCTCTACGATGAAAACGGCGAGCTTTTGGCCTCCAAAGTTCGAGACGTGAATCAAAAGATCGAAAACTTGCTGGGTCTGGACTACGAGCAATTCACTCAGATCGCCCTCATCGCTCAGGGCGATTTTCAAAAGATCATCATGGCGGACACGGCCGAGAGAAGAAAGATTTTTCAAGATATCTTCCGCACCGGTCTCTACCGCCGCTGGCAGGAAGGCCTGCAGGCCAAAGCCGCAGAGTGGGAAGAAAAATATAAAGAGCTGCGGCGCAGCTTGGAGCAGAGCCTGAACACAAGAGAAGCGGCCGATCGACCGGAGATAGAAAGAGCTCTCGCCGAATTGGGACCGGAAGCGGTTGGCCTGCACCTTGGGACAGCGCTGGATTTGCTGCGGCAACTGGTGCGCCAAGAAGAGGCAGCCTATGAAGAGAGGGGCGCGGCTCTGCAAGATCTGCAAAAAAGAAAAGAAGAGCTGGGCAAACAGCTGGAGCGGTGGCAGCAGGCTGCAGCCTGCGAGGCAGAACTGGAGCTCTGCCGCAGGAACGAAATGATCTTGAGCGAAAAAAACGCCGCCGTACAGGCCGAGGCAGCAGAGGCCCAGGCAGCCGGGAGCGAGAGCCTGCGCATCGAAGAAGAGCGCAAACGATTGGAGAGTTCGCTGGAAGAAACGCAGCGTTTGGAGCGGGAACTGCAAAAAAGTTCGGAGCGGGAGAAGGCGGCCGCCGCAGCCAAAGAAGGGGGAGAAAAACGAGCGACGGCCGCTCGTCAGGCTCTGGATGCGGCCCGCAAGGCCGGGCGTGAACTGGCGGGGCTCGAGATGCAGGAACTGCAGCTGCAAAATAAAGAGAAGGAACTGAACGAACTGAGAACGGCCTATAAACGTTACGATGCGGCGGTCAAAGAGGGGCGGGCCAAGGCAGACGCTTACATTAAAGCAAAAAAAGAGGCGGAGCTCGCTCAAAAAAATTATCTTGAACTGCGCACAGCCTTTTTCGACGCCCAGGCCGGGCTGTTGGCCCGCTCTCTGCAGCCGGGGCAGCCCTGCCCGGTGTGCGGGGCCCGGCAGCATCCGGCCCCGGCCGTGCTTTCTGCGGACGCTCCCGAACAAGGTGGCTTGCAAAAAGCCGAACGAGCTGCCAATGCTGCCGCCGCCGCTCAAGCCGCCGCAGCCGCAGCGGCGGGCCACGCTCATGATGAGCAGGAAAAAGCTTCGGCTGATTTTTCCGCTCGGGGCAGAGCTTTATACGGCGAAGAGGAAGTGGGGGCCATCTGCCGGGCCGCCGCTCGGCACAAAGAAGAGCTGCTGCAAGAGCGGCAGGCAGTGACCGCACGACTCAGCTCTTTACGAGCGGTCGCCGAAAAAGAAGCTCAGTGGCAGCAGGAAGTAAAAACATCGGAAGAAAAAGCGCCTGTTTTGGAAAAAAGTCTACAGGACGCAGCAACAGAGCGCAGCAGGCTGCAGGGCCGACGGCAAGCGGCGGACGAAAATTCCAAGAAGCTGGCCGCTTCTTACGGCCTCTCTTTGGCGGCGGGCGCGGCCGTTTTGCTGCAAGAGCTGCAGGAAAGAGCCCAAGCTCTCAAAGAAAAGTTCGAGGCTTGGGAAAAAGAAAAACAGCGCTGTCTGCAGGCCCTGACGGAAAATCGAAGCAAAACGAAAATGCTGGAAGAAAGAGCGAAGGAACTGGGATCCTACGACGCAAAAGCGGAGCAGGCGGCAAAGGAGGAACAGGCCGAGGCAGAGGAGAGGCTCACGGCGCTGAACGACGCAAAAGAAAAACAGTTCGCCGTTTTGAACAACAACAAAAAAATTTGCCGGCAGTTGGAAAAACAGCGGGAAGCTTTGGAAGAAGCCCGCGGCAACTTCTCTCTTTATAAAGGCTTGAGCGACACCGCCAACGGCAAGCTCAGCGGCAAGCAGAAGCTGGACTTGGAGACTTACGCTCAACAGGCCTACTTCGATCAGGTGCTGGCCGAGGCCAACGTGCGGCTCTTGCAGATGACTCAGGGGCACTACGAACTGGAGCGGCAGGAAAGCGGCAAATTGAGCGGCAAAACGGGGCTGGAGCTGGCGGTGCGGGATCACTACAACAGCACATTGCGCAGCGTGAAGACTCTCTCCGGCGGCGAAAGTTTTCAGGCCAGTTTGGCCTTGGCTCTGGGCCTCGCCGATGTGGTGCAGAAAGAAGCGGGAGGCTTGGGCCTTGATGCTCTCTTCATCGACGAAGGCTTCGGCAGTTTGGACGAAGGAGCGCTGCAGCAGGCGGTGCAGACCTTATACGAATTGGCAGAAGGGCGGCGGCTGGTGGGCATCATCTCTCACGTCAACGGTCTGGCGGAGCGGATCGATAAAAAGATCGTAGTGAGCAAGGCAGGGGTCGGCCCTCACATGAGCAGCACCGTGCGGGTGGAAGTGTGAGGCCGAACGTCTCGTGTTCGTCTCAAAATAAAAAAACTGCGGCCCGAGGGCCTCAAGAGCGAGATAGGGAGCGTGAAGGCTTCGAAAAATTTTCTTTGCTTTTTTTGAAAACTCGATGCCTGCGAAGGAAGATCAATTATCAATGTAAATACATCTTCGTCAGAGCAAACGCAAATACCCCTTTCGTCAGAGTAAATGAAAAAGACCGAAGCCGCACTTTGCGTTTACTTTGACAAATAACAAGCCTGCGAAGGAAGAGAAAATTTTTTCGCAGACCCTTGCCAAGGGCGGCGGCTTTTGGTATAATGTGACGGTAATACGGGCGGTCCTCTGTTTTGATCGTCCCCGTGCCCAACGTCCCTGCCTTCACGGCACGGCAGTTTTTGCGAAGGGCTCGGCCCCCTCTGGCCGGCCTTGACGAAAAACGCCGGGGGCGGCGGCTGCAGCGCAGCGGCTCGGGCTCGGGGAGAAGACACGAACGTCTATGACAACAGGAGGAAAGAATGAACATCATCCAAGTTTTAGAGAGTGAACAGCTTCGCAACGACATTCCCGACTTCCGCCCCGGCGACACCTTGAAGGTGCATGTAAAAGTAGTCGAGGGCACCAGAGAACGCATCCAGGTTTTTGAAGGCGTGTGCATCGCCCGCAGCGGCAGCGGCGTAAGAGAGAACTTCACCGTGCGCCGTGTCTCCTACGGTGTAGGCGTTGAGCGGGTGTTCCCCCTCCACAGCCCCCGTCTGGACAAGATCGTCGTGGCCCGCAGGGGCATCGTGCGTCGGGCAAAATTGTATTATCTGCGCAATTTGACCGGCAAGGCTGCCCGCATCAAAGAGCGGCGCTGAGAAAGACTTCTCTTTTTCGTATCGGGCAAGGGACCGCAAAAGCGGTCCCTTTTCTCATGCCTTTTTGCGGCTCGACGCTCAGCCGAAAAAATTTTCCCACAGCGAGGGCCTGCGGCAATTGCCGCAATTGCCGCAGCGGGACGGGCTCTCTTCTCCAAAATAAGCCAAAAGCCAGTGGCGCAGGCAAGTCTTGCTGCGGCAGTAGCCCAACATTTTTGCCAAAAGTTCTTCGCTCTGGGCCCGCAATCGAGGAGCGGCATTGTTTTTCGCCGCAAGATAGCTGTTGATCCTTACGTCTTCTTCGTTGAAGAGCAGCAGGCAACGGGCCGGCAGGCCGTCTCGTCCCGCCCTTCCCGCTTCCTGATAATAGGCTTCTAAGTCGGCCGGCATATTGTAGTGCAAAACGAAGCGAACATCGCTCTTGTCGATGCCCATGCCGAAAGCGTTGGTGGCCACCATCAAGAGAGAGGGCTCGGCGATGAAGCGCTCTTGATTGAGCCGCCGCTCCTCGGGGGTGAGGCCGCCGTGATAACGCAGAGCGTTGAAGCCCTGCCGCTTCACGAAACTGCACACTTCCTCCGTCAAAAGGCGGGTGGCGCAGTAAATGATGCCGCACTCGCCCCGATGAGCCCGTAAAAAATTCAACAGCGCCCGGGGCTTGGCCTCGGTCTCTTTTACTTCCAAAAAAAGATTGGGCCGATCGAAACCTCCCACCAAAATTTTTGCTTCCTTCATCCCCAAACGGCGGATGATGTCCCGCCGCACCCGGGGCGTGGCGGAAGCGGTGAAGGCACAGAGCCGGGGCTGCACGGGCAGCTGCTCCAAAAAAAGCGGTATGCGATAATAAGACGGGCGGAAGGAGGGGCCCCACTGACTGATGCAATGGGCTTCGTCCACTGCCGCTAAAGAAAGAGGCACGTCTTTGGCAAAAGCGATGAAATCTTTTTGTTCCAGCCGTTCCGGCGACACATAAAGAAATTTTATCTCCCCCTCACGGACTCGGGCCAATGTGCGGCCCTGCTCCCACCGGCTGAGGTGGCTGCCCAAAAAAGCCGCCCCTATGCCTCGCTCTGCCAAATGCTCCGCCTGATCTTTCATCAACGACAAGAGGGGCGAGATCACCAAAGTCAAATGAGGCAACAAAAGACCGGGCAGTTGAAAACAAACGCTTTTGCCGGCACCTGTGGGCAGCACCGCCAAGATAGGCGTGCCCCTCAAGATGCCGGCGGCTATTTCCTCCTGACCCGGTCTGAAGCGGTCGTGACCGAAATATTTTTTTAATGCGCGGCGGAGTTCATCTTCCGGCCGCCCTAACATTTATTTTGTTTCAGAATCAAAGCTGCGTCCAAAAGACGCCGGGCCACCTCCTGCTTGGCCATTTTCTCCAAACTTTCCACCCTGCCGTCGGGGTAGAGGAATTTTACGATGTTGGTATCGCTGTTGAAGCCGGCTCCGGCCGCAGTGACATCGTTGGCTACGATCAAATCCAAATTTTTCTTCGTCAATTTTTCGCGGGCGTTGGCCAAAAGATCCTGAGTCTCGGCGGCAAAGCCGATCAAGATCTGTCCCTCTTTGCGCCGGCCCAACTCTGCGAGGATGTCGGGGTTTTTGTCCATCACTACGGTGAGGCCTTCGTCGCCCTTCTTTTTGATCTTTTGAGGCGCAACTTCTCGCGGTTTGAAATCGGCTACTGCCGCCGCTTTGATCACCACGTCCGTTTTCGGATAGGCGGACAGACAGGCGGTCAGCATCTCCTGGGTAGTCTCTACCCGCTGCACCTGAACGTTGGCGGGAACGGGGAGGGCGCAGGGCCCGGTGATCAACAGCACGTCTGCGCCTCGTTGCGCCGCCACCTGAGCGATGGCATAGCCCATTTTGCCGCTGGACCTGTTGCCCACGAAGCGCACCGGATCGATAGGCTCTCTGGTGCCGCCGGCAGTCACCAAAATTTTTAAGGCACGCAGGTCGCCGTCTTTTTTGGCGAAGAAAGCCTCTGCCGCCGCCACGATCTGGGGCGGTTCCGGCAGCCGTCCCGGCCCCGAGGTGCCGCAGGCCAGCTGCCCCACAGCGGGAGGCAATACTAAAACGCCCCGCTCTTTCAGCCGCTTTAAATTTTCCTGCGTGGCAGGAGCGAGATACATATTGCTGTTCATCGCCGGGCACACCAAAACGGGAGCGGTGGTGGCAAGCAGAGCAGTGCTCAAAAGATCGTCCGCTATCCCATAGCTCAGTTTGGCCAAAATGTTGGCGGTGGCGGGAGCGATGAGAAACAGATCGGCCCAGTTGGCCAGAGCGATATGCTCCACGTTGTATTCTGCGTTGGCGTCCCACATGGAGACGGCCACTTTGTTGCCGCTGATCTCTTTAAAAGTGAGAGGGGCGACGAACTCCTGAGCATGGGCGGTCATGATGACTTTCACTTCACAGCCGGCCTTGCGCAGTCTGCTCGCCAGGTCAACCGCTTTGTAGACGGCGATGCCTCCGGTCACTCCCAACACGATTTTTTTGCCTTGCAACATCTCTCTGCCTCCGGACACAGTTCAGCCTCTGTCCTTTTCGTAGGTGATCTCGCCCCGGGCTATCTCCTTTAAGGCGGTGCTCACTTCCCTCTCCTTCAGGTTGACCCCGGGCTTGGTCAATTCTCTGGCCCTTTTTGCGGCCATGATGACCAAAGTGTACTTGCTGTCTACCATTTCCGCCAGCTTATCGATGGATGGATCTACCATAGACATGATCTCGGCCTCCTATTTTTCTTTTTGCTGACAAATCTCGTCGACGATGAAATAGGTGCGGGAAACTTTGTAGCGTTCCGCCTCCATGATGGTCAGCACTTTAGCCGCAGCCTTGGCCGCCACATCGTTGACGATAATGTAATCGTATTTACGGGCATAGCCCAACTCCGTCTCCGCTTCCGCCAGCCGGCGGGCGATCACATCCAAGCTGTCGGTGCCCCGCTTATAGATGCGTTTGGACAATTCGTCCAAACTGGGGGGCACGATGAAGACGAATACTCCTTCCGGATAATGTTCCTTCACCTGCAGCGCCCCTTGGATGTCTATCTCCAAAAGCACATCTTTGCCTGCTTCCAATTGTTCTTCTACATAACGGCGGGGAGTGCCGTAGTAATTGCCGTACACCTCGGCATATTCCAACAACTCGTCGTCGGCGATCATGCTTTGAACTTCGGCCGCGCTTTTGAAAAAATAATTGATCCCGTCTGTTTCACCTGCTCGGGGAGCTCTGGTGGTGACGGAAACAGAGTAGCCCAGATCAGGCAGCTGCTGCCGCAACAGACCGCAGATAGTGCCCTTGCCTGCGCCGCTGGGGCCCGATACCACCAACAGCAGGCCGTGAGGAGCCGCCGCCATTATTCTTCATCCTCCCCGCTCTCTTCGCTGCTGCTCAGACGATTGGCCACCGTCTCCGGCTGCACGGAGCTGAGGATGACATGATCGCTGTCGGTGACGATGACCGCCCGAGTGCGGCGGCCGTAAGTGGCATCGATCAAAAGGCCTTTGTCCCGCGCTTCTTGGATGATGCGTTTGACGGGAGCCGATTCGGGGCTGATGATGGCGATGATGCGGTTGGCGGCTACGATGTTGCCGAAGCCGATGTTGATGAGCTTGATGTCCATGGCACCCTCCTGCGGTCTATTCCAGATTTTGGAGCTGCTCTCTGATCTTTTCGATCTCGGCTTTTATCTCTACCACCAGTTGGGCCAGTTGATAGTCGTTGGCCTTAGACCCGATGGTGTTGGCTTCTCGATTGAATTCCTGCACCAAAAAGTCCAGCTTGCGGCCTACAGGCACTTCCTGTTGCAAAATAGCTTTGAACTGGAGCAGGTGGCTCTTCAGCCGCACGATCTCTTCGGTGATGTTGGTGCGGTCGGCGAAGACGGCCGCTTCCTGCAGCAGCCGCTCCGGTTCTACCTGAACTTTGGCGCCGGCCAAGAGGGCGTTCAGTCTTTCTTGCAATTTCGTCTGATATTCGCTGACGATCTGAGGGGCTCGCACTTCTACCTGTGCCAGTTTGGCGGCGATCAAGTCGGCTCTGGCCGCCATATCGGCGGCGATATTCTCGCCTTCCACGCTCCGCATGGTTGCCAATTGTTCTAAGGCCTGAGCCGCTGCCTGCTGTAATTTGGGCCACAATTCTTCCAGATCGGGGCTCACGTCCTGAGGGACGATCACTTCCGGGCAACGGGCGATGTGCAGGATCTCTGCGCCGAGACCGAGAGCGTTATCCGCCGCGCCCAGAGTTTTTGCGATCTTCCCCAGCGCCTCGTGATAGGCCAGCGCCAGTTCTTCGTCTACTTTCAAACGGCTGCCGGCGGCGCCGCCGGTCACGGCGGCGGAGATGAACACATCGATGCGGCCCCGGCTCACGGTGGCGAGGATCTGTTTGCGCAATCGGTCTTCAAGCGGATTGAGAAAGCGAGGCAGACGGATGGCCACCTCGTTGTAGCGATGGTTCACCGTCTTCATCTCCACGGTACAGCTGAAGCTTTGATCTTCGTAAGCTCCTCGGCCGAAGCCGGTCATGCTTTTTACCATAACGCACCTGCATCAAAAAATATTTTAAGGAAAGACGGCCGCACAAAACGGCGACGCTTCTTTTTCGAAAATCAATTATAGCATAAAAAGAAAACGAAAGAAAGCGCAAGGCCGACTGCTCAATGCATGTTCAATTCGTCTGCGTCGATGATGCGGGCACCGAAGGGCAAGAGGGCCAAAAGAGCCAGTTTGAAATGTTGCATGCCGAAGGGGATGCCGATGATGGTGACGCAGAGCATGAGACCGAAGACGCCGTGAGCCGCCGCCAGTTCCAAGCCGCCGAAGAGCAGCCATAAAATATTAAGGAAGAGAGAACCGGCGCCGCCGCCCGGCAGCACTTCGCTGCCGAAGGGGAAGAAGCTCATCCGTCCCAGTTTGAAACACTGCATCCCTATGGGGACGCCGATGATGGTGATGCACCACAAGAGGCCCACGAAAAACCAGCACAGCCCAGCTAAGGCGCCGCCGAAAACGAACCAGAGGATGTTGCCCAGCAAACTCATTTTCCCTCTCTCCCTTCATGAAAGCTCTTTTTTAAATGATGTAGCGCCGCAAAGGCGGCAGCACTTTGGCGTATTCTTTCTTTCCCGCCGCCAGCTGCACGTTCACCGCCCACATGGGCTCGCCCGCTTCGTCGCGAGTGAGGGCCGCCTGCAGGCGAGGCCGTTCTTCGCCTTTGCCGAAATCGATGAGGCATTCAGCTTCCAAAAGCAGCCGCAGATCCGCCCGCTGATAAGTTTCCAAATAAAGAGAAGAAAAAAGGACCGTGGCCATCAGCAGCTCTTCCATGCGCCAGCACTCCAAGCGATAGGGGCGGCCGTCGCAAAAAGCGCCGGTGACGTAACCGACATCCAGCACTCCGTATTCATCCGGCTCCAAAGGGGACGCCGTGCGTCCCTGCCTCAAGGGCCGGGGAAAGGACAGCTTCACCATGGCCTGACCTCCCGCATTCTCTTGAAAAAATTTTTTGTCTCGTTCTCGAAAGACGCAAACTTTTTCAACCTCATTGTACACGAAAAGAGCCCTGCCCGCAAGGGGCAAGGCTCTTTTGTCATCTCGCGAAAGATCAAGATCGATCTTTGCCTCGCAAAGTGATGAGCACATATTCGGGAGCAACTTCCGTCCGCACCGGCGGGCCCCAGAAGCCGTAGCCGTTGCTGGTGATGGCGGTCATCTTTTCCCATTGGGCTCGGCCGTAGTCCAGCCAATAAAGTCTTTTGGTGACTTGCCGATTGGGAAAGAGCTGGCCGGTGTGAGTGTGCCCGGCCAGATAAAGGTCGTAGCCCAAAGCAGCGGCGGGAGCGAAACGGCGGGGCTGATGATCGAGCACGATGCTGTAATATTTGTCGTTGTCTGCGCTCAGCGCCTTCATGGGCTCCGTGCCCCGGTAAAAACTGTAATCTTCTAAACCGGTGAGCTTCAGTCTGCCGTCGATGATGGCAGAACTGTCCCGCAACACGCGTATGCCTACGGTCTCCAACTTTTTTTGCCACAGAGTCGGCCGATCGATGTAATCGTGATTGCCGTAGGCCATGTACACGCCTTTAGGCGCTTTGAGCTCGGCCAAAGGAGCGAGGCCTCCTTCTTTTTCCACATAAAGCTGCATCTCATCTAAAATGTCGCCGGCGATGAGGATGAGGTCCGGCTGCAGAGCGTTCACTTTCGCCGTTAGCTCTTCGCTGTAGGAGCGGCCGTTGATCTGTCCCAAGTGCAGATCGCTGAGTAGCACGATGCGATAATTTTCGCCTTCGGACAATTTAGCGGTGACGATCTCTTCCTGCCTCAGCACCGGGCTGAAGGCCCGATAGCAGCCCCACAGCACGAAGCAGACGCAGAAGACAGAAACGGCAGCGGCGATCTTCCCCAAAGGCAAGGGAGCGCCGGTCGATTTTGCGACGATGAAAAGAAAAAGCTGCAGGATCGCCGCCCACAGGAAATAAAACATGAGGGCGATCCAGAGGCCGCTGAGCAGGCCGCTCACTTTCATCAAAAAAGCGGGGCAGGCGGCGGGCAACAGGCGGGCGCCCACATTGTTAGCGGCCAGCAGGAAAAAGAGCAGGGCGAAGAGGGGGCCCTTAGTAAAAGAAAAAGGCAGCGCCAGCCGCAGATAGAGATAGCCGACGGTGCCCAAGATCAAAGTCACAGGCAAAATAAAATAAACCACCCGCATGTGCTGACGCTCCTTCAAACCGATCGTGTTCATAAAACTTACATATAATATAGGCTGTGAGCTTCGGTGCAAGTCAAGAAAAATTTTTGTGAACTAGATCCGCTCCCGCTTTTTGCAAAGATCGAACAAATTTATTTTTGCTTCGCTTTTGAAAATGTAAGCAGGCTCCGCTTCTTTTGCCTTGGCCAGGGCCGCCTGCAGATCGTGAAAAACATCCCACTTCGCTTGCACAAGTTCTTTTCCCGTCAGCCGCAGCAAATAGGCCGGGTGATAGGTGGCGATGCAAGGATAGCCGCCGGCGGTGAGGAACCACTGCCCTCGGTCTCGGCGGATGCGCAGATCGCTGCCGCCGAAATAGTGAAGGGCTACGCTGCCCAAGGCCACGATGATCTTCGGCCGTATCGCGGCCAGTTCTTTTTCCAAAAAACGGGCGCCGCAAAAAGCCGCTTCTGCTATATCGGGGGTGCGGTTGTTGAGAGGGCGGCACTTGATCACGTTGGTGGTGTAAACTCTGTCGCGGGTGATGCCCACCGCCCACAGCGCTTTGTCCAATAATTGGCCGGAAGGACCGATGAGGGGACAGCCGTAATCGTCCTCCACACCGCCGGGGCCTTCGCCCACTAAGACGAGAGGCGTGTCGGCGGCGCCGAAGCCTCCTACGGGAGCCAAACAATCGCGACGCAGAGGGCAGGCCTCGCAGCGGCGCAGTTCCTCTTCCGTTTTTTGCAGAGCTGTGTGTTTTTCTTCTTCATTCATATGAGCTCACCTTTTAAATAAAGAGCAGCTGCGATGGGTTCTTTTCCCTAGCGTCGTTCGCAAAAACAAAAGTAAAAATTTTCGACAAAAAATTTTCGACGCAGGTCTCAGTCCTCGGTAAGCGATTTTCCCGCCTCTTCGTTTTTATTCGCGGATGATTATCCGCCCGGCGCCTAGTGGATCGCCGTACGCTTCGGCGGTGATCTTCCCGTGCAAATGCTCCGTAACATATTTGAAGAGGCAGGCTACATCGTCGGGCAGCCCTGTGACGATGAGAGGCCTTATGCCTTGGATGCCCCCATTGCCGTCGCCCCCGTCCATGAGAAAAAATTTATCGCCTGCTATCGTGTACTCTGCGGCAAGATCGACGGGACGCCCTTGGATGCGCACGTTGCTCACTCGGCGGGCCGCTTTTTCGCGAACGCCGGCAAACACGCCTTTGTCATCCGTCAGCACGGGGCTCGCAACGGCGGGATCGATCTCATAACTCATGCCGGAAACATGGCAGAAGCCGCCGCACTCGCCGTCGGGCAAATTGCGGGAATTGAATTCTAAAAGATCCCAGACGGCCTGCCCCGACATTTTTACGACACACATGGGATTGTTCCACGGATTGACGTCCATCAAAGAGCGCAGACTGACAGGACCTGCTTTTACGGCAGATCTCAGGCCGCCGCCGTTGACCATAGCCGCCTGAGCACCGGTCACGGTACGATAGGCATCGGCGCAGAAGTCGCCCAGATTGGTCTCGCCTTTGCGAACGCGGCGCTCCCCCGTGCGGGGATCGTCGGTGACAAGAGAGATCTCGGCGAAAGCGACCGGCTCGTCGAGAGCGGCGAGGAGCTTTTCGTAAGCAAGTGTTTTAGAACGAACGGCAGCGTAAGCTTTTTTGACAGCGGAACTTTTCTTCACATTCACGGCGGTGCAGGGGATGAGTTCGGAGCGCAAAGCTCCTTCGGGAGATATGAACAGCTTGCCGATATACTGCAGCTTCTTCCCCGTTTGCGAGTAGAGCACGGCTTTGCCGTCGGCATTTTTAAAAATTTCGCCGGCGAACACTTCGTGAGAATGGCCGTCTAACACGGCATCGATCCCCCGGGTGCGGGCGATCACTTCTTTGGCCGTCCATTTGGGCGCGATCCCGCCCATGCCCAAATGTGAGACGAGGATCACAGCTTCTGCTCCTTCGGCTCGGGCAGCATCCACGGCCTCCTGCACCCTGGCGTACAGATCTTTTTCGCTGAAGCCGTACATTTGCCGGCCTTCGCTGTCGGCAAAGTTGCGGGGATTTACTTTAGTATAAGTTTCGGGAGTGGTCGCCCCGACGAAGGCTACCTTGCGGCCGCCGAGAGCAAAAATTTTATAGGCGGGCAACAGCAACTTCCAAGTTCTTATTTCGCGGATGTTGCAGCTGAGCTCTGCATAGTGCGCCTTCTTTAGCAATTGAAAAAAGCGGGGCAGACCGAAGTCGAATTCGTGGTTGCCGGGCACGGAGAGGGCATAGGGGACGGCGTTCATCAGCTCGACAGCCGCTTCGCCCCGGGTGAGAGAGCCGATGGTTTCACCCTGAAAATTGTCGCCCGCATCCACTGCTAGCACAGCGTGGCCCTCTTCTTCAAGAGAAGCGCGCAAGGCGGCCACGGCGGCATAGCCTTCGATGCTGCAGTGAACATCGTTGGTATAGAGCACGACGGCTCCTTTCTCTTCGCTATGTGTTACAGGTGAGTCGGCAGCAAAAGCGTTTGCCGCAGCGGCGAGGGCGACGGCTCCCGCGATGATGAGCGAGGCAAAAGATAGGAGAGCGCCCCTCGGCAGAAATTTCCCGAAATTTTTCAGCATCCTATTCATCCTTTCAAACGCTGTCGAAAGACGCAGCATCTTTCGCTTTCGACGGCCGTCTTTTCTTTTTTATGCGGGCGAATATGTTTCTTCCCGCCGGGCAAAGACCGTGGGCAGAGCAGTATGCAGATCGCCTGCCGCCTCCGAAAAGGCGAGGCCCGCCGCCTGAAATCGGCCCACGTTCGCCTCTACCTTGCGCCCGTAAAAGCCCATGGTGATAAGGCCGCTCTCGGTGGAGAAAAGGGCCTGCTGCAGGCTGACGTACCAATAGTTGGCATCGGGGGCTTGTTTGGCATCGACTCCGCACACCAGCATGTAATCGGCTCCCGCCTCTTTGCTCAGCTGCAGCAGAGGTCTCTGCCGTTCGTCTTCGGACAGCTCTTCTCCCATGAAAATGTAATAAGGCAGAAAAGAGCGGTATTCATCGGTGACGAAATGTTTCAGATAGGCTCCCAAGGGCCGTTTATCCAAAGCCGGAGCAGTCATCACCCACACCGCCACAGTCGGTCTGCCGGCCGCAGTGCGCTGCCGGGGAGGGGGCTCTAGTGCGCCTGCGGCCGCAGCCTGTTCGGCCGCTTTGTAAAAATCCGCCATGCCGTAGTCGAAATAAACGGCCATGGGATGTTGATAGTCTGCTTCGCGGGCGCTGATCTTATATTCTTTCAACTTGCCGAATTGCCGGTAGCCGCCGAAAAAAGTTTGCAGGCTGCCGGGGATCGGGTCCAGATCGTTCACCACCCGCAGAAGCTGCAGCCTTTTTTCGTAAAGAGAAGCAAAAGCGGCGTTGCCGACGGCAGGAGCGCCGAAGCTCACCACGCCCAGCCTTTTTTGAGGAAAGCCCAAGTCCAGCAGCCGCTGGCCCAGCAAAGTGGCCGCCGCTCCTCCCAAGCTGTGGCCGCAAAGAAGAAGGTAGGCATTTTCCCGTTGGGCCGCTTCTTTGAAGATGCCCGTAAAATTTTCTTTTTCATCCAAAACTACTTGGGAGAGGACCGTCTGCACGTAAGCGTCGAAACCTCCGTGCACCGCCGGCGTCTCTTTGCCCGTCGCTGTTTCTTTCGCGATCTTCGTCATTTCGGCGAGAGTGTTGCCGCCATAAGCCACTTGTTTGGTTGAGAGATCGAGCTTCCAATCTTTGAAAGTGGTGGAGCCTTTAAAAGCCACCACATAAAAATATTTGTCCAGCTTGGCAAAATACTTGCGGCCTATCAGCAAATGAGGCTGAGCTTTGGCGCTGGCAAGAGAAAGAGGAGGGTCCAATTGCCAGCCCCGTTCCCGCAAAAGGTCGAAGCTGGCCGCCTCTTTATCGCGATAAACACCGCAGCAGGCTGCGGCCGCCGTCTGCACGAAGTAGGCCTGCTCAAATGCCCGTCGGGCTTCTTCCTTCAGCACTGCCGTTGCCGCAGCGCTTTTCACCGAAGAGACGGCAGTTTCTTCTTTGATCGCTTTTGCCGAAGCCGAGGCTTTTGCGGCCGCTGACATCGGATTTACATTCTGTGCCGCTGCCGTGAGAGGGAAGGTCGTCACCGCAGCACACAAGAGAAGAGCAGCAACGTTAAAATATTTTCTCATTTTTCTTCAACACCGAGCAAAACACGATAGGGCCCGGAGAGGCTGCTTTTCCTCTCGGGCCCTGCTTTTTCATTTATCGGTCTTTAATTCTTGGATGTATTTTACTACCAACTGCTTTTTTTGCTTGGAGAGAGCTTCGAAAGCGGTGAGCAACTCCATCTCCGTGGGAGATAAACTCCGTCCCGCTGTCTCCGAATCAAAAAAACCGGAAAGGGTCACGCCGAGGCCTCGACACAGTTTCTCTACAGTATAGATAGTAGGGACGCTCTTCCCGTTCAGTATGGCAGACACCGAAGATTGAGCGATACCGCTATCCTTAGCCAGACGATAGTGAGAGATCTTCTGTTTTTCACAGAGCTCATTGATACGGGTGATGATGAATTCGTTGCTTATCATCTTAACTGCACCTCGTTTTCAAGATCATCGCCGGGCTCGACACTTTTCCTTTCCGCCCGGCCTTTTCCATCGGCAATGACTTCCCTTTGCGCAAAGAGCGGCGGGCGTTCTTCTTGCCCCGTTGTCTCTGCTGCTTTCTTTATAACATTTTACAATAAAAATACAAAATAAGAAAGACGATAAACGGAGCGAGAGCTATTTTGACGAGATAAAAATTTTCAGCTTTGCACACTGGTGCGCAAAGAGATCGCCTCGGCTATGTGTTTGCCGGAGATCTCGGTTTCACCTCCCAGGTCAGCTATGGTGCGGGCCACCTTTAAGATCCGGTCGTGACTGCGGGCGCTGAGGCTGAGTGTGTGGAAATATTTTTCCAACAACTGCTGGGCTTCTTTGTCCAGAGTACAGAATTTTTCCACTTGGCTGCGGCCCATCTGTGCATTGCAATAGATGTCGCTGCCGGCAAAACGCTCTAACTGACGCTGCCGTGCAGCCACCACTCTTTCTCTGATGGCCGCAGATGATTCACCGGCCTCTTTGTGCTTCAACTGACCGAATTCGACCCTCACCAAATTGATCTGCATGTCGATGCGATCCAAAAGAGGCCCGGAGATGCGGCGGCGATAATCTTCTACTTGTTTTGGCTTACAAGTACATGGACGGGCACGGTCGCCGTAATAACCGCAGGGGCAGGGATTCATAGCCCCTATAAGAAGAAAACGGCTGGGAAAACTGAGGGCCGCCCGCACTCGAGAGATATTCACCACACCGTCTTCCAACGGCTGACGCAACATCTCCAAAGTGTTGCGTTCGAATTCAGGCAGTTCGTCCAAAAAAAGCACGCCGTTGTGGCTCAAGGTCACTTCTCCGGGCCGGGGCACGCTGCCCCCGCCTAAAAGCGCATTGGCGGAGACACTGTGGTGCGGGCTGCGGAAAGGGCGCTCCAGCATGATGGTGCCTCCCTTGGGCAGCATCCCCACGATGGAGTAGATCTTAGTTACCTCCAAAGCCTCGGCTTCGGTCATAGGCGGCATGATAGTAACTAACCTTCTGGCCAGCATGGTCTTGCCGCAACCGGGGGAGCCTACCAAAAGGATGCTGTGGCCGCCGGCGGCAGCGATCTCCAAAGCCCTCCGGGCCACCAGCTGACCCCTCACTTCGCTGAAGTCGTAGGAAAAACCATCCTGCCCTTTAAGGAGAAGATTTTCTTTGGGCAGCGGAGAAAGAGGCTGTTCTCCTTTCAGATGCGCTACCAGCGCCGCCAGATCCGGAACGCCGTAGACAGTGATGCCGTGGACCAATTTCCCTTCCGCTTCGTTGCCTGCAGGGATGAAGATCTCTTTATAACCGCACCTGCGGGCCTCTAAGATCATGGAGAGGACTCCGCTTACTTCCCGCAAATTCCCGTCTAAAGACAATTCGCCGACGAAAACTTTTTCGTTTACTTCTTTTTGACGCAGGTAATGGGAACTGGCCAGAATACCCACAGCTATGGGCAGGTCCAGTCCCGATCCTTCTTTTTTCAGATCGGCCGGCGCCAAATTCACGGTGATGTGAGTGAGAGGAAAGGGCAGGCCCGTGTTGCGAAGGGCTGCCTTTACCCTTTCTTTCGATTCTTTTACCGCCGTATTGGGCAGGCCTACGATGTCGAAACCCGGCAGACCGTTGGCGACGTCGACTTCTACGGCGATGCTCACTCCGTCGATCCCCAGAGTGGTCTCGCCTAAAACATGAGCGAACATAGCTTATCTCCTCCATACTTCTGCCCCATTTGCCGGGGGATCTTACCCGGCATCGCTGCGTAAAAATTTACGGCTTTTCAGAAACAATGGGGCAGGTGGCGCAGATAACCGGTCCCGTCTGCCTGTTTGTAGATCTCAACGATGTCGAAAGAAATGGGTGGTACTTTACGGCCGTAGCCCTTTTTCAGCAAATAGTACTGAGCGCAGCGGCGCAGTTTTTTCTGCTTGCTTTTGGTCACCGCCTCACAGGGCAAGCCGTAGAGCTCGCTGCTTCGGGTCTTGACCTCGATGAAACACAAAAAGCCTGCCTTGCCTGCCACGATGTCCAGTTCTCCCAGACGGCCGCAGGTGAGATTGCGCCCCAAAATAGTGTAGCCCTGCTCTTCCAGATAGCTACAGGCCAAGTCTTCGCCATTGGCCCCTAATTTATCGGTAGCTTTAGTCAAAAGTCGGCGCGGTACTGCCCTGCTAAAGGAGAATAAAGCACATTCTCTTTGAATTCGGCCGGACCGGCAGCCATGCTCTTCACCGGTTCGAAAGAACGGCGGTGCTGAGGGCAGGGGCCGAAGCGAGCCAAAGCTTCCATATGCTCTTTGCTGCCGTAACCCTTGTGTTTGGCAAAACCGTAAAGAGGATAGATCTTATCCAAGTCCAGCATCAGTCGGTCTCGAGTAACTTTGGCAATGATGCTGGCGGCGGCAACGGATGCACTGAGCGCGTCCCCGTGGATAAGGCTCAGAACTTTGATGTCAGCAAAGTCTAAGGGCATGGCATCTGTGATGGCGGCGGACGGTCTGGGATCAAGTCTCTCGATGACCTGCTTGAAACCCTGTTTGGCTGCCTGATAAATGTTCAGTCGGTCGATAGTGGCGACGCTTACGACAGCCACCTGCACCGCCAGTGCTTGCCGCAAAATTTCTTCGTAAAGCTTCTCTCTGGCGGCAGGGCTCAACTTTTTGCTGTCGTTGAGGCCGGGCAGAAAGGCCTCGGATGACAGGATCACCCCCGCCACTACCATGGGACCGGCCAAGGGACCCCGTCCTGCTTCATCCACGCCGCAGACAGAACTATAGCCGTTGGCGGCCAGTTGCCTTTCGTAATTATAAAGCAGATGGAGACGGGCTCTTTCTTCCCGCAGGCGCAGTTCTTTGGCTCGATAGCTTGCCAGCAGGGCTTGAGCTCCCTGTCGGGGGTCCCGCTCCAAAGCGGCTAAAACTTCCGGCTCGGGCTCGGCGGAACTTCGTAAAAGTTTTTTTATTTCTCCTATAGTCAAACTGCTCATGATGACAGTACCTCCTCCTTTCCGGAAGATTTCGCTGCTTTGAGATCGACCGCTTACTGCCTGAAAGGTCGGTCCCGTTACTCTCCTTTTTACGGGAGAGGGAAACTGTGTTTTATATGGGATGATGATGAAAAACAAAAGCTGATGCGATCGTTAAAAATAAAAGCCGCCTCACGGCGGCCGCTTACACCGGGTCAAGAGTAGCTCTGCCCAGTCTGCCGGAGCGAAAATCCCGCAGAATCAAACTGAGCACACGCTGAACATCAACGCTGCCGCCGGTCTTGATACAACCGCGAGAAACTGCGATCTTCGCCACTACATCATCTACCGAATCATCGGTCTCTATATCGATACTATAATTTTGTCTCAAAAGTTGCGGATAGGCGTCGGCCAAAAAGCCTGTCAACAGCAGGGCCGCCTGCTCTCGGTCGAATACTTCCTCCCGAATGGCTCCCGTCACAGCCAGAGCGAATCCTACACTTTCGTCCTCCAGTTTAGGGCTGAGCACGCCGGGAGTGTCCAACAGTTCCATTCCCTGAGCTATGTGCACCCACTGCTGGCCTCTGGTCACGCCGGGTCTGTCTTCCGCCGCTGCCTTGTTTTTACCGGCCAGCCGATTGATGAGAGTGGATTTGCCCACATTTGGTATACCCAAAATCATCACCCGCACGGCTCTTTTGCCCAGCCCCCGCTTCTGCCATTTTTCCAGAGCGGGACGGGCGGCCTCTCTTATAGCGGTCAGCAGTTCTTTCAGACCTTTGTCCTTAGCAGCTGCCAGCAAACAGACTTGACAGCCTTCTTCTTTCATCGCCGCAAGATGTCCGGCAGTGGCGGCGCTGTCGGCCATGTCCGCTTTGTTGAGGGCCAGCACTCGGGGCTTGCCTGCCAGCAACTGCCCCAACAAAGGACTGCGGCTGGAGCGGGGAGCTCTGGCATCCAGCAGTTCCACCGCTACATCTACCAGTTTCAGCTGCGCCTCTATCATCCTTTTGGCTTTGGTCATGTGACCGGGGAACCACTGGATAGCCAACTGAGGTCGCTTCATCGTTTCGAAACGCCGGCATCGGGCCGGATGATGCGGGCCTTATCCAAGGGCCAAAAGGCCGCCAAAGCTCTGCCCTTTACAAGCTTGTGAGCAACGAAGGACACATCGGAGAAACGGCTGTCTTCCGAATTGTTTCGGTTATCACCGAGAACGAAGATGTGATCTTTGGGCACTACTGCTTTACGGTAATCGCTGTGATTGGCCCCGCGGGGATCTTCTTTCCAAACATAATCTTCCTGCAGGGGAGAGCCGTTGACCAACACCCTGCCGTCTCTCATCTCCACTGTATCGCCGCCTACGGCAATGACCCGCTTGATAAAATCTCTGCTCTCATCTTTGGGGTAGCGGAAGACCACTATCTCGCCGCGGGCCGGGTCGGTGAAAAAGTAGCTGAGTTTGTCCACCAGCAATCTTTCGTGATTCACTAAGGTGGGGTACATGGAAGTGCCCTCCACCATATAGGGCTCTACCAAAAAAGTGCGGATGCAAAAGGCGAGAGCTACAGCGACGATGATGCTGACCAGCCAATCGCTGACCGTATCCTGCCAGGAGTGCTTCTCCCTTTCCTTTCGCGTTCTGTTCATAAAAACGGTTCACCTTTCTATAACTACGCTTTAGTATAACAGATAAATTTTTCTTAGTAAAGAGGAAACAAAGAGGCAACGGTTTTTCTTTTAAGCCATGACAACTTCAAACGAGCGCCGGCAAAGTCTTGCAGTTCGTCGTCAGGACTAGCCACCTTCGGGGAGCATCGTTATAAAAATGAGGACCGGATCTTTTTCTCTGCATTTTTGCTCCCTCGCCGTCCAGTCTATGTATATCCCGATGAAACATGACAGTTCCTCTATTTTTTCTTCTGCGAAAAAACGGAAGACGAGCTGTGAACTTGCCGACTGAAATTATACACTAACTGAGACCGTAGGAAGAATTTTTCGTCGAGAAGCGGAGAAAAAAAGAGAAAGGTTTTGCGTTCATCGAGCAAAACGAAAAGAGGTCGATTATCGATGCGAATGCAAATTCGTCAGAGCAAATGCAAAAAACTTACATATTTCTTTTGCGTTTTCTTTGACAAATGATGCGGGTGAAACGAAAATATCGAAGGCTTTTGCTTTCTGTTCTTTTCAAGCAGTCCTTTTATATGTTATAATTAACTGTAAAATTTTTGTGTCCGAGCCCCGCCCTCGCGGCGTTTAGCATAGTGTTTTGTTTTAAAAGGGAGGCAAAACATGAAAAAGATCGAGCTGAAGAAAGCGGCCTGTGCTGCGGTGGATGCTCACGCAGCTAAACTTGAAGCTATCTGCGACAGCATAGCTCACGAACCGGAGCCCGGTTTCAGAGAAACGAAGACAGCGGCCAAGGTGGCCGACTTTATGCGGCAGGAATTGGGACTGGAGCCTCAGACGGGCTTAGCCATCAACGGTGTGAAAGCCAGAGCCCGAGGAGGAAAAAACGAAGGGCAGGGTCCTACCGCAGCCGTTTTGGGAGAATTGGATGCCATCAGTTGCCCCGATGCTCCTTTGGCTGATCCTCTTACCGGAGTAGCTCATCAATGCGGCCATAACCTGCAGGTGACGGCTATGCTGGGGGCTGCTTGCGGCTTGCTCAAAAGCGGGGCTATGGCGGAACTGGCGGGTGATTGTGTTTTCTTCGGCGTGCCTGCAGAAGAATATGTAGATCTGGCTTATCGAAAAAAATTGCTGAAAGAAGGCAAATTACATCTTTTGAGCGGCAAAGGCGAGCTCATTTATCTGGGGTGTTTCGACGATATCGACATGGCCATGCAGATCCATGCCGATAAGAACACGCCCGAGCCTACCGTCTCCATCGGCAACACCAGCAACGGCTTTGTCGGCAAGACGGTGCAATACGTAGGCAAGGTCGCTCACGCCGCCGATGCTCCTCACGAAGGAGTTAATGCTCTTAATGCAGCAATGCTGGGTCTGATGGGCATCAATGCCCTGCGGGAGACTTTTCAGGAAAAAGATGTAGTGCGGGTGCATCCCATCATCACCAAAGGCGGAGATATCGTCAACTCCGTGCCTGCCGACGTGCGGATGGAACTTTATGTGCGGGCGGCCAGCATGGACGCCATCGACCGCACTCACACTCGGGTGGATGCGGCTTTGAAAGCCGGCGGCGATGCCGTGGGGGCCGTCACCAACATCGAAACGCTGCCGGGGATGTTCCCTTTGGCCTGCTGCCCCAGAATGAACGAACTTTTTGCGGAGGGAGCGAAGTTCGCCTTCCCCGATGTAAAGATCAGAGATGCGGGCCATTTCAGTGCATCGACGGACATGGGGGACGTATCTCACATCATGCCGGTCATCCATCCTTATATAGGAGGTGTGACCGGGCTGCTGCACACAGCCGGATTTAAAGTAGTAGACTTTGCCGCTGCCGCGCTGCTGCCGGCCAAAGCCTTTGCCTGTATGCTCATCGATCTGCTTTATGACGATGCCGCCGAAGCCAAAGAGATATTAAGCACTCACAAGAACATCCTTACTAAGGAGCAATATATCGCCAAGTTATCCGGTTACTTTAGCCACTGAGGTTGAAGGGATAGATAATAATTTTAAGGAGGTCTGTGTAATGAAAAATATCAAATTACACGCCACGGTCTTGGTGCTGGTCATCATCTCGGAATTGATCGGCACCAAGGCATTCAAGTTCGGCGTCGGACAGATCGTGCTGGTGCCCATGTTGTATGCCTTGTTGCTGGGGATCTTTACCACTCCGAAGTTCTTAAAGATATCCGGCAAGAAGGAAATGGACGACGCCAGCGGTCTTATCAGCATCACACTGATGTTGCTGATGGCCCGCTACGGCACTTTGGTAGGGCCCACTTTGCCTAAGATCATCGCTGCCAGCCCCGCCCTTATTTTGCAGGAGTTCGGCAACTTGGGCACCGTGCTTTTAGGTGTGCCCTTGGCCATCATGCTGGGCTTGGGCCGCGAGACTATCGGCGCAGCTCACTCCATCGCCAGAGAGCCTAATGTGGCCCTTATCGGCGAGCGCTTCGGCTTAGACAGCGCCGAGGGCCGCGGCGTGATGGGCGTTTATATCTCCGGCACCGTGTTCGGCACCATCTTCTTCGGTATCATGGCCAGCGTGGCCGCTGCCCTGAATCTTTTCCATCCCTACGCACTGGCCATGGCCAGCGGCGTGGGCAGCGCCTCTATGATGACCGCATCTGTGGCTTCTCTCACTGCGGCTTACCCGGAAATGGGAGGACAGTTGGCAGCCTTCGGCGCCGCCTCCAACATGCTTTCCGGTCTGGATGGTCTCTACATGAGCGTATGGCTGGGCCTGCCCCTCACCGAGTGGCTCTACAAAAAGTTGCATAAGGATAAACCTGCTATAACAGAGGCAAAGGAGGATGAAAAAGCATGAAGATCAAAGACATAATCCTTTCTTTGGCCATTATCACTTTCATGAGCTTGGTATCCAACGTGCTGGCCACTAAGGCCACCATTTTGGAGTCTATTCCCGGCCTCATCATTTTGGACGTGCTGGTGATCATCTCCATCCTGCTGTCCAGAGCAGTGCCTTTCAAATTTCCTGCTGCCGGCTGGGTAGTTACCATCGGTTGCATCCTCACTATTCCCGGTGTGCCCGGAGCCGACATCATCAACGCTTATGTGGCTAAGGTGAACTTTGTGGCCCTCTGCACTCAGATCTTGGCTTACGCAGGCATCGCCATCGGCAAAGACTTGGATGTGTTCGCCAAGACCGGCTGGCGGATGATCATCCTCAGTTGCGTCATCTTCATCGGCACTTACATCTTCAGCGCTATCATCGCGCAGGGCATTTTGAAGATGCTGGGGCAGATCTGAGCACGAGCGATAACTTCATAAAAGGAACTATCGAAAAACAGCCTCCGGATATGATTTCGGAGGCTGCTGTCGTTTGACGATGCTTTGCAGACCGAATATCAAAGACAGCCGACGCCGATAAGAAACAATGTTATGCGCAAAAGCAGACAAAAAATCAGTTTAGGCTCTATGAGAAAAAGGATGAGGCCGCGCGACCGTGAGCGTGCAGAAAAGAGGAAGGACACTCTATAACAGTTCCGCAGAAAAAAGCGAAGGGCACTCGAGGGTGAGTCAGCGAGAAAAAGTTAAAAGTGCTCGAGTAACGGCCTTTCGAAAAGGGCAGAGGTCTCTATCAGACGCTTTGCGAAATTTTGCCAACGATCATTTGACACTGTCCTGATACTGCCGCAGGCCTTGGTCCTCTTGACGGCCCCTTGCCGCGAGGGTATAATGAAGCCGCGGGAGAGCACCTGCCGCCGGTCAGGCTGAAAAGTCTGGCTGTTGTTTTTTGGGAGGGATGCAAAATGGCTATGATCTGGCCCATCGCCTTGGTAGTATTTTCCAATGTAGTTTATCACATTTGCGCTAAAAGCGTTCCCAAAGAAATGGACACTATGGCGTCTATGACCATCGTTTATCTTGTGGGGGCCGCAAGCGCAGCTGCACTGTTTTTCGCCACCAACAGAGGTGGCAGTCTGCCGGAGGAATTTGCTAAAATGAATTTGGCTCCCATTTTATTGGGCGTGGCCGTGGTAGGCCTAGAGGGGGGCTACATATATGCTTATAAAAGCGGCTGGGCCGTCAGCATGGCCGCTGTAGTGCAAAGCGCATTTTTGAGTCTGGCTCTGTTGGCGGCAGGGGCGCTGTTGTATAACGAAGCCATCACCATAAACAAGGTACTGGGCATCTGCCTGTGTCTGCTGGGCCTCTTTTTTTTGAACAGGTGAGCATCGCAGCAAGGGTAAAAGGGCGCCGAGGTTAGCAGCTGCGGTCGCCTGCGCCGCCGGCAAAAGCATTTGACTGCCCTCTCGTCCCTATGTTACACTGGACTAAAAGAGCGGTCTGTCGGCCGACGAGGAGAAAAACTATGGAAGCATTGACCAGAGAGGAATGGCAGGGCTACCTGCACAAGATCGAGACCTGCGACTATCCGTTGCCTGCCAGTCTGATAGGCGAATACAACGATTGGCGCAACCGTAGCACCGTAGGCCGCATGCTGCTCATCTTGAAAGATGTGGAAGGAGCCATGCGGGTGCTGAGCACCGTGCGCTATATCAAGCCCGATATGAACGATGCTCCTGATTGGGGCCTCAGCGAAGCGGAGCACAAGACTCTGTGTCTGCGGGACTTAGGGGAGATCGTTTGGCTGCTGACGGGACAGACGGCTGCGGCCCTGCCTTTTTTCGAAGAAGCTCACCAACTTTGCCTCGCCTATGAGCATCCTTTTCGCAGCGCCAACAGAGGACGCATCTGGCTGCGCCGTTTAGAGTTGCAAAAAGCGGCCGGAGAAAAAGAGAAGGCCGAGGCAGAGGCTCAAAATGTTTTGAAGGGCGCCTTGTTGAACGAGGCCGTCCGCTGGGCGGAGGGGCCGGCAGTAGACCCTTACCGTTTTTACGCTTATGTTTTTTTGGCGACGCTGGCGGCGGAGGAAGAAGATCATGCCAAAGGCTGCGAACTTCTTCAAAAAGCGTATGAACATTTTCCGACGGCACCGGCGGCACAAAAGGCGGTGGCCGAGGCCCTGACTTCTTCGACGGAGAAGGAACGCTATGCTGCTTTGCTCCATTGCACACAGATCCAGTTCGTGCCGTGGGAAAAATTGCCGGTGCCGGACGTGGCAGAAGTACGCAGACGTCAATATCAACGCTATTTGGAAAAAGAAGCGGCCAAAGCCAAAGAGCAGGGCGAATAAAGCGCGGCAAAAGATCGAAAGAAAGAGGGAAGTTTTGCTTCCCTCTTTTTGTTTTGGCCGAAGCCGTTGCGATCGGCAAAAAAATCTAAACGACGAAGCAGAAAAGACTGCGGCGCAGGAGCGATGACTTCAAAGAAAAGATCGCCGCGAAAAAAGAAAAATGTTTTGAAAAAAGTCAAAGCGCAGGAGCGGCGGACTTTTTGAAAGGGAGCGGGAAAACGAAGCCC
The DNA here is from genome assembly GCA_947589605.1 of uncultured Phascolarctobacterium sp. Classification (GTDB taxonomy): domain Bacteria; phylum Bacillota; class Negativicutes; order Acidaminococcales; family Acidaminococcaceae; genus CANQBR01. Next base: position 5,641 of record CANQBR010000003.1, on the reverse strand, counting down.
CGCCGGTTTGCGGTTTACATGACTTTTTGATCCTAAACGTCGGTCCTTTTATACTGAAACAAAAAAGACAGAGAAAAAGAGAGTTGTTCTTGTGAAAAATCAGAAACCGAAGACGCCATAGCTTTTTTGTTTTTAGGCGCGTGCCTTCGCTCTTGCTGCGAAGAAAAGAAAAATATTTCGAGAAAGTCAGAAAAAAGCTTTGACTTTTTGACTTTTTGACTTATAATATAGACAGCAGACAAGAACTGCGTATGAAAGAGATCGGAGTGATGTGAGATGCCGGAAAAATTCACGGATGAAGTAAGAACTATATTGGAAGCTGCTCAGCAGCAGGCTTTGATGAATTACAATCAGGAAGTTACCACCGCCCACCTTTTGGCCGCCATGTGCGACAGCGAGGAGGGCTTCCTTTCCTATGTGCTGAGCAGTTTGAAGATCGATGCTGCGGCCTTTAAGGCGGCGGCCAAGGCTTTGGTGACCAAACTGCCGGGGGTGAAGGGCAGCGACCGTCAGCTGGTGTACGGCACCGGTCTGTTGCGGGTATTGTCTTTGGCTCAGCGGCGGGCGGGACAGCAGGAGATCGACAGCGGCCTGCTTTTGAGCCTGTTGGCCAGCGACGGCGACAGCGATGTCATAGCTCTTTTGAGACGTTACGGTTTGGACAGCGGTAAGCTCGAGGCCGCCTATGCTCAGTATAAAACTCAGGCCGGCAGCGACGAAGAGAAAAAAGTTTTGGAGAAATTCGGCCAAGACCTGACCGCCAAGGCCAAGGCCGGCACCATCGACCCGGTGATCGGCCGGGACGAGGAGATCCGCCGGGTGATCGAGATCCTCAGCCGCCGCAAAAAGAACAATCCGGTGCTCATCGGCGAGCCCGGCGTAGGCAAGACTGCCATCGCAGAAGGCTTGGCCCGGCGCATCGTGGCCGGGGATGTGCCTGAAAGTTTGAAGAACAAGACCCTTTATGCTCTGGACTTGGCGGCTTTGGTGGCCGGAGCCAAATTCAGGGGCGAATTCGAAGAGCGTTTGAAGAAAGTGCTGAAGATCGTCGGCGACAGCGCCGGTCAGATAATCATGTTCATCGACGAACTGCACACGGTGGTGGGAGCGGGGGCCGCCGAAGGTTCCATGGACGCCGGCAACATCCTCAAGCCCATGCTGGCTAGGGGAGAGCTGCGCTGCATCGGCGCCACTACTTTGAACGAATACCGCAAGTATATCGAAAAAGACAGTGCCTTGGAGCGCCGTTTCCAGCCGGTGCTGGTGAAAGAGCCGGACGTGGAAGACACCATCTCCATATTGCGGGGCTTGAGAGAGCGTTACGAAGTGCATCACGGCGTGCGTATCAAAGACGCTGCTTTGGTGGCCGCCGCAGTTTTGAGCAATCGTTACATCAACGATCGTTTCTTGCCCGACAAGGCCATCGACTTGGTGGACGAGGCTGCTGCCCGTCTGCGTACGGAGATAGACAGTTTGCCGGCAGAACTGGACGAAAGCAAGCGGCGCATTTTGCAATTGGAGATCGAAGAACAGGCCTTGAGCAAAGAAGAAGACGCTGCTTCCGTAGAACGTTTGGGCAAATTGAAAGAAGAATTGGAAAAATTGCGGCAGGATAATCAGGCCTTGGTAGAGCGCTGGGATAAAGAAAAAGCTTCCATCGCCCAAGTTCGTCAGGTGAAAAAAGACATCGACGCCGTAAAACAGGAGATGGAGCAGGCAGAGCGAGACTATGATCTGAACAAATTAGCCGAATTGAAATACGGTCGCCTGCCCGAGCTGCAAAAAAAATTGGTTCAGTTCGAACAGCAGGAGAAAGACGGCAAGGTGCTTTTAAAAGAAGAGGTAGATGAAGAAGACATCGCCAAAGTGGTGAGCACCTGGACCGGCATACCGGTGGCTCGGCTGGGCAGCGGCGAAAGAGAAAAGTTGGTGCATTTGGAGGAGATACTCCATCAAAGAGTGATAGGGCAGGACGAAGCGGTGAAGGCAGTGGCCGAGGCCGTCATTCGGGCCCGGGCGGGGATAAAAGATCCCAATAGGCCCATCGGCAGCTTCATCTTCTTGGGCCCCACCGGCGTGGGCAAGACGGAACTGGCCAAAACTTTGGCTGAGGTGCTCTTCGATGACGAGCGGAACATGATACGCATCGACATGAGCGAATACATGGAGAAGCACACTGTGTCCAGGCTCATCGGCGCCCCTCCCGGCTATGTGGGTTACGATGAAGGCGGGCAGTTGACGGAGGCAGTGCGCCGCCGGCCTTACAGCGTCATTTTGTTGGATGAGATCGAAAAGGCTCACGCCGATGTGTTCAATGTGCTGCTGCAGGTGCTGGACGACGGCCGCCTCACCGACGGGCAGGGCCGCAGTGTAGATTTCAAAAACACCATCATCATCATGACCAGCAACTTGGGCTCCGCTCAGATCATGCGGCAGCAAGGGCAGTTGGAGAAAGATGAAGTGCAGAAGTTGCTGCTCAATTTCTTCCGCCCCGAATTTTTGAACAGAGTGGACGAAACGGTGCTCTTCAGGCCGTTGCAGCCGGAGCAGCTGAAAGACATCGTGAAACTCATCCTCGGTGAGTTGAGCGGCCGTTTGGAGAAGCAGCTGAGCATCAGTCTCACTGCCGACGACGCAGCTGTGGACTATTTGGCCGAGAGCGGCTTCGATCCCGCCTTCGGCGCCCGGCCCATGAAGCGGCTCATCGTCCACACGGTGGAAAATCTCCTGGGCCGCAAGATCGTGGCCGGCGAGATCAAGAGCGGCAGCAAAGTGACCGTCGTGCTGAAAGACGGACGCATCGACGTAGCTGAAGTTTAAAAAACGCAGCGGGCTGCGGCTCGAGATCGAAACAAAGATCTGGCGGGCCGCTGCTCACAGTCGAAACAAAAAACGAGCAAGCCCGCAACTTACGATCGAAACAAAAAAACGGCGATGTCTGCGGCTTACGATCAAAACAAAAAACGGTCGAGAAAAATTTACGGAGAAAAAATTTCAAGAAAAGTTTTGAGCGAAAGCGTCGCAACGTGTATACTGTCTACATAAGGCTCGGCTCTTGCATTGTGAGAGCCGGGCCTTATAATATTAAGTAGACGAGTTTTCGTTTTCGGGCAGGACAGCGGGCAGTGCAGCCTGCTGCTCCTTGCTTTGTTATTTTTTGGGAGGGGGTCGTTTACGATGAAATTATCTCAGCGAGTACAACTATTGCAGCAGTCGCCCATCCGCAAGCTGACGCCTTATGCAGATAAGGCCAAGGCAGCGGGGAAAAAGGTCTATCACCTGAACATCGGTCAGCCCGATATCGTGACGCCGCCGGCCTTCATGGAAGCGGTGAAAGCTTTTGACGCAAAAGTGGTGGCCTACGGCAATTCCAAAGGAGAGCCCGCTCTCATCGCCGCCATCCAAAAATATTACGCCGCTTGGGGCATGGATTACGATGCGGCGGATATCTTCATCACCAACGGCGGCAGCGAGGCCCTTTTCTTCGCCGTGCTGGCCCTGTGCGACGCCGGAGACGAAGTGCTGGCTTTCGAGCCTTTTTACGCCAACTACAGCACTTTCGCCGGCGAGTTCGGCGCAAAGATCAAAGCGGTGCCCACCGACGTGGAGAGCGGCTATCATCTGCCGCCCGAGGAAGTGATCGAAAGTTACATCACTCCCCGCACCAAGGCCGTCATCCTCACCAACCCGGGCAACCCCACCGGCGTGGTCTATACGAGCGAAGAGCAGGACATGATCGCCCGTCTGGTGTTGAAACACGACTTAGCCCTCATCGCCGACGAAGTTTACAGAGAATTCGTCTACGACGGCGCCTATCGCAGTTTCGGCAGCATGAAGGAATTGGAGCAGAATCTTATTTTGATCGACTCCATCTCCAAACGCTACAGCGCCTGCGGCGCCCGCATCGGTTGCATCATCAGCAAAAACAAAGCTTTGGGCAAAGAATTGCTGAAATGCTGTCAGGGCAGACTGTGCAGCCCGGCGTTGGAGCAGGTGGGAGCCGCGGCTCTTTACGGCACGCCGTCCGCTTATCTCGAAGCGGTGAACGCCGAATATAAAAAGAGAAGAGACACTATCGTGGCAGCGCTGGCCAAACTGCCCGGCGTGAAGGCCGGCGACCCCAAGGGCGCCTTCTACGTGATGGTGAGCCTGCCGGTGGACGATGCGGAAAAATTCGCCATTTGGACGTTGGAAAATTTCGCCATCGATAATGAAACGGTGATGTTCGCCCCCGGCAACGGCTTTTACAGCACCCCCGGCTGCGGGACGAAGGAAGCGCGGCTGGCTTATGTGCTGAATTGCGAAAGTTTAAAGCGGGCCATCTACATTTTGGGCGAAGCATTGAAAGCTTATAACGCCAAATAAAAAGTCGAAGAAAAAATAAAAAGGCAGCGAACGAAAAGCGCAGGTCTCTCTCCCTTACTGCAGCGGCAGAAAGGGAGAGGCGATTTGCGCTTGTTTTTTTCTTCGGCGGTAGTGTATAATGAAAATGTTGAAACGAAAAAGGAGAGCAGGCGCAAGACGCAGGCTCGCAAAGCATCGGCAAAAATTTTTGATCAACGACGCAAGGAGTGTAGCGATGATGAAATATATGAGCGGCGACGAGATCCGCGCCAAATTCATCGAATTTTTCGAAGCAAGAGGGCACTTGCATCTGCCCAGCGCTTCCCTCATCCCTCAGGACGATCCGACTCTGCTTTTGATCGGGGCGGGCATGGCTCCCTTCAAACCCTTTTTCACCGGCAAACTGAAGCCTCCCTCTCCCCGCGTGGTCACCTGTCAAAAGTGCGTGCGCACCGGCGACATCGAGAATGTGGGCCGCACCGCCCGCCATCACACCTATTTCGAAATGCTGGGGAACTTTTCTTTCGGCGATTATTTCAAAAAAGAGATCATCCCCTGGAGCTGGGAATTTTTGACGGAAGTGATGGGCCTACCCGCCGATAAACTGTGGGTGACCATTTATCCCAAAGACGACGAAGCTTATGAAATTTGGCACGAGACAGTGGGCGTCCCCGATGAACGCATCGTGCGGCTGGAAGAAAACTTTTGGGAGATAGGCACCGGTCCCTGCGGTCCCGACAGCGAGATCCACATCGACCTGGGGCCCGAACGAGGCTGCGGCCGCCCCGATTGCAAGCCGGGTTGCGACTGCGACCGTTTTTTGGAGATCTGGAACCTGGTCTTCACTCAGTTCAACAAAAACGAAGACGGGTCTTACACTCCTTTGAAGAGCAAAAACATCGACACCGGCTGCGGCTTGGAAAGATTGGCCAGCGTCATCCAGGGCAAACCATCCAATTTTGAGACGGACCTGCTCTTTCCCCTCATCGAATATGCGGCCGAGACCGCCGGCATCGACTACGGCTCTAAAGCGGCCGCCGATATTTCCATGAAGGTCATCGCCGATCACGCCCGCAGCCTCACTTTCATGATAGGCGACGGCATCCTGCCCTCCAACGAGGGCAGGGGCTACGTGTTGCGCCGTATTTTGCGCAGAGCAGTACGCCACGGCCGCCTTTTGGGCATCGAAAAACCTTTCTTGGCGGGAGCAGTTGACACAGTGATCGATCTTTACGGCGGTGCCTACGCCGATTTGCGGGAAAAGAGAGATTACATCCAAAAAGTAGTAGCTATGGAG
>CANQBR010000002.1 GCA_947589605.1 uncultured Phascolarctobacterium sp. | reverse complement strand
CCAAAGCTTTGGTTATGAAACCGTTGGAGAGCCAGCTGCCTAAGACCGCCGTTTGGGATTACGCCGTGAAAGACGTTGCTCCCAAGGCCAACCCCATGAACAAGAACACCGTGAAGGGCGTGCAGTTCGAGCAGCCCCTGCTGGAGTTCTCCGGGGCCTGCGCAGGTTGCGGCGAAACTCCTTACGCCAAGTTGGTCACCCAGCTCTTCGGCGACCGCATGATGATCGCCAACGCCACCGGCTGCAGCTCCATCTGGGGCGCTTCTGCACCCAGCATGCCCTACACCGTCAACAGCAAAGGCCACGGTCCTTCTTGGGGCAACTCCCTCTTCGAGGACAACGCCGAATACGGCCTCGGCATGTGCGTAGGCGTTAAACAAGCTCGGGCCCACGCCGCCCTCTCTGCTAAAGAGCTCTTGGCCGGCGACATCCCCGAAGATCTGCGCTCTGCTCTCACCGCTTGGGTCGATGGCTTAGACGTGAGCGAAGGCACCAGAGAGCGGGCCGATGCTTTGGCAGCCGCTTTGGAAAAATACAAAGACAGCTGCGCCAAATGCGCCGCCCTCTACGAACAGAAACAATTCTTCGTTAAACGCAGCCACTGGATCTTCGGCGGCGACGGCTGGAGCTACGACATCGGCTACGGCGGACTGGACCATGTTCTGGCCTCCGGCGAGAATGTCAACGTTCTGGTCTTCGATACCGAGGTATATTCCAATACCGGCGGTCAATCTTCCAAGTCCACGCCTACCGCTGCCATCGCCAAATTCGCAGCCAGCGGCAAAAAGACCAAGAAGAAAGACTTGGGCATGATGGCCATGAGCTACGGTTATGTTTACGTAGCCCAGATCTGCATGGGCGCCGACAAGAACCAGTGCCTGAAAGCCATCGCCGAAGCCGAAGCTTACGACGGACCTTCTCTCATCATCGCCTACGCTCCCTGCATCAACCACGGGCTGAAAGCAGGCATGGGCTGCAGCCAGCTGGAAGAGAAGAAAGCAGTAGAGTGCGGCTACTGGGCTACCTACCGCTACAACCCGGCTCTCAAAGAGCAGGGCAAGAACCCCTTCACTCTGGACAGCAAAGAGCCCACCGCCAACTTCAGAGACTTCCTGATGGGCGAGGTGCGTTTCGCCTCTCTGCTGAAAGCCTTCCCCGACACTGCCGAGGGCCTCTTCGCCAAGACCGAGAAAGATGCCAAAGAGCGGCTGGCCGGCTACAAAAAACTGGCAGGCAAAGAGTAACTTCCCGCGCCTTTGACCTCTTTCGAAAACATCGCGGTAAACGCAGAGCCGGTGCCATAAAGCACCGGCTCTTTTTATTGCCGCAAATTTTTTTCAAAATCGTTTTGATTTTTTGTCGCCTGCGTTTTTTGAGGGAACGATACAAGCCGTCGTCTTTTATTTTCACTTCACAGCTTAGCCTTCTTGCCACTCATTCATGCAAGCAACTGCCGCATCTTCCGTTTCTCCTTCCCACGCCGTCAAACTGGCCAACATTTCTTCATTCAGCTTGGCGTCTTCTGTGAAGGGCAGGTTCACTTCTACGTTGATCTCAGCGCAACTGAAAGCAGCCTTGGCCAAAAGAGCGGCGCACACCGCATCGCTCAAAAGTTGTCTGTTGCCTATCACCGCCATACGTGCGGCGATGAGGGCGCAGTCTTTAGCGGCTTCAGCCATCGCCAAAGGCACCTTGGCCGCGTTGGCCGCCGCTTCCCGGCCGGCCTGCTGCCGTTTGGCCTTCTCTTCTTCTGTGCTCTTAGGCAATTTATATACCGCCATAAAGCCGGCGAAGGCGGCCGCATCTTCATCGGCCAGCCGCAAAAATCTCTCCCGCAGCGCCCCGGCCTCCGCCGTCAGCCGAGCCGCTTCTTCTTCCACGGCGGCATATTTTTCTTTGCCCAAGGTGAGGTTGCCGCACATAGAAGCAAGAGCAGCTGCTAAAGCGCCGGCCACTGCCGCCGCCCCTCCCCCGCCGGGAGTTGGTGCCTTGCTTGCCAAAGCTTCCAAAAAATCTTCCAATGTTTGCTTGCCTATCTTTGCCATGATCGTCACGCTCCTTTTATGCCGGTTTATTTGAAAACTGCTTATGAAAAAGGCAGCCTTGCCCTTCTTCGGGGTCAGCTGCCCGTCTTTTTTGCCGCGAAACGCCGGGCCAGCACCAAAGCGGCGTGAGCATCCAACGGCTCTTTCGGCACCAGCAGCCCTCGGGGCAGCAATTTGCGCCAGCCTTCGGGCGGCCGCATTTCAAAATAAAGCTGCCTCGCTTCTTCGGTGCTGTGCCCTTCCTCCACCATGTGCAGGGGAAGAGCGGGCCACAGTGCCGTCAGCACCGCCGCCACTGTCTTATGATTGGTGCCGTCGCCCAGCACCAAAGTAGTTAGTTCTTTCATCTCTTCGACCGAAGCCGCCAGCTTTGCCAAGTCCTCCTGCAAAGAGGCCGTGGGCAGCACCCGCAAGAAGAGCGGTGTCGCCTGTGTTCCCTCTAGCTTTGCCAACGCCACGCCGGTCTTTTCTCTGCCGGGATCGACGGCCAAAAGGAGCTCAGCCATCCAGTCTCTCCACCACCAGCCGCACCTGCACCGGTCCGGCCGTGCTGATATCATCCCGGGCATAAGCCTTCACCACTACCCTGCCGCCGGCCAAACTGCGCAGATAATGACTGGCCTCGATCAAGGTAGCCGCATCCATGCTCCCCACCTTCCCGGTGAGCGGGTCGGGCAGCACCCCTGCTCCTACCGCTTTATGGTTCACGCTGCCCAAAAAGCGCATCAAGAGGGCATCGAAGCTGCCGTTGGGACTTTCTTCTTTATCCAATTCATACTCTTCGGCATAGATCAATTCGTCCTTGGCGAAGACCAGATTGTTATCCGTCAATTCGATATCGCACACTACCAATTCGCCCAGCATGATGTTGCCCAAGGTGCGAAGGCGAACCACTTTATCCGCTTTGCTGCCGTCCATCACCTCTATGGCTCTGCTCAAACTTTCCGAGCTCACCAAGAGCGCCTGTATCTTTTTGTTGTCTTCCTGCTTTTTAAAGCGCAGACGGCTCAAAACTATATCGTTGGCCCGCTGCAGCAGCACATTGAATTGCCGGATATTTTCTTCGTGGCTGCGGCCGCCCTTCATGATGGCTGCGCATACCACTTCGCCGCTCCGGTAGAAGATCTGCCCCTCGCGAAGATTGATGAGGCCTTGACGCAGCCGCTCGGTGCTTTCTTCCAGCTCTTTCACCTCGGCGGTGAGTTTGTCCCGCGATTCGGTGAGCTGCTGCACCTCTCCCTGCGCCTGAGCGTATTTGCCGTTCAACCAGGCCATGCTGCTCTCCAATCTGTGCTGCTCTGCCTGGTTCTCGCGGATCGCTTCGTCTAAACGGGCCACTTCTTTGTTTTTTTCTTCCATATCCGCCTTGGCCTGCTCTAAACTTTGGGCCGCAATTTTTTTCTCTTCGTTCAAAGTGCGCAGCTCCTGCTGCAATTTGCCCATGCCGAAGAGAGCGGTGCGGGCGCTTTCCGAAGCGATGGCCATGGCGCCGATAGTGAGGACCGAAATGATGATGCCGCTCAAAACGCTCAGCAAGGTGGCGGTATACCTGGGCCTCAGTCCCAGTAGCGAAAGTTTCTGCTTGCCTATTTTGCTGCCCATTTTGTCCGCTATGTAGGCGATCAAACCGCCCACCACAGCCATGACGATGATCAGTCTCAGTCCTACCATGATGCTGCTCCCGTTAAACGTTCTTTTTCTTCATCAAATAACAGCCGATGAACAAACAAAGGATATTGGGCAGGCTGCAGGCCAGAAGAGGATTCATTATGCCTCCCTTGCCCAAACCGCTGGTGAGGGCCATCACCGCATAGTAGAGGAAGATGACGATGATGGAGATGCCCAGACCGATGCCGGAAGAAGTACGCTGTTTCTGAGTGCCCAAAGCGGCGCCGATCATGGCGAAAAAGAAGCTAGCCAGAGGGATGGAGATGCGCATATAGATCTCACACCACTGCCGTGCGGTAGACTGCCTCTGCCGCTCCATCATCCTGATCTGCTCCCGCAGCTCCGCTATGGTCATCTCTTCGGGATCTTTTTGCTCCCAAGATATCTGCCGAGGTGAAACGTCCACCGGCAACACTTGCTCGGCGAAGTGGGCGCTGGACTGCACGCCTTCTCCTTCCCCTATGGTATAAACGGTGCCGTCTAAAATGCGCCAATGGCCGTTTTGCCAAAAGCCTTCTTTGGCGGTCTGGATGCGGGCGATGTGTCCTTCTTCGAATTCTTCGATGGTGATGCCTTCCATCCGCCCTCTTTTTTCTTCGAACTTACGGGCGTAGGTGATGCGCTGTTCGCTGCCGCTGAAACTTTTGATTATGATGTGGTCCTGACTGGTAGGCCTGCTCCTATGCCTTATCTCGTAATTGAGGATGTTGCTCGCTTTATTTTTGGAAGGAGGCACTACTTTCTCCGCCCACACCAAGCTGAACATGCTCACTATGAAGCCGATGACCAAGACCGGCGCCACGATACGGTAATAACTCACACCGCTGGCCTTCATGGCCACGATCTCGCTGGAGCCGGACAGTTTGCCGAAGGCCATGAGGGCCGCCAGCAGCATGGACATGGGAAAGGTATAGTTGATGATCTCCGGCAGACTGTAAAGAAAGAAACGCCCCACAGTATCCAGAGGTGCCCCGTACTTGGTGATGTATTGAGTGATCTTATAGAGCATGGTGCTGGCTATGAAGATGCTGCTGAAAGCCGCCACGCCGAAGATGAAAGGATAAAACAATTCCTTCAGCACGTAGCGGTCCAGGATGCGGATGTGCATGGACCGTCCTCCCTACATGGAAAATTTGTCGCCCAAATAGAATTTGCGGGCCACCGGGTCGTTGGCGATGTGTTCGCTGTCTCCGTGAAGAAGTATCTTTCCCGAGGCCAATATGTACGCCTTGTCCACTATGGTCAAGGTCTCTCTTACATTGTGATCGGTGATGAGGATGCCTAAGCCCCGTTTGGCCAAGTGGGCTATCATGTCCTGCAGGTCGGCCACTGCGATGGGATCGATGCCGGCAAAGGGCTCGTCCAACAAGATGAAAGCCGGATCGGTACAAAGAGCCCGAGCGATCTCCACCCGCCGCCGTTCGCCGCCCGAAAGAGACATGCCCAAACTTTTCCGCACATGCCCCAGAGCGAATTCGTCGATGAGCTCATCCATCTTCGCTTTTTGCGCTGCATGGTCCATAGCGGTGGTCTCTAAAACCGCCAGCAGATTTTCTTCCACCGTCAGTTTGCTGAACACGGACGCTTCCTGCGGCAAATAGCTGATGCCCAGCCGAGCCCGCTGATACATGGCCAAGTTGCTGATGTCTCGGCCGTCCAGAGTGACTACCCCCGCATCGGGCCGCTCAATGCCCACGATCATGTAGAAGATGGTGGTCTTGCCGGCGCCGTTGGGGCCCAGCAACCCCACGATGCTGCCCTGCTCCACTTCGATGCTGGCACCATCCACTACGTTGCGACCGTCATAAGTTTTTACCAGTTTATCGGTCCTGATGATCAATGTTCTGCTCCTGCCGTGTTCTCTTTAGCACCGTTAGTCGAAACGTTCTCTTCATCGCCGGCCGCTGCCGAAGAAGGAGCGGTCTCGGCGAAAGTTCCGCCGTTTTCTTCTTTCAGGCTCTCGTCCGGCTCTTCAGCGGCTTTAGCCTCTGCCGCTTTGGCAGCATCCCGTTTGGCCCGGTAGGCGGCCATAAGGCCCTGCTCTTCTTTCGCTTCCTGTTTATTTTCCTGAGCAACGGCTTCGGCTGCGGGGGCGGGCTCTTTCTTTTCCGGGATATAGATGACCTTCACTCTGCCGTCTGCGGCGGCCTTGCTGTTGTTGGTGAGCCGCAATGTGTTGCCCCGCACCAAGTTGCCGTCTTGAATGGCCTGAGCGTTGCCTATGAGTTCTACCACTCCTCCGTCTTTTTCGGTGTCGTAGATCGCTTTATCGGCGCTGCCGCTGAGCTTTCTCGCTTCGCTGGCAAAGGTGACGTTGCCGTAAGCGTGGGCCAGACCGCCGGCCATATCGTAGTCTATCTTATCGGCGTTGAGCACGCCGCCTTCTTCATCGGTGAGTTGGGCACGGCCCCCTTGGGTCTGGGCGTATTGCCTTTGTCGGAAATAATCCACCCGGGGAGCTGTCAAGGTCTTGCCCTCTTTATTCACCAGAGCACCTCCTCGGGCCGTCATGTCGTCTTCGTTGTACATGATGAATTCTTCGCATTCCAAATGGGCTCCGTCCCTATCGGCCACCACGCCGCCTTTCAGGATGCCGCTCTTGTCTTTGCTGTTGAAGTGGGCTTCCGCCCCTTTGGCAGTGCCCAGTTCATCGGCCAGCACCACATTGCCCTTGGCTGCTCCTTCACCGCTTTCGATATCATATTCCAATTGATCGGCCGTAACGCTGAATCTGGCTTGCGGCTCTGCGGCATAGGCCGCTGTCGTCAGCGTTCCCAACACCAACAAAAATGCCAGAGCTCTTCTCCATCTCTTTTGCCTTTCCATCACTGCACCGCCCCTTTCTCCACCTTGGCCTTGCCTCTCATCTTCAAGTGCTTGAATTCGGTGGTGGTCTCCGCTTCATCCCCCGTGGCCCGCCAGTCGTCTTTTACGATATCCACATGGCCCTTGGCCTGCAGGAGCCCTCGGTTTTGATTATAGTCTACTCGATCCGCCTTTAAAGTTCCTCCCGTAGAAAGAACGGCCGTCACCCTGCCTTGCAGGCTGAAATCGTTTTGTTGCAGCTGAGCGCTGCCTCCGTCGGCCTTCACATCCATCACGCTGCCGTCTTTGCGAAAGACCTTGCCCTCTATGCCTTTCAGCAGCAGCCTTTTCCCGTTATCCAAGTGCTGCACTTCGTCCACATGGAACTGCCACAATTTTTTCCCGTCCTGTTCCCGCTGCAGCACAGTATTTTTTACGATGGCATTCACTCTCTCCGTCGGTTTTTCTTCTTCGACGGGAACTTGACCGCTGTAAAAGAGCCAAGCGATGACGCCGGCGGCAACCAGCAGGCCGACGACGATGCTCAGGATGGTCTTTTTATTTTCCATAGAGCTCACTTTGCCTCCTCGTAGGGAGTGTTCCAACGATGTTGGAACCACAGCCAGTTGTCCGGATACTCTTTGATGATTTCTTCCACCACTTTTGTATAAGCCAAAGTGATACGCAGATCGTCCGCCTTGCGGTCCCCGGTGTCTTCATAACGGATGGGCTCTTTTACGATGGCCTGATGACCGTAGCCGTCTTCTTTGCGCACGATGAAGATGGGGATGACCGGCGCATTGAACTTGCGGGCAAAGTAGGCCGGTCCCTGAGGCGTGGAAGCCATCTTTCCCAAAAAGGGAACGAAGATGCCGTCGTAGCCCCCGTCTTGGTCGGCGATGAGGCCCAGCATTCTGCCCTTCTTCATGGCCCGGGCGCAACCTAAGATCTCGCTGGTGCCCCGAGCGAAGATCTCCTGTCCTACCCCTGTGCGCAGTTCGTTCATGAAATCGCTGTAGACCCGATTGGGCTGAGGCTTTTCCACTGCGCTGAGGGGAAAGCCGTTCAAGGCCAGAGCGGCGCCCAACCACTCCCAGTTATCCAGATGACAGGCCAACATCACTATGCCCCGGCCCTCGCTGAGCGTATCCCACAAAAGCTGCGGCCTATCAAAAGTCACCAACCCTCTGATGTTGTCCTTGTTCAGGGCCGGCATGTATAAGATCTCCGTAAAAGAGATGCCCAAGTTGATGAAAAGTTTCCTGATGGTCTCCCGGGCCTGCTCTTCATCGTACTGCAGCCGCTCTCGGATAGTGGCCTCCGCCCGCAGCCGTTGCTTTTTGGCGATGCGGTGATACAGGCACCCCAAGCCCTTGCCCAGCGGTACCAACAACTTGTAGGGCAAAAGGCAGATCAGGAAACTGAGGGTCTTCAGCGAATAATATAAAAGCATTTATTGCCTGTCTCCGAAAGGAAGGCCGACCGGCTCTCCTTCCTTTGCTTTATCGTAAGAGGCGATGACCTCTGTCCACAGCCCCCGCGCTTTCAGCAAAAGTTCAACGGCCTGACGCACGGCCCCTCGGCCTCCCTGGGCCTCGGTAACACAGTCGGCCGCCGCTTTCACTTCCAAAGCGGCATCGGCAGGAGCCAATTTCAAGCCGGCGGCGGCAAAAGCGGGCAGATCGTTGAGATCGTCCCCCAGGAAGGCCACCTGTTCCCGTGCAAGACCCAAAGAGGCGGCCAGTTCGGTGAGTCGAGCGAACTTATCCTTCACCCCTTGGCAGAGCAGCTTGATGCCCAGCTCTTCGCAACGCCGGGCCACGATGGCGCTGTTGCGGCCGGTGATGACAGCCACCTGCAGCCCCAGCCGCAAAGCGATGCTGATGCCCAACCCGTCTTTAGCGTTGAATCTTTTGAACAGTTCTCCCTCTGCACCGATATCGATGCTGCCGTCGGTGAGCACCCCGTCTACATCCAAAGCCAACAGGCGGATAGCAGCGGCTTTTTCTTGCAAAGTCATACCACGCCCTGCCTTACCAGGTCAGTCATGTGCAAGAGGCCCACGCAGCAGCCTTGCCCATCTACCACAGGCAATACGGTGACGGGCTTGGGCTTGTTGCTCTCCATCAGGTGCAGAGCCTCCGCAGCCAGTTTGTCGGCGGTGATGGTCTTAGGCGCTTTGGTCATCACTTCGGTGACCGGGCAGGCCAAAAAGCCTACGCCTTTGCGCAGCCCCCGACGAATATCGCCGTCGGTGAGGAGGCCCAGCAATTTGCCTTTATCATCCACAACAGAAACAGCGCCCAAACCTTTGTCGGTGATGATGAAGAGAGCTTCCTGCACGGTGGTCCAGCCCCGCACCAAAGGATTTTCTTCTCCTGTATGCATGATGCGGCCCACGGTGAGCAATAATTTGCGCCCCAAATTGCCGCCGGGATGGAAGACGGCGAACTGATTGGCCGTAAAATGATGACGCTCTAAAAGAGCCACTGCCAAAGCATCGCCGTAAGCCAAAAGGGCAGTTGTGCTGTTAGTGGGGGCTAAGCCCAAAGGACAGGCCTCCTTGCTCACGCCCACATCCAAAACAACGTCGGCATTTTTAGCCAAAGTGGAATTGCTTTTGCCTACCATGGCGATGATGCTGGCGCCGATGCGCCGCAAAGAAGGCAGGATGTTCAGCACTTCGGAAGTTTCGCCGCTGTTGGAGAGGGCCAGCACCACATCATTGGCAGTGACCATGCCCAAGTCGCCGTGGATGGCCTCGGCGGGATGAAGAAAAAGCGAGGGCGTACCGGTGGAGGCCATAGTGGCCGCCAGCTTGCGGCCGATGAGGCCGGACTTGCCCATACCGGTGACGATAACTCTTCCCGAAGCGGCGAGGATCAGATCGATGGCAGCGAGAAAGTGCTCATCCACCCTTCCTTCCAATTCCATGATGGCGTCCGCTTCCATGCGCAGGACTTCTTTTGCTTTATTGATGATGTTTTCCATTATCTCTCACCCCGATATTTTTCTTGGGGACTTTCAGCCCCGCACTATTTTGTCTATGGCGATGACCTGTTGCAGAAGTTGCTTCAGATCATCCAGCTTCACCATGTTGGGCCCGTCGGAAAGAGCTTGGGACGGGTCATCGTGGACCTCCAAGAAGAGGCCGTCGATGCCTACCGCCGCCGCCGCCCGAGCCATGTGGGGCACATATTGGCTCTGGCCGCCGCTGGAAGTTCCCTGCCCGCCGGGGATCTGCACACTGTGAGTGGCATCCATCACCACCGGGTAGCCCAGTTCTCTCATGATCGCCAAGCCCCGCATATCCGTCACCAGCGTGTTGTAGCCGAAACTTGAGCCTCTTTCGGTGAGAAGCAGATCTTTATTGCCTGCCTCTTCGACTTTTTTGATCACATTTTTCATATCCCAAGGCGCCAAGAACTGTCCCTTCTTCACGTTGACGGTCTTGCCGGTCTTGGCCGCAGCCCACACCAGATCCGTCTGCCGGCAAAGAAAGGCCGGTATCTGCAGCACATCCACCACCTGAGCCGCTTCCTCCGCCTGATAAGGCTCGTGGATGTCGGTGATGACGGGGACCTGCAGATCTTTTTTGATTTGGGCCAAAATAGCCAAGCCTTCTTTCAGCCCCGGCCCTCTGAAAGAAGCATAAGAAGAACGGTTGGCCTTATCGAAGGAAGCTTTGAAAACATAGGGGAGCCCCAGCTCCTCTGCTATAGCTTTGGTCCTGCGGCCGATGAGCAGACTGCGCTCATAGCCTTCCAAAACACAGGGGCCCGCTATCAAAAGCAGAGGCTGCCCGGCTCCCACCGTATAATTTGCCACTTTCACCAAGTTCATGCCTTTCCCTCCTGTCGGGCGGCCAAAAGAGCGTTGACTCTGGCCAGATCCTCCGGGGTGTCCACCCCTACTCCCTGAAAATCGCTGGCTAAAACTTTGATCTTATATCCGTTTTCCAAAGCCCGCAACTGCTCCAAACTTTCCGCCCGTTCCAACGGCGTCGGACGCAAGGCGGCATAATGCAGCAAAAAGTCCCGCTGATAAGCGTAGATGCCCACGTGTTTATAGACAGCGAGATCTTCCGGTTTGTTGCGAGGATAGGGTATCAAACTGCGGCTGAAATAAAGAGCGTAGCCCTCAAGATCGCAGACTACCTTGACGCAGGCCGGGTCGTGATAGTCTTCTTCGCTCAGCGGCGTCTTCATCGTCGCCATCACCAACTGCGGTTCATCGACGAAAGCCTGAGCCAAACGATCGATGATGGCAGGATCGATCATAGGCTCGTCCCCCTGCACGTTGACGATCACATCCACGTCGGGATAAGCCTGGGCCACTTCTGCCAGCCGATCGGTGCCGGTGGGATGGTCGGCGCGAGTGAGCATGGCCTTGCCGCCGAAAGCAGTCACCGCAGCAACTACCGCTTCACTGTCGGTGGCCACCAAAACTTCTTGCGGCAGCTTTGCTTTGGCAGCCTGCCGATACACGTGTTCTATCATTGGCTTCCCCGCGATCAACGCCAGAGGTTTCCCCGGCAAACGGGTGGAAGCGTAACGGGCGGGGATGACGCACAGTACCTTCATGTCTTATTTATGCTCCTTTGTAATGGCCTTTAAAACGCTCTCGTTGAACTTGTCCACGCCTTCGGTGACCAAGATCTCCATGCTCAGGATGTAGAGAGGTATCTCTCGTTTGGAATAGATGAACTCCGCCGGTATCTTCACCGCATCTTTGGTGGTGGCCACCATGGCCACCGCTTTCAGGCTCTTCGCTCTTTCGCTGATGTACTGCATCTCCACCATGCCGTAGTCGTGATGGTCGGGATAACGGACCGATTCTAAAATGTTGAGTCCGATGCTGACCAGCGTCTGCTCGAAAGAAGAAGGATTGCCTATGGCGGAAAAGACCATGACGCTCTGACCCTTCAGGTCCTCCAAGCTCTTGGTCCTGCCGCCTATGCTCTTGTACCAATCGCCGATCTCCACAAAATTGCGGGGATGGTGGACAGACTCGATGATGGGAGCGCGATAGTTATATTGAGCGATCTTCTCCCGCAATTGATTGTGATCCAGCAGACTGCTTTGATCCGCCTTAGTCAGCAGGAAGAGGTCGCCTCTGTCCAAATTGGCCAAGGGTTCGCGCAAAATGCCGCGGGGCAACACGCAGCCGTTGCCGAACATGGTGCGGGTATCCACCAGCACCACGTCCAAGTCTCTCTTCAGCTGCCAATGCTGGTAGCCGTCGTCCATGATGATGACCTGAGCCTGCAGTTTATCCACAGCATAGCGGCCGGTAACGGCTCTGTTCTTGCCGATGATGACCGGCACTCCCGGCAGGGTCTTGGCCATGAGATAGGCCTCGTCGCCTGCTTCGTAAGCCGTCATAAAGATCTTTTCGCCGTTGGAGACCACGCCGATGTCTTCGGCCCAATGAGAGCGGTAGCCGCGGTTCAAGATGACCACTTTATAGCCCATGCTCTGCACCAACTGAGCCATTTTCTGCGCAGTGGGGGTCTTGCCCGTGCCGCCTACGGTGATATTGCCGATAGAAATGACGCAGCAGGGAAGCTCTGCCTGCCGCAGCAGTCCGATCTTATAGAGAGAAAGCTTGCAGCTGACGCCGAAAGCGTAAAGGTAGCTGACCAGCCGCAAGAAGGCCAGCAACAGCCAGCCGGAGAAAGAAGTGTCCGGCCCGTAAGCCAAATTGTAAATGTACTGGATGATGGCGTCGGCATGGCGTAGCTGCCCTCCCCCTTCGTCCGTAAGATTGCGGGCGTTGACGGGATAATTGCTGTAGACCTTGCCCGGCACGGAGGTGAGGTCAAGGATCTCTTTCAAATAACTTATGCTCTTGACATCCGCGCCCCGATTATCCTTTATCACTTGGATGGAGGCAGCGCCCATGGCCTCCCGCCGTTCTTTGTTGCCTAAAATATCCAGCATCTCGGCAGTGAGCTCGCTGCGGCTGGCCACCATTTTACAGGCCTTCACCTTGCTCAAAAGAGCGTAAGAATCTTTGAAGTTCTGCATGCTGGGCCCTACTATGATCGGTTTGGCGTGAGCGGCCGGCTCCAGCACATTGTGCCCGCCGGTGCCGCTGAAAGAACCGCCGACGAAGACCACATCGCCTACGGCATAGATGCGGCCCAGCTCGCCTATGGTGTCCAAAACGAGGACGGAATAGGCCTTCCTCTCCCCTTCCTGCTCCGCCATCACGCTGCGGTAGCCCACCTCGTAGCCGAATTTGCCGGCCAAGGAAGCCACATCTTTGGCCCGGCCCGGCTTACGGGGAGCGATGACCAAGCGGGCATCGTGATACTTTTGCCTGATGGCCTTAAAGGATTCCAAAAGTATTTTTTCTTCGCCGGGATGAGTGGAGCCGGCCACAATCACGGGATAGGCAGTGCCCAAGCCCAGTTCCTCTCGATATTTGGCCAGATCTTGAGGCGTGACCTCCGCATAAGTTTGGTCGAATTTGGTGTTGCCGGTGATGAAAACTTTCCGGGGATCGGCACCCAGATGAGTGATATAGTCGGCATCGATGCTGGACTGCATGCAGAAGCGGCTGACGCTGTCCAAAATATCCTGCCAGATGCCGAAAAGATAGCGGTAGCTGCGCACCGACTTTTCGCTGATACGGCCGTTGACCATCATGACCGGGATGTGCCGCTCTCTGATAGAGCGTAAAAAGTTAGGCCAAAGCTCTGTCTCCACCGGCATAAAGATGCCGGGATGGATGCGCCGCACCATGCTCTCCGCCACGAAGGGCAGGTCCAAAGGGAAATAGATGATGGCGTCGGCCTCGGGGATGATCTGTTTGGCCATGTTGTAGCCGCCCACGGTGAAAGCGCTCACCAGCACGGCCCGCTCCGGCATCACCCGGCGTATCTGTTTCACCAGCGGACTGGTGGCCACGATCTCGCCGACGCTGGCGCCGTGGATCCAAATGCAGTCGCGGCCCGCTACTTTAGCTATCTCTTCGTCTTTCACCCGCCCCACGCTCTGTTTGAAGCGTTTGGCGAAACCTTTTTCGGTAAAAAGACGGTAAGTGTAGTAGGGGATGACGAAAAAGATGAAGACCAGTATCACTAAGATGTTGTAGATGATATACATTAAGCAGACCTCGCCGAGATTTTCAGAGGATCGGATCACATAATGATGCCATATTATTCTACCACAAAAGCCGCTGTCTTACAAGGTCGAGCGCCTGCACCGAGGTTTTTTTCAAAAAAGTCACGACCGAAAAGTCTGTGCATTTTTCTTGCGTGCTTTTCGACAAAAACTCGCGATCTTCATCGCCTCCGTCGGAGGTCTTGGCTCATTTTCAAAAAGCGTGAGCTTTTTTGAAAAATGTCGCCGCTCTCACCGTCACGGTCGCAGACTTTTGCTCATTTTAAAAAAGTGCGCTGTGAAAGCACGGAGCTTTTGCGTTTCGCCTCGTCTTGCAAAGGGAGCGGCGAAAAGCTATAATGAGAGTAATCCGGTCTCACCACGATCGTAAATAAGGAGGCTGCCTATGTGCCCGGCACCCGATTGGTCCCAAGGAGATCGCTATCTGCGGGAAAACGTTCCCGTCCTCGCTCCCCTCATCGCTGAATACAGCCCCTGCCCTTTGCGGCCGCAACCGGCGGAGAGCCGTTTTTCCGTTTTGCTCACCGGCATCGTGGCTCAACAGCTGCCCCCTGCCGTCAGTCAGGAGATAATGGTGAAGTTGGAGGCCCTTCTGGGCCGCCCCGTGCAGCCCGAAAAATTGGCCGCAGCTTCTGTCGACGAGCTTCGGCAGCTGGGCCTGCGGCAGCAGAAGATCGATTATGCCAAAGACTTCGCCGCCGCCTGCCTCGACGGCCGCGTCAAAACGGAGACTTTCGATGAACTGTCGGACAAAGACATCGTCAAACAGCTCCTGTGCGTGCGGGGGCTGGGCCAGTGGACCATCGAGATGTTTTTGCTCTTGGGCCTGTGCCGCACCGACGTGGTGCCCAGCGCCGACTTCATCTTCAAAAAAGAATTGCAGCGCTTGCTCGACCTTCCGCAGTTGCCCAAGCGAGGCCTCATCAACAAGCTGACGGAAAGTTGGCGGCCTTGGCGTTCTCTGGCGGTGTGGTATTTGTGGCAGCATGCTGCCTCTAAGACAAAATAAAAACTGTCTCGTCTGATCTATCGCAAAAAAATTCGGGGCGTCTCTTCGAGAGACGCCCCTTTTTGCTTTTCAGATGACTTGAAAAATGTAAAATTTCAAATAGGCGGTCTCCGGCACCCGCCAGAGGATGGGGTGATCCGGGCTCTGCTGCCTGGCTTCTATCTGCCTGAGGCTCACCGCCGCTTCCCCCGCCGCTTCTTCCAGCATATTTCTGAAATGTTCTTCCTTCACGAAGTGAGAGCAAGAGCATGTAGCCAGATAGCCTCCCCGAGGCAACAGCTTCATGGCTTTCAGATTGATCTCTTTATAGCCTCGCAGAGCGTTGGCCAAAGTGCTGCTGCTTTTGGTGAAGGCCGGCGGGTCTAAAATGATGAAATCGTAGTCTTTGCTGTGCTTCTCTGTCAATTCCGTCAAAAGATCGAAGACGTTGGCCTGACGAAAACGGATAAGACTGCCATAGCCGTTTTCTTTTGCGGTCTGCTCTGCCAGTTTCAAAGCTTCTCCGCTGATGTCCGCCGCCGTCACCGCTGCGGCTCCTCCTCGGGCCGCATTGAGGGCAAAGGAGCCGGTGTGGGTGAAAAGATCCAGCACTCTTCGCCCGCGGGCGAGGCGTGCCACTGCCTGCCGGTTATATTTTTGATCCAAAAAGAAACCGGTCTTCTGTCCCTTGGCCACGTCCACTCGATAACGCAGGCCGTTTTCCACGATGACGGCTGCCGCGTCCCCCGGCTGCGGCGTAAGAGCAGAGGCGAACCAGCCCGTGCCCTGCTCCAAACCTTCCAACTCTCTGATCTTCACATCGTTGCGTTGGTAGAGCCCGCGGATGACCTGACCTCTTTCCCGCAGCAGGGCGATGAGCAGTTCGAAGATCAGTTCCTTGCGCCGCTCTATGCCCAAAGAAAGCACCTGAGCCACCAGCACATCGTCGAAGCGGTCCACGGTGAGGCCGGGGAAGCCGTCAGCTTCGCCGAAGAGCAAACGGCAGCAGCGAAGATCTTCCGGCGGCAGCACCTGCTGACGATAGTCTAAGGCCCACGCAAGGCGCCTCCGCCAAAAAGCTTCGTCGAAAGTATCGTTGGCGTTGGCGGACAGCAGCCGCACTCTGATCTTAGAGGCGTCGTTGACCAAGCCGCTCCCCAAATATTTTCCTTTGGGGGAAAGAACGTCTACGATATCGCCCTGAGCGTAACTTCCTTCGGTTTTGACCACTTCTGCCCCGAAGACCCAAGGGTGGCCGCGGCGGGCCGCCCGTTCTCCTTTGGCGGTGAGAAAAAATCGTGCGTACTTTCTCATCCTCTGCCCCCGTCTATTTCATCTGCAGCACGGCCATGAAAGCTTCTTGAGGCAGCTCCACGCTGCCCACCTGCTTCATTCGTTTCTTACCTTCTTTTTGTTTTTCCAAAAGTTTGCGCTTGCGGCTGATGTCGCCGCCGTAACATTTGGCCAGCACGTCTTTACGCAGAGCTTTCACGTTTTCCCTGGCGATGATCTTGCTGCCCACCGCCGCCTGCACCGGTATCTCGAACAATTGCCGAGGGATGAGGCTGCGCAATCTTTCTACCAGCTGCCGCCCCCGATACTTGGCTTCTTCTTTGTGGACGATGGCAGAAAGAGCGTCCACCGGTTCCCCGTTCAAAAGGATGTCCACCTTCACCAAGTCGGAGCGGCGGTAGCCGCTGAGCTCATAATCCAAAGAAGCATAGCCGCGGCTGCAGGATTTCAGGCGATCGAAATAATCGTAGATGATCTCGCTGAGCGGCAGGGCGTAGTGGAGCATCACCCGGTTGTCGTCCAGATATGTCATGTTGGCGTATTCGCCCCGCTTCTCTTGGCTCAGTTCCATCACCGGCCCCACATAATCTTTGGGCACGATGACGGTGGCGTTCACATAGGGTTCTTCCACATGATCGATCAAGGTCGGGTCCGGGAAGTTGGAAGGATTATCTACCAATTCAGCGTCGCCGTTGGTGCGGAAAACCTCGTAGATGACGTTGGGGGCGGTGGTGATGAGAGTAAGGCCGTACTCCCGCTCCAATCTTTCCTTCACCACGTCCATATGCAAAAGGCCCAAAAAACCGCAGCGAAAACCGAAGCCCAAAGCGCTGCTGGTCTCGGGCTCGAAGAGGAGAGACGCATCGTTGAGCTGCAATTTTTCCAGCGCTTCTTTCAAATTATCGTAATCGTTGTTTTCCACCGGGTAGAGGCCGCAATACACCATGGGCGTGGCCCGGCGATAACCGGGCAAAGGTTTGGCGGCGGGCCTCTGTGCATCCGTGACGGTGTCGCCCACTCGAGCTTCCCCCACCGTGCGGATGGCGGCGGTGACGAAGCCCACCTGCCCGCAGGACAATTCTTCCACTGTCACCGGGTTGGGACGAAAGATGCCTACCTCCGTCACTTCGAATTCGGCCCCCGTAGCCATGAGGCGGATCTTGCTCCCCTTTTGCAAACGGCCCTGCATCAAACGCACGTAGAGAACCACGCCTTTATAAGGATCGAATTTAGAATCGAAGATGAGCGCCTGCAAGGGCTCTTGGGGCGAGCCCTGCGGCGGCGGGATGCGCTGTACTATGGCTTCCAGCACGGCCTCGATGCCCTGGCCCGTCTTGGCAGAACAAAGCACAGCATCGCTCGAGTCGAGACCGATCACCTCTTCTATCTCCTGCTTCACCCGTTCCGGGTCGGCGCTGGGCAGATCTATCTTGTTGATGACCGGGATGATCTCCAGATCGTTTTCCAATGCGAGATAAACATTGGCCAAAGTTTGCGCTTCGATGCCCTGACTGGCGTCTATCACCAAAAGAGCGCCCTCGCAGGCCGCCAGCGCCCGGGACACTTCGTAATTGAAGTCCACGTGGCCCGGGGTATCGATGAAGTTCAGCATATATTCTTCTCCGTCGGCGGCTCGGTAAATGCCACGCACTGCCTGGGCTTTGATGGTTATGCCCCGCTCCCGCTCCAAATCCATGGAGTCCAATATCTGTTCTTCCATCTCTCTTTTGCTGAGGACGCCGGTGGCTTCTATCAATCTGTCCGCCAGAGTAGATTTACCGTGATCGATGTGGGCGATAATGGAAAAATTGCGGATGTGCCTCTGCTCCATCTTCCCTTACTCCGCTCCTTTTTGTTTCTCTTCGTTATTTTTCGCGAGCTGCTCTCTGCGCTTTTTCGTTGATTTTTTGCTTCACTTATTTTTTCATTATAGCATTCGAAGCCCGCAGGGCGCAACAAAAACCCCGCTTTGCGAAAAAACAGCCAATAAAAAAAGACCCGCCCTCACGATGAAGGCAGGTCTTAAGCATCGGTTCATGCCATGGCGTTTACTTTTTTTGCCAATCTGGATTTTTTCCGAGCAGCTGCGTTCTTATGGATGATTCCTTTGCGGGCCACTTTATCTAAAAGGGAAGTAGCTGTCACTAATTTAGCGGCCGCCTCTTCTTTGGCGCCGGCTGCTACCGAAGCCTCTACCTTACGGGCTGCATTGCGCACCCGAGACTTGGCGGCGCTGTTGGCAGCCTTGCGCAGGGCGTCGCTCTTCACGCTGCGGATGGAAGACTTGATATTAGGCAAGTAGATTCACCTCCTGAACTTTTCTACGCCATAAAATTGTACCACAGTAAAAAGACGAAAGCAAGCCCTTTCGAAAATTTTCTTGAAGCGGCAAGCCCGTCCGTTCATAGTTGCCGTAATTTCAAAAGATCGCAGAACGTTTCGCTCTTGCTTTTGCTAAATTTTTCTTTGCTATCAGCTACACAACTCTTACCAGAGCCCCTCCTGCCGAAAAGCCGCTGCCTTGCCGTTTTCCATCGTCACATAAACGAAGGCGTTGCCGTATTGCCACAGCCAATCGTCCTGCCGGACCGTGTTCTTGCCTTTTACTACCGTGCTGCCTTTCAAATGAGTGCCCGGCATCTTGAAATTGTCCCGCACCTGCTGGTAGATCCAGCCTTTTTGCAAACGACGAAAAGCCGGCAAAGTGAAGTCGAAGGTGCCCTTCCCCGTGGTGATCAGTTTGTATTCGTGCTCATAACCCAAGGCGGCATCGGTCATGGCGAGGCGGGCAGCATTGATGCGGCCGGCCAGTGCGGGCTGAGGCTTCGCCTCTTTCCCCTGCCGCACCGTATTATCCAAAAGACCGATCAAAGCATCGAGATAGCGCCGAGCATAGTCGGTCTGACGATAATAGGGGATGAGAGCATCCCGAGGATCTAACAGCTGCTGTCTTAAAGCCTTGGCCTCTTCTAAAAATCGGGCGGCCGCCGCCCCTTCTTCTTTTCTGCGAGCGTCCCCCTTGCTCTTTGACCCTTTGAGCTCGGCGTCAAAAGCTTTGGTCGCCTCAAGGGCAGGCTTCATTACTTTTCGGTGCAGCTGCAAAGGCTGTTCCTCCGGTCTGTTCTGTCCCAGCAAGGTAGGCAGCAGATTGATGCTGTAAAAAGGCTGGGCCGGTCTGATCTTGTCTTCGTTTTTGCTGCAACCGACGCTGAAAAGAAGCAGACCCGCCAGAGCCGCCGCCACAGTTCTTCTCATTTGTTTTCCTCCTGAGCCATGGTGAAGGCTCCCGCCAAGAACCAAAAGATACGCATGGGAGCCCCGAAGTTACTGTCGAATATAAAGAATATCATTAGGGCCGCCGTGCCCGCCGTCAACATCAGGGCGTAAGGAACTTTATTTTTCAGATAGGCCCTCAGATTGCTGCCCAAGACCCAAAGGTAAAGATAAAGCAACCCCGCCAGACCGATGGGCCCGTTTTCAATCAGAGTGTTGATGTAAACATTATGAACGTGATGCCAATGAAGCGAGATACTGGGAGTGGAATAGCGCTCAGTATAGTATCTTTCGCAGACGGCACCATACTGTCCCATCCCCACTCCCAAAGGATGCTCCATAAACATGATCATGCCTGTATTCCACATATGGATACGGCCAATGTTGGAGAGATCGTCGCAGGTATTGCCTATGCTGAAAAACGATTTGCCATACCGAGCATTGGTTGCAAAGAAACTTATCAATAGAGCCGCACAGCAGAAAAAGCAAAGAGCTTTTTTTGTGTTCCTATAAATATAAGGCAGACTGGCTAACGGCACTGTGATGAGAATGCTCACCCAAGAAGCTCTGCTTCCGCAGGCTATACTGCCGGCCAAGACCGCCGCCAGCAGCACCGCAGCCGCCCATCTCTCCTTTTTTTTAAAGCTCTCGTCCAAACAAACGACGGCCAGTACAGGCGCCAAGAGCGCACAGAGAAAGCCTAAAAAATTCGGGTGCCCTCTCAAGCCCGTCGCCCTTGCCAAACTGTTCTGCATCACAGTGGTCTGATAGACAGCTACGCCGCAATCGGCTAAATACCCGACCATCATGGCGATGAAGGCCGGCCGCAACTTTTCCATGTTTCGTACGGCTAAGGTGCCTATCAGCACCGGTGCCGTATAATACAGGCATTGGGTAGCATAACTTACAAAGGAGAAAACGCTGTCATAACTGAAGATCACACCTGGCAGCATGCAAAGGCAATATATCCCTATGGCCCACAACAGAGCCCTGCTCCGCTCCGGGAGAGGCGAGAGCCGCCCTGCTCTTTTCTCACGATAGATGATGCAAAGGGTGAGGGCTATGGTCAGGCCCCAGCAGACGCTGCCCCCGCCCACCGCTGCCCGCTGGGTCAAGAGGGCCAAGCACAAAAAAATAAGCGCGGCCTTACGCAACGCAACCACTCCTCCTTACGAAACGTTCGCCACGATTATACAACAGCGGCCTATGATAAAGCAAGAAAAATCAGCCGCAGCAGCGTGAAGGCCTGCAGTGCGAACGCCGAAATTACTTTGAACTGTCCTGAGCGTGTACAAGACGCCTACATTATAGCACACATTCACCCCCCCCCACAAGTTTTTCGGGAAAATTTTCGCAGTTTCTCGAAGATAGATTTACACAACATTTTCCCAAAATAGCGGAGAAACATATTTTCTTTTTTAAAAGGACTGCTCTTTTTCGTAAATTGCAAGAACAAGTTGGACACCCCGCGGTAGAAATCTTGATCACAAAAACCTTGGTCATGGATGTACTCTGTAGAGTCATCCATGAACGAGGCTGTCGTAGCCATCAGACTGCGTAAATGGCGTCCAGAAATTCGTCGAACATCTCTTCCGGCGTGCGGTATCCCAACTTTTTTCGCGGCCTGCCGTTAAGCAGATCTGCTGCGATCAGGATATCCTCTTTGGTGTAGGCTCCAGAGAGGCTCCCTTTGGGATAAATGCTCGGAACAGGCCATTGTGGCGTTCGTTTTGTGCTCTCCCAAGAAGTATATGGATGAGCAAAGTATACCTTTGTGCCGTACTGCTCTGCTTGGGAGAGATCCGCAAACTCGGAACCGTTGTCCACCGTAATAGTTTTGAATACCTCAGAGAAAAGCGGGCCGAATTCTTCCCGGAGACCGGCGATAGCGTTTATCACATCACGACTGGTTTTGCCGGAGATGCGGATAGCGATGTAGTTCTGCGTTCGCTTCTCCAACAAGGTGAGGATGACAGCTTCCTTTCCGGCTCGCTTGCCAACGACGGTATCGCCCTCCCAGTGACCGATCTCAGTTCTTTCCCCCGCAATTGCAGGACGCTCGGAAATGCTCGTGCCATAATGCCTTTTGCCTTCTCTGGCCTTATATTTCCTGCTCTTTCGTTTCACGGCCTCCGGCAACTCTATCACATGGATCGGCAATTTCCCGGCCCAAACCATATTGTAGAGGGTACGAGTGCAAACCATTTCATCAGCAGAGAACAGGTTATGTCGTCTTGCGTAACCCCAGCAGGCATCTAAAGACCACTTTTCTTCCCTCACTTCCTTCACCAACCATTTAAGAAACCTGTCGCACTGCGGCCATTTGCTGTGTCGGTGGCAAACAGCTCTGTGTTCTAGGTAGACTTCCTCTCCGTGTTTTGCAGAGTACTTTGGAGGTCGGCCCTTGTTATTCTTACGTGGAGGCGTACCTCGCTTCAATTCATTGGCAACTGTGCTGGGAGAACAGCCAATGCTTCGTGCTACATCTCTGTTGGAAAGCCCTTGGTTCTTCAACGCCTGAATAGCGCCTCGATCTTCTTTGCGAAGATGTTGTCCTCTCTTGCGTTCTGACGGAGATGTGGTACAATAGTGACGGTCCATAGTGATTGCCTCCCATTAGTAGATGGTGTTTGGTCACATTCATTCTACCACAGGGTGTCTCTATGGACTTTCTGTTTTTCATCTAAGTGTCCAATTTGATTTTACAATCAACCGTTAGATAGACGTTCCTTCCAATCTGTAAAACAACTCAAGCAAAGCCTTGTTACTTACATCTCTGGTTATTACAATACAATCAGACCTCATTCCCATAACAATGGCCTTTCTCCCAATCAGGCCGAAGCCAAATTTTTTCTTGATTTTGCTTGTCTACTTTATTGACTATAATCCATCTCTGTTTTATTTTTATAAAAAGGCAAAGAGAACGAGTTTTTATGAGCATACTATCAGTATCGTTACTATATAATGAGGGACGCATTTTTGCGTCCCTCTTCTCTCTCATTCTTTCCCTTGTCGCGGTCTGTCTCGGTCCGGCGTTCTCCTTCTTTTTTCTTGAGAACGAGCCCCTTTTCTCCTTCCTTTTTTGCCCTGCTTTCTTTTGCTTCGTCCCCGCAGTTTGAGGCCGCCGTCTTTTTCTTTTGCGGCGGCGCGCTTCTTTTTCGTTGTCCCCGTTTTTATTGTAGCAAACGATGTTGACACCATTTGTCACTTTAAAAAATTTTTCGCAGTTTTGCAAAAAAATAACGCCGCAGTTTTGGCGGCGCCTCCTGCGGCTTTCGTCTTCATGCAAAAACGGCAGGCTCTGCAGCCTGCCGTCTGTGGTTCATTTGTTTTGCCCGTTTCAGTCTTGCTTGAACTGTTCGGAAAGATCCACTGTCAAACCCCTGTTGTTGTTCAGGTAGGAGCGATACTCCGCCTTCTCCTGATCTCTTTTGGCCCGCACGATGGAGAGGCCCAACTTCTTGCCGTCCAAGTCTTTCTTCAGCAAGGTAGCCTTCACCTTCTGGCCCAAAGTCAGCACATCGTCGGGTTTGGCGATCCGCTCTTCGGCGATCTCGGAGATGTGCACCAAGCCCTCCAAGCGCTCGCTGATGCGAACGATGGCACCGAAGGCCAAGAAGCGTACCACTTCCACATCCAGCACTTGGCCGATGCGCAGCTGAGCTGCTTCTTCCACCCAAGGATCGGGCTGAGTGGCTTTGATGGACAGAGCCACTCTTCTGGCTTCTCTGTCGATCTTCTTTACTTGGACCGTAACTTCTGCGCCCACATCGGCAACGTCCGCTGCTTTGACGCTTCTGTCCCAGCTCAGCTCGGTGTTGTGCACCAAGCCCACCAGACCGTCGCCCACTTCTACGAAGAGACCGAACTCGGCCACTTTCACCACTTTGCCGGTGAGGACCTGTCCCTCTTCCACGGAAGCGTAAGCTCTCTCTTCCCGCTCTTCCCGCTCTTGCTGACGGCGCAGGCGGTTCTCTTCTTTTTGTTTCAAATAGGCCTGATGTTTGGCCTCCCGCTCGGCCTTCAACAGGCTGCGGCGAGATACCACGATCCTTTTCTTCTCGGGATCCACTTCGATGATCTCCGCATCCAGTTCCTGACCGATGTAAGGAGTGAAGTCCTCCACCCGGCGCAATTCTACGTGAGAAGCGGGCATGAAGCCGTCCACGCCTTCCACTTTCACGGCGAGACCCACGATGTTCTTGGCCTTGTTCTTGACGATGCGGAGCACGGTGACCTTAGCCGGCCGTTTCTCTCCCTCTGCCAAAGGCTCGATCTGCTCCCAAGCAGCCTCTTTGTCGGCCCTGATCTTGGAGAGACGAACAGTGTTGTCGTCGTTCTTGCCGGGGATGACCACGGCCTTCACCTTTTGGCCCACCTCAATGCTCTCTTTTATTTGATCCGCAGGCACGCCGACAGCCCATTCGGAGTAGGCGATCTTGCCGTCGTGTCTGTAGCCGAAGCCTACATAAACGCCGTCGTTATCCTTATGGATGACTTCGCCTTCGATGGTCTTTCCCGGATACACCTCCACTTCTCCTTGTTCCTCCAGCATTTTGCCAAAATCTTCGTTTTCCATTACAGCCTTTGCCTCCTTAATTAAACGGTCCGGGGTGGATGCCCCTGCCGTAATTCCTACTGTTTCGCAATTTATGAACCATTCCGGCCGCAGTTCCGCCGCCGTTTCGATGTGATAGCTTCTGGGACAGATGCGCTCCACTATCTCGTAAAGATGGCGGGTGTTGGCGCTGTCTCTGCCGCCTATCACCACCATGGCGTCTGCCTGC
Source organism: uncultured Phascolarctobacterium sp. (assembly GCA_947589605.1). GTDB lineage: Bacteria > Bacillota > Negativicutes > Acidaminococcales > Acidaminococcaceae > CANQBR01. Next base: position 76,857 of record CANQBR010000002.1, on the reverse strand, counting down.
GCCGCCAGTTCTCTCGCCGCCTGCTGCCGTTGAGCGGTGGCGGGACAGATGGTGCTCTCCACTTTATACTCGCCGCCTCTGGCCGCTTTGATTTCCGCCAGCAGTTGCCGAAACTTAGCCTCTTCGAAAGTGGTCTGGATGACGACGGCATAGCGAGGACGAGCCGGTATGTCACAAATATCTTTGTTTTCTTCTACGCAGACAGCTTCATTTCCTGCATGACTCAATAAACTTTTTACTTCCTGATGATTTTTTTCGCCGATGATGATGGGAAAATAGCCTTCGGCGACGGCAGCTGCCGCTTTTTTTTGGGCCAAGGCCACGCTGGGGCAGGTAGCATCGATCAGCTTCAGCCCCCGAGCTTCTATCTCTTTGTAAACTTCCGGGCCCACGCCGTGAGAACGGACGATGATGGTCTCCCCCGACTCAAAGTCCGCCGTTTTTTCTTTGCAGCCTATCCCTTGCTCCGCCAGTTCGGCGATGAGTTGAGGATTGTGGATGAGAGGCCCCAAGGTGGCGCCCTTTTCTCCGGCGGTAGCTGCGGCGAAAGCCAGCTGCACGGCCCTCTTCACCCCGTAGCAAAAGCCCAAGGTCTCGGCCAGTCTAACCTTCATCGCGGATCTCCTTTTGCAAAGCGGCTATCCTCTCCATCAATGTGTCGGTGTGTTCCCGCAAGATCTCTTTGGTCAGCTTCCCCTCGGGAAAATAAAGGGGAGCGCCGAAACGAACCTTCACCTTGGGCCACAGCCTGCCGCTGCGAAGAAGATCGGTGCCGTCCACACAGGCAGGCACGATACAGGCGTCGGTCTTCCCCGCCATCATCAACGCACCGGGCTCTGCCTTTCCCAAAAGGCCGGTCTTGCTGCGGGTCCCTTCGGGAAAAATAGCCAAAGTGTGGCCGTTGCGCAATATATCGAGGCCTTGCTTGATGGCCGCTCTGTCCGCTCCCCCTCTTTGCACGGGAAAGGCACCCAAGTAGCGGTAGAAAGTGCCCAAGACAGGCACGAAGAGTTCCTTTTTGGCCATGAAGTGGACCTTACGGGTGGCCGCCACTCCCAAAACAGGAGGGTCCAACAGGCTGATGTGATTGCTGGCGATCACCAGAGCTCCCTCTAAGGGGATGTTCTCTTCCCCTTCGATCTCCAATCGCAGCAGCACTTTGAAAACGACATAAAGAAATTTTTTTAACAGATCGTAAAACATCAACGGTTTGCTTCTTTCTCGGCAGAGCGGACCAGACCTGTGATGCAGGCGGTCACCTCTTCTATATCCATGTCAGATGTATCCAAATATACAGCGTCCGGCGCCTGTTTCAAGGGGCCCACGGCTCTGTTGGCGTCGGCCTCGTCCCGTCGGGCTATCTCCTGTTTCAACTGTTCGAAGTCTACTTTTTCTCCCTTGGCCTGCCGTTCAAGATAACGGCGGCGGGCCCTTTCCTCCACGCCGGCGGTAAGAAAAATTTTTACCTGAGCCTGAGGATAGACTACGGTGCCGATATCTCGGCCGTCCATGATGACGGAGCCCTGCCCCAACAGCCGCCGCTGCTGGTCCACCAGCGCTTCTCTCACCTTGGCTATGGCAGCCACCGCCGAAACGGCCGCCGTAACTTCTCGGCTGCGGATGGCTTCGGTGACTTCTTGCCCGTTCAAATAAACTCGATTCTTTCCGTCTTCGGGCCTGAAAGAAATGTCGGCCGTCTCGGCCAAACGAGTTATATGACTTTCTTCGAACTCACGGCCGCTCTTTAAAAAGGCCAAGGTCACCGCCCTGTACATGGCCCCCGTATCGATATAAGCATAGCCCAGCCGCTCCGCCGCCTTTTTGGCGATGGTGCTTTTGCCGGCTCCCGCCGGCCCGTCGATAGCTACGACCAAGCCTTTCATCCTGCATCCCTTCTCTTTAACTTATTCGAGTTCATTATTGAGCTTTAGTTTATTCGGCTTATCATTTTTCATTATTGCGCTTTAATTTATTCGAGTTTCAGCTTTTTCGCTTTTATTCTCAGCTTTAGCTTATTCGAGTTCATCTTATCAGAGCTCATTATTAAGCTATATTCGGACTCATTATTAAGCTTTAGCTCATTCGCTCTCATTTAAACCGAGAGCCGCCGCTCTTCCCGCCGCCCAACCGCCTGAAAAAGCTCCCTGCAGATTGTAGCCGCCGGTATAACCGTCTATGTCCAACACTTCTCCCGCCAAATAGAGCCCTTTGATCACTTTGGACGCCATGGTCTTAGGCTCCACTTCTTTCAATGAGATGCCGCCTCGGGTGACGATGGCTTCCGCCAGCGGCCGAGTGCCGCCGATCTCTACCCCCAGGCCCTTCATCGCGGCGCACAGACGCTGCCTCTCTTTTCTGCTGATCTGGTGGACGACCTTATCGCTGTCCACGTAGGCTCGATCGCAGATGATGGGGATGAGGCTGAGCGGCAGCAGATCTTTCAGGCCCGCCTTCACTTGCCGGCGACTGTAAAGAGCAAAGTCCCGCTGCAGTCTCAGATCCAATTTTTCCGCACTCAGCGCCGGTTTCAGATCTATGACGATCTCCGTCTCTTCTCCCCGAGCCAAAGCCTCTGCCGCCAAACGGCTGAGGCGAAGGATGATGGGGCCGGAGAGGCCGAAATGAGTGAAGAGAAGTTCGCCGAATTCTTTGGCCCGCACTTTGCCGCCCCAACACAAAGAAGCGGTCACGTTGCGCAGCGACAGGCCCTGCAGTACCCATAGATCTTCATCGAGACTCTCGAGAGGAACGAGACTGGGCAAAAGAGGCGTGCAGGTGTGGCCTAAGGCCGCAGCTAAACGCACTCCGTCGCCGTCGGACCCGGTGCCGGGATAAGAAGAACCGCCTGCGGCCAAGATGACCGCCGAAGCTTTGAAGGTCTCGCCCCTGCTTTCAGCTCCCAGCACTCTTCCTTCAGCGGTGACGATCTTGCCGACGGGATGAGCTGTCAGCAGACGGCCTCCCGCCTTTTTGAAGAGGCTCGTCAAAGCATCCACCACGTCCTGCGCCCGATCGCTGACGGGAAAGATCCTGCCTCCCCGCTCTGCCTTGGTCTCCAGCCCCGCTTCTTTTAAAAGAGCCAAAAGAGCCTGATTGTCGAAATTCTTCAGGGCGCTGTACAAAAAACGGCCGTTGCCCGGCAAGTTGGCGATGAAGCCTTCGATATCGCAGTTATTGGTGAGATTGCAGCGGCCTTTGCCGGTGATCAAAAGTTTTTTCCCCGGCCGCTCGGTTTTCTCTAAGAGCAGACACTCTGCCCCCGCCCGGGCTGCGGCGATGCCGGCCAAAAGACCGGCCGCCCCCGCCCCGATGATCAAGACCCGTTTCATTATCTCACAGCCCCGCTACCTGATAAAGGGCGTCTACTTCCCCCTCTGTGAGCGGCCGCAATTTGCCGCGGGCCGTCCCTTTCAGGTTAAGAGGGCCCAGTTTGATCCGTTTCAGATCTCTCACCGGGAACCCTATGGCTTCGCACATGCGCCGCACCTGACGGTTGCGGCCTTCGTAAATAGTCAAATTAAAAGTGGTGAGCCCTCTTTCTTTATCCCGCTCCAATAATTCCGTGCGGGCGGGAGCGGTGAGCCCGTCTTCCAAGCGCACTCCCATCCGCAATTTATCGAGATCGTCGTCTTGCATCAAGCCCTTCACCCGCACCGTATAGGTCTTGCCCACTTGATGGCTGGGATGGGTCAAAGCCTGAGCCAAGGCTCCGTCGTTGGTGAGGAGCAACAGCCCTTCGGTGTTGTAGTCCAGCCGGCCCACCGGGTACACCCGCTGCTTCAGTTCTTGCACATAATCGGCGATACAGGCGCGGCCCTCAGGGTCTTCCATGGTGGTGACCACGCCTTTGGGTTTGTTAAAAAGATAGTATACCTTCTTTTCCCGCACGACGAGCTTGCCGTCTACTTTGATGCTGCTTTGGGGGCCGCACTTGTAGCCCAGCTCGGTTATAACTTTGCCGTTCACCTGCACCCGACCGGCGGTGATGAGTTTCTCCGCTTCCCGGCGGGAAGCCACCCCGGCGGCGGCCAGCAGTTTTTGCAAACGTTCTTCCATCTCAGTCCTCTTGCTCGCCGAATAAAGTAACGGCCTCCGCTTCCGGCTGTCGGCTGTCGCGTATGCTGTCCAGTCCGGGCAGGGAAGCAATATCTTTCAGGCCGAAAATTTCCAAAAATTTTGCCGTAGTGGCATAAAGGAGGGGCTTGCCCAAAGCCTGCTTGCGGCCAGCTTCGCAGATCAGCCCCAAGTCCAGCAGGGTATTGACTACTCCGTCTACGCTGACTCCTCTGATGCCCTCTATCTCGGAGCGGGTCACCGGCTGCTTATAGGCCACGATGGCCAAAGTCTCCAAGGCAGCATTGGAGAGACGCACCTCTCTGTTTTTGCCGAGCCGGCTCAAAAGGGGAAAGAACTCAGGCTTGCTCACCAGCTGCACCCCTTCGGCTACTTCTCTCACAGTGAGACCGCGCCCCGGCTGAGCGTAAACTTCTTTCAATTCTTCCAAAAGCTGCCACACCGCCGGCCGCTCGATCTCCATGATCTGGGCCAGCCGGCCCACGCCGATGGGTTCTCCCGCAGCAAAGAGCAGGGCCTCCAAGGCGGCCAATGCTTCCTTAGGCTCCCTATCCATTCTCTGCCTCCTTCGGGAAAATATAGATAGGCCCGAAGGCCCGGCTTTGACTGATCCGCACTGCACCCAAGCGCAGCAGTTCTAAGATGCCCAAAAAAGAAACTACTTTCTCGGCTCGTGACCCGCTGTCAAAAAGCCGAGCGAAGTCCAGGCCCTGCCGGGCCTGCCTCAGCAGATGCAGGATCTCCTCCATCTTTTCTTCCATGCTGTAGCTTTGCGGCTCGATGTAGCCCAACGCTTCCCCCGACTCATCCAGCACAGCGGCCAAAGCTTGCAGCAAAGCAACAAGAGGCAGCGGCTCCAAAGTTTTTTCTCCCAAAGCGCTGTAAAGGGCCGGCCTGCTGTAATAAAGGGAAGCTGCTCTTTGTCTGTCCAGCAATTGAGCGGCCAATTCTTTGAAGCGCCGATACTCCAACAGCATGGCCACCAGTTTTTCTCTGGGGTCTTCCTCGTCTTCTTCGTCGCCGCCCGTCTGTTTGGGCAGCAGCAGCCGCGATTTGATGTAGAGCAAAGTGGAGCCCAACAGCAAAAACTCGCTGCCCAATTCCATATCGAAGACCGGCAGCCGCTCCAGTGCTTCCATATATTGCCTACACACCTGCGCCATGGGTATGTCGTAAATGTCCAGCTTGTTTTTTTCTATCAGTTCTAATAAAAGGTCCAGCGGCCCTTCGAAAGCCTCAACCTTTACGGAAAGGGCCATCTTACAGCACGTTCATGGCGCGGCGGATCTCCGCCATGTTGGCACGAGCCACTGCCTTCGCCCTTTGGTTGCCGTATTCCAGCACTTCTTTGATATATCCCGGCTTGGCTTCCAACTCTTTGCGCCGAGCGTGGATATGAGCCAGCAGTTCGTTCATTTTGTTCGCCAAGCAGCGCTTGCACTGCATGCAGCCGATCTCGCCGGCCCTGCACTGAGCGGTGATATTTTCGACTTCTTCTTCATTGAACACTTTTTGGAAGCGATGAACGATGCAAACTTCCGGATGGCCCGGGTCTGTTTTGCGGATGCGGGCCGGGTCGGTGGTCATCATCCTCACCCTCTCCCACAATTCTTCGGGAGAAGCACCGAAGGGGATGGTGTTGTCGTAAGATTTGCTCATCTTGCGCCCATCGATGCCCGGCAGCACCTTGGCCTTGGAGAAGACCGCCTGCGGTTCGGGGAACACTTCCTGTTTGTAAAGATGATTAAAACGGCGCACTATCTCTCTGGTCAACTCCAAATGAGCGCTTTGATCTTCGCCCACCGGCACCCGCGTAGCCTTATAGAGGATGATGTCGGCGGCCATCAGCACCGGGTAGCCCAAAAAACCGTAGGTGTGAAGATCTTTGCCGCTGTCTTCCAAGTCGCGCAGTTTATCTTTGTAAGTGGGCACCCGCTCCAGCCAAGAAAGGGGCGTGAGCATGCCCAAGAGCAGGGCCAGCTCCGCATGCTCCTGCACATGGCTCTGGAGGAAGATCACGTTCTTCTCCGGGTCGAGACCGGCGCTGAGCCAATCGATGGCCATCTGGTGGATATTTTCCTGCAGCTTGGAAGTGTCCGCATAGCTGGAAGTGAGCGCGTGAAGATCGACGATGGCGAAGAAGCACTCGTATTCGTGCTGCAAGCGCACCCAATTCTCCAAAGCGCCCATGTAGTTGCCCAGATGAAAGCGGCCGGAAGGCTGCATGCCGCTGAAGATCCTGCCTTTGTTCATGTCAAAAACCCCTTTGCGGTAAGATGATGTTAAAAGATAAGCCCCAAGACGCGATTCACCAACAGCATATAGAGCCGGGCCGGAGGATTGATGAGCCAGCCGATGAGGCCGGAAACCACCAAAGCCAAAAGCAGCCAGAGCCCGAAGCGACCGACGAAGTTATCGTAAGACCAGGCCAAGCGGCCCGGCAGCAGCTCCGTCAGCAGGCGATAGCCGTCCAGAGGCGGAATGGGAACGAGATTGAAAAAAGCAAACCAAACATTGTAAAGCTGCAGCCAGAGGAAAAACCTGTAAAGGGTATCGCTCAAAAGCCCCAGCCTGCTCATCAAAGCCATGAGAAACGCAGCCAAAAAGCAAAGAAAAAGATTGGCGGCCACTCCGGCCACGGAGATCTTGATCATGCCGCTGCGGCGAGGATAGATGTTGTTGAAGTTGATGGATACCGGTTTGGCCCAGCCGAAGCCGCACACCACCAAGAGCAGCGCACCGATAGGGTCGAGATGAGCCAACGGATTTAAAGTAAGACGGCCCATGAGCCGAGGGGTCGGGTCTCCCAAACTGTCGGCGCACTGGGCGTGGGCATATTCGTGGATGGATATAGCCAAAAGCAGGGCCGGGATGCGAAAGACCATGCTGGCAAGATCGAAACCGTTGAACATATTCTTCCTTCCCCCGCTCCTTGCGCAAAAAAGCAGACCTTCAAGGCAAAAAGCGGGAAGTTTTCATTTTTACATTATAGCGTAAAAGCAGGTGCTGCACAAGAGCGGGGCCCGGCCGTCGGCCCCCTCCTATCTTTCCAAAAGCATGAAGGCCGCAAGGTGGAGGCCGGCGTCCTGCCTTAAAAGCAGCGAGCAGTGGAACTGCCGCTCCATGGCCTTCAGTTCTTTGCGCAGCTGCTCGGCCAAATAGGGATGGCACACCAGCTCCAATTCTCTTTTGCCGCCGCTTTTTTGCTGAGCACCCAGCCTTTCTTTCACTTGTTCCGCCAATTCCGTTAAACTAGTTATCCTGCCGCTGCCGCCGCACACCGGGCAGGGAGCGGTGAGGCTGTTCAGCAAAGCGGGCCGGGCCTGCCGCCTTGTGAGCTCCACCAAATTCAAAGGCGTGATGTCGATCACTTTAGGGTGCATCCTGTCTTTGCCCAAGGCCGCAGTCAAAGCGGCCAGCACTTCTTCTTTATGTGCAGGTTGCCGCATATCGATGAAATCTACGATGATGATGCCGCCGATGTCCCGCAGCCGCAGCTGACGGGCCACTTCCGCCGCCGCCCACAGATTGATGCGCCGACCGGTCTCCTCTATGTTGGCTGCCGCGGAAAATTTGCCGCTGTTCACGTCGATGACGGTCATGGCTTCGGTCTGATCGATGACCAAATAGCCGCCTTCGGGCAGCTCTACCCGCCGTGCCGTGAGGCCGGCCGTTTCTTCTTCCAAGCCGGCGTGAGAAAAGAGAGGCTCGCGGCCCCGGTAGAGTTCTAACGAAGGCCGCTCTTTTTCCGGCAAAGTCTTCACCAATTCCTGCAGTCTTTCGTAAAGAGCAGGCCGATCGCACACCACCCGCTCCAAAGTGCTTTGATTATAATCGCGCACCATGCGCATAGGCAGGCTCAATTCCCGCCGCAAAAGGCCGCTCTTTGGCGCAAGGCGGCTGCGGGCCAGCAATGTTTGATATTCGCTCACCAAACCGTCGGCTTCCCGCCGCAAAAGATCCTCGTCGGCGCTGCAGGCGGCGGTGCGCACCACCAAGCCGTAGCCTGCTTCTATGTAAGGAGCGTAAAGATCGCTCAGACGCTGCCGCTCGCCTCTGTCGGCGATCTTTTTGGAAATGCCCAAATGTTTGCTGCCGATCAAAAGCACCGCATACCTGCCGGCCAAGCTCAGCTGTCTCGTGCAGGCAGGGCCCTTGTTGCCCCGGGGCGCTTTGGTGACCTGCACCAAAAGCTGCTGCCCCTCGCTGATGCCGCTGCCCTTTTCCAAATAGAGAAAGCCGTTTTGAGCGAGGCCTAAGTCCAAAAAAGCGGCCTGCAAAGAAGGCAGCACTCTCTCCACTTTGGCGTTGAAGATGCTCCCTACCAGTTCTTCCCCTTCCCATTCCAGCGCGTACTCCGCCAAGCGGCCCTCTTCCGTAAGAGCCAGACGGGTGCAGCCCGCGGTGGCGGTCATAAATATGGCAGCGCTCATCGAAGAGCCCCTTTCCCGACTGTGTCGTTGATGTTATTTTATTGTACAACCTTTTGCCTCTTTTGGCAAACAAAATAGCGGGAGCGAAAAGCCCTTTGCTCCGCCGTTCAAAGGGCCTTTCTTTGCAAATGAGCGAACGAAATTGCCCGCCGTGAACTGAGGCTTTGCCTTTTTTCTTTGCGTCATCGTCGCCTTTTCTTCGCCTCTTTTCTTCGCATCTTCGACTTAACGACTGTGATCTTTTTCTTTTTACTCTCGGCGAGCTTACTGTGACTTTTTGCTTGCATCCTCGGCGAAATTATCTCGACTTTTTTTCTTTCCATCCTCATCATGGCGTCCGACTTTTATAAGATCGGCGGCGACTCGCGCTCTTCTCTTCGATGCATGAACATAAAAGCAAAAGCCGCAGAAAGCGCGGCTCTTTTCTTTGCGTTATAAATTTGCTGATCGCGGCTTTTAAATAGAGGGACGGCCCAATGAGCTCCTCCGCTAAAGACGGACAGGAAAAGCAAAAGGCACAGCTTTCGCTGTGCCTGAATGAGCGTAAATGTTATCGAGCTTAACGGCCGCGGCGGGCGTTGAAGCAGTCCCGGCAATAGACCGGCCTGTCGTCGGAAGGACGGAAGGGGACCATGGTCTCCTTGCCGCACTCGGCGCACACGGCGGGGAACAGTTCCCGCTGAGAACGCTCGGTGTTGATGCCCAAACGCTGCTTGCGGGCCTGACGGCAGCTGGGGCAGCGGCGAGGCTCGTTGGTAAAGCCTTTCTCTTCGTAGAACTCCTGCTCGGATGCGGTGAACACGAATTCGTTGTGGCATTCGCAGCAAGTCAAAACTTTGTCTTCTTTCACTTTTTCTTCCTCTCCTTTTACATAGCTGACATACCCCAAGGAGCACCTCTAGATGTTACTTGCTTCTCCAGTCGTCTATGTAAAAATAATAGAAAGACAGTGAAGTTAGGAACCTAAGCTGGCTACGTGAGATACCTACGTAATAGTATAATGGCAGGTTTTTAAAAAGTCAACGGGTAAAGAGCCTGCCCCCGCCTATCTTACAGGCAAAATTTTAATCGCCGCTCACAGTATCCCGGCCCCTCCTTCGGCAGCTTCGTCTTTGCCGAAAGACGGTCCGGCGGCCGCAGGAGTTTTAAAAGGAGAACTGCCTGCAAGAGCCTTGTCTTCGCGCAAAAAATTGCGGACGTTGATGTTCTCCGCCATAAAGTTGCCGTCCCATTCCCTAATGACGCTGACACTGACGTTGTGGACGCACAATTTCCAAAAATTATTCAAAGGCAGGCCCAAAAAAACGCAGAGCAAACATCTTATAAGGCCGCCGTGGCTGACTACGGCGATATCTTTATCGTGACCTTCTTGAGAAAAGATATAGGCCAGCGCTTTTTTGCTCCGCTCTACGGCCTCGGCGAAAGTTTCACCTCCCGGCGGCTGCCACTCCCCCGGTCTGGTGAGGAACAGTTCCATCTCGCGGGGCCAGCGCCGGCCTATCTCATCCAGAGGCAGGCCCTCCCACTCACCGAAGCTCATCTCCTGCAACAGTTCGGTGCATCGATAAGGCAAATTATGAGACAAAGCCAAAGGCGCCGCCGTCATCCTGGCCCTCAGCATGCTGCTGCAATAGATGGCATCCAACTTCACCGAGCTCATATAAGCGGTCATGGCCCGAGCCTGCCGCAAGCCTTCGGCGTTGAGAGGATAGTCGATGCGGCCCTGTAGCTGCTTGCCGCTGTTGGAATCGGTCTGGCCGTGACGGATAAGATAAAGCTTTCCCATCTTCTCCTCCTAAACTTCCCGCTGCCGTTTTTGCTGCTCCGCATGAGAATATTCTTTCACTTCTACGTGCACCCCGGCCTCTTCGAAAGTTTCCATTTCTTTATAAACCTTGATGCCGGCGTTGAAGACGGTGACGGCTAAGGCCGCGCCGCAGCCCGTGCCCCCGCTGATCCCCAGCCTTAACGGCGGGACGAGCCCCAATTTTTGCAAAAGTTCTTCGCAGCCTTCTTCTCCGCTCACTTGGGCGGCAAAACAATAGTCCAAGGCCGCCGGCGCCAGCGCCGCCGCTCCTCGGGCTGCCTCAAGAGCAGCCACGCCGTCCAAAATGATCGGCAATTTGCGGCCGGCCGCCGCCAATATTGCCCCTACCATGGCGCTGTGGACCGCTGCATTTGAAGGCGGAGCCAAACAACCCAAGGCCAAAAGGCCCAGCCCTTCCTCTGCCGCCACTTCCTGTACCAGAGCCACCCCTTCGTTCAAAGCATCGGCCGCAGCGGTGCAGGTCACCAGCAGCGGCTGCACCTGGAGCCCCGCCGTTTTGGCCAGCACGTTGAGGGGGTCGCGGCCGGTGAGCAAGCGCTCTGTTCTTTTCATGTGGCCGGCATCGGCGAAAACGAAAAGAGCGGCCCGAGGATAGTCCAATTTATTTTTGTCAGTCTCTCCCAAAATTCCGCAATAGCGGCTGGTGTTCACTTCCAAAAGAGCCAGCGAGCCTACCGGTTTGATCAATTCGTCGAAACGTTTTTGCGCCAGCCTGCGGCATTCGGCCGAAGGAGGTACTATACTTTGGATTATTTCTTCTATATGCATGTGGGCTCCTTAAAACAACATTCTTCCCAAGATCGGCAAAGCCAGCAAATAGGCCAGAGTGCCGATCTCCGTGAGGAAACCGTAGGTGTCGCCGGTGAGGCCCCCCAGTTGTTGCTTCACATAGCAGGCCGCGAGCAAACTGCAGACGAGGCTCGCCAGTGCCGCCAACGCATAGGCGGGGTTCACACCGAAACTTAGCAGCAGCACCGCAGCATAAAAGAGCAGGGCTGCCGTAACGTAGGACGACTTGGCGCCGTTGGCGAAGAGACGAGCGATGCCGTCGGGCCGGGCGCAGGGAAATTTTACGATGTAGAGCACCATGTGGGTGCATCTTGCCACATAAAGCACTAACAGAGCAAGGGGCAGCACATCGGGCCGCAAACTTGCCAAAGCGGCAAATTTCACCAGCACGAGGGAGCAAAGACCGATGACCGCATTGGCCCCCACGTGGCTGTCCTTCATGATCTCCAGCATCCGCTCTCTGTCGCGGGCGCTGAACAGACCGTCGCAGCTGTCCATGAAGCCGTCATACATCAGCGAGCCTAGCAAAAGCAACTCCCACAAGATCAACAAAGCGGCCCGCAACAGATAGGGCACGTTGAGGCAAAACAAAAGATAAGCGCCTGCCCCCATGGCCGAGCCCACCAAAAGGCCCACCGCAGGGAACCAAGGCACGCTGCGGGCAAAGGCGTCGTCCCGCCAAGACGTCCTAGCCGCCGGCTTCCATCTCGTCAAAAATTCTATGCAGGTAAGAAGATCATTCAGCATCGGCGCACCTGCCTGCTTCGGTGTAAAGGTCCAGCGCCGCCTGCAACACGGGGATGGCCAAAGAAGCTCCTGTTCCCTCTCCCAGCCGCAGGCCCGCATCTACGATGGGCTGCAGTTGCAATTCTTCCAACATTTTATTTTGAGAAAGATCGCTGCTCTTGTGGCTGCAGAAAAGATAATTTCGGCAGCCGGGACAAAGCCCCACTGCGATGAGAGCGGCGGCGGTGGCGTTGCAGCCGTCCACCACCGTGGGGATGCGGCGGCGGGCCCCGCCGATGATGGCGCCGGCCAAGCCGGCGTGATCGTAACCGCCCACCTTGCACAGCACATCCATGGCATCGTGAACTTTGGGCTTATTCACCGCCAGCCCCTTGGCCACCACTTGCCGTTTCACTTTGAGGCGGGCATCGTTGATGCCGCTGCCCCGTCCTACGGTGAGCACCGGGTCCAGCCCCAGATAAGCGGCGGCGATGGCGGCGGTGGAAGTGGTGTTGCCTATGCCCATCTCGCCTGTGTAAAGCAAATTATGTCCGGCCTCTATGGCGATGTCGGCCATTTCCATGCCCGCCTGCAAAGCAGCCTCTGCCTGTTCTTTGCTCATGGCCGGGCCCGAAGTGAAGTCTTCCGTGCCCCAGGCCACCTTTCTGTGATAGACGCCTTTTTGCTCCGACAGATCGAAGGCAGTGCCTACGTCGCACACATAAACATCGGCCCCGGCGTGGCGGGCCAGCACGCTGGCCCCAGCTGTTTGCCGCATGTACCCGTTGATCATCTGCAGAGTCACTTCCTGAGGAAAGGCGCTGACCCCATACTTGGTGATGCCGTGGTCGCCGCACATCAGGATCAGTGCCGGCCGTAATTTGCTCCATGCTTCGTCGGCTTTTTGCAAAGCTGAGGTATCGAGGCCCCGCATGGCGGCATATTGGCCGGCCAGCACCGGCAAGAGGCCCAGTTCTCCGGTAAATTCTTCCAAAGCGCCCAAACTGCGGGCCACTTTTTTCCCTGCCTCCAGATCAAGAGGCGGTATCGTGATAGCTTGCATCCTTTACTCCTTGACGGTTTTTGCGGGACTGAGGGGATGAGCCCCTCCTTTTATCTCTACGGCCAGGCCCGCCGTGCATTGATAAACTTCTGCGGCCAACGCCGCCAAATGCTGATTGGCCCAGCCGGAAGCATCTCGATATTCTCTCCCCACGGGCGTGGGAGGCACCACGCCGCAGCCCACTTCATCGCTGACGAACACGGTGAGGCCGTCCCACTCAAGAGCTGCGGCAGCCAATTTTTTGACGGCTGCCAAGCCTCTGGCTATGGTATCTTCTTTAGTCGTACGCCCGTACATGGCATTGGCCAGATAGACGGTGATGCAGTCAAAGAGCACTGCCCCCACCTCATGCGGCAGCTCTTGAAAAATTTTTTCCGCTTCATAAGGAGCCTCAAAATTCGACCAGCGGCCGTTCCGCCGCCGTGCTCTATGCAGCCGCACCCTTTCTGCCATCTCTTCGTCGGTTATCTCGGCCGTGGCGATGTAGGCGCAGTTTTTTGCGGCCCGCAAACAATATCTTTCCGCAAAAGCGCTCTTGCCGCTGCGAACTCCTCCTGTCACCAAGATCAATTTACCCATCTCAGGCCCTCTTTCCCCGGGCTGCCGCCTGCTCGTCTTTAGCTTTTCTTCCCGGCTCTCTCTAAAAAAACAGCCACAGAGCCTAAGCTCTGTGGCTGCCGTTACGCACTGCTTATTTGATCTGGCTCATGACCTCGGCGGCAAAGTCTTCTTTCTTCTTTTCGATGCCTTCGCCCAGCTGGAAGCGGGCAAAGTCGCTGACCTTGGCGGCCTTCTGTTTCAGCAGAGCGGCCACGCTGAGATCCGGGTCTTTGACGAATTCCTGATCTACCAGGCATACGTCCTTGTAGAATTTTTGGATGCGGCCCATCACCATCTTCTCGATGATCTTGTCCGGCTTGCCCTCGTTGCGGGCCTTTTCTCTCTGCACCGCCTTCTCGTGCTCCAGCACATCGGCGGGCACCTGCTCTCTGGTCAGATATTGAGGATTGGCTGCGGCCACCTGCATAGCAAGATCTTTGCCCAGCTCGGCGGAGCCTCCCACCAAGTTGACCAAGGTGCCGATCTTGCCGCCCATGTGGATGTAAGCGGCTACCAAGCCGTCTTCGGCAGCTTCTAAACGAGCAAAGCGACGTACTGCCATGTTCTCGCCGATCTTGGCGATGGCAGCGGTCACTACTTCGCTGACGGTCTGCCCGTCCATCTCGGAGGCCAGCAAAGCGGCTACATCGGCGGGTGCGGTCACGGCGATCTGTTTGGCGATGGCTTTGGCCATGTCTTGGAAGCCGGGAGTCTTGGCTACGAAGTCGGTCTCACAGTTGACTTCTACGATGACGCCTACTTTGCCGTCGGGGCTCACGAAACTGGCCACGGCGCCTTCGGCGGCGATGCGGCTGGCTTTCTTGGCAGCTGCGGCCAAGCCTTTTTCCCGTAAAAAGTCTACGGCTTTATCCATATCTCCGTCGGTGGCGGTAAGGGCCTTCTTGCAGTCCATCATACCGGCGCCGGTGCGTTCTCTCAATTCTTTTACTAAAGCGGCGGTAATAGCCATATGCTCTCCCTCCTATTCAGCTGCCGGAGCGGCTTCTGCGTCTGCAGCTTCCTCCGCCTCGGCGGCCTCTTCTTCGGTCTGAACGCCCTGACGGCCTTCCAGCACGGCGTCGGCCATCTTGGCGGTCAGCAGTTTCACGGCCCTGATAGCGTCGTCGTTGGCGGGGATCACATAGTCGATCTCATCGGGATCGCAGTTGGTATCCACGGTGGCGATGATGGGGATGTTCAGCTTGCGAGCTTCCAGCACGGCGATGTGTTCCTTGCGGGGATCCACGATGAAAAGAGCGCCGGGCAGTTTCTTCATTTCTTTGATGCCGCCCAGATATTTGGTGAGGCGGCCCATCTCGTGCCGCAACAGGATAACTTCCTTCTTGGGCAGCAAGTCGAAGGTGCCGTCGGCTTCCATAGCTTCCAGCTTGCGCAGCCGGGCGATACGGGTCTGGATGGTCTTGAAGTTGGTGAGCATGCCGCCCAGCCAGCGCTCGTTCACATAGAGCATGTTGCAGCGGGTGGCCTCTTCCCGCATGGCTTCCTGAGCCTGTTTCTTGGTGCCTACGAAAAGGACGGTATCGCCGGCGGCTACGACGTCTTTTACGAAATTGTAGGCTTCTTCTACCTTGCGCACGGTCTTCTGCAGATCGATGATGTAGATACCGTTGCGTTCGGTGAAGATGTACTTGGCCATCTTGGGGTTCCAGCGGCGAGTCTGGTGACCGAAGTGGACACCGGCCTCCAACAATTGTTTCATTGAGATGATTGCCATATTCAGCCTCCTGTTTTTACTTCCGCAGGCCACCTGCCCTCTCCTCTTGCTCTCTTCTTTCGGTCCTTGGCCGCCGGTGCCGAGTGAGCCGGCAAAAGCTTTGGGTAAACAGTATTTGCCTGCGTGCGAAATGCACACGTTCTCAAAAACGTGCTCATTTATTTTACCACGCAGGGCCGCGGGGCGCAAGAAAAATTTAAAAGGCAAAGCGATCTTGTCCGACCGCTCCGCCTTTTGCCTGCTTGAAAAATTTTTTTGCTTTTCTTTTTCAGTCCATCTTTTTATTTATGAACTTTTTGATCTCTTTGAACATGGCTTTGGTGTCCGGCAATTCGGGAAGGGTGAGGGTCCAATCGTGAGACATCCCCGCATAAACGGTGCGCTGCACGTGGGCACCGGCCAATTCGGCCCGCTCGCTTGCCAACAGTGTGTCATCCAGCAGCAATTCGTCGCTGCCTGCGGTCAAGAGCATCTCGGGCAGGCCTTCAAAACTTCCGTATAAAGGCGACACGTAGGGGTCGAAGAGATCGCAGCCTTTGGCATAAGCGGCTTCTTGCGTCACCTGTCCCACCATCCTTTTATTGATGTTGCCCAAGATCTTGTCCGAATCGAGAGCCAGTTTGCGGCTGGGTAGGGTCGTCCCTAGGTCCAGCCAGGGGGAGATGAGGATCAGCACTTTCGGCAGAGGAAGTTTGTTGTCCCTAAGGTACATGGCCAGGGCCATGGCCAAATTGCCGCCGGCAGAATCGCCGATCATGATCACTTTTTCGGGGTCGACGCCTTCTTGCAGCATCCCCTTGTAAACCTTCACCGCATCTTCCAAAGCAGCGGGATATTTATATCTAGGGGCAAGGCGGTAATCGAAGGTGTAAAGAAGGGCGTTGCCGGCCAAAACGGCGTGGTTGATGCCCCAGTCTCGGTAAGAATTGGTCAGGCCCAACACATAGCCGCCGCCGTGGCAGAAGAACACCACTCGGTCCTTGCCCTTCTTGAGGGGCTTATATTTTTCCACTGGCACGCCGTCAAAAGTTGCCAGCTCTCGGGTCCATCCGTCGCACACCGTGTAGGGAGGCTGAGGTCCGTAGGCTCCGGCTCGAAATATGGCTGCCGTTTTTTCTTCTATATAGGCGGCCTTGGCCGGGCCTTTTAAATTTTTATAGGCGACGGAGCCGTAAAAATTGGGGGCCGCCAGAGCGGCTGCGGCAAAAAACAGCCCGGCCATGAGAGCTGCGAGCATTAGAGAGAGCATACGTTTTACCTTGAACACGATCTTCCCTCCTTCGGGCAGAAAGCTGCGCTCTTCTGCCTTTTCGTTGTTCTAATTTTACCTTTGCCGTCCTTCTTTGTAAAATATTTTTTCCGCATAAGCAGGCCTGCCCCGAAGCTATCGCTTCGAAAAACAGAAAGGCGGCGTCCTCTTTTTTCTTCATATATAAGAAGCACCCAACTCCACACTCCTCCCTCTTGCACATCCAAATGTTTTAGATGACCCTGCTGAGGGAGCCCGGCTCTTGTACACTCAGCTGATTTATATGGCTGTGCTGAGGAAGCCCTTCCTCTTGAACTTTCAGCCTATTTAAAAAATTCTGCTGAGGAAGCGCCTGCGGGACGGAGCTCAGTGACCGGCGATATGCATTGAGCACACCCTAAACTCCACACTCCACTCTCCACTCTCCACACTAACAGAAGGGCGCCTTGCGGCGCCCCTCTCGTAAAGGATCTGCTCAAAACTTTTGCTTTAATGGATGATGCCTCTGATCTTCATGGCTTCGATCAGCCTGCTGAGAGCCACGATATAAGCGGCCACCCGCATGTGCACGCCGTATTTTTCGGCTGCGGCCACCACTTCTTTGAAAGCGGAGCGCATTAAAGCGTTCTGGCGCTCGATAACATCTTCTTCGCTCCAGAAGTAACGGTAGAGGTTCTGTACCCACTCGAAATAGGATACGGTCACGCCGCCGCCGTTGGCCAGAATGTCGGGAACGACGAGCACGCCCTTTTTGGCCAAGATCTCATCGGCCTCGGGGGTGGTAGGTCCGTTGGCGCCTTCGGAGATGATCTGAGCCTGAACTTTATCCGCATTCTCGGCAGTGATCTGCAGCTCCATAGCGCAGGGTGCCAGCACCGTTACCGGCAGGGACAGCAATTCGGCGTTGCTGATCTCTTTGCTGCCGGGGTAGCCCACAACAGAGCCGGTCTTCTGCACGTATTCGTCTACTTTGTAGCAATCGAAGCCGTCGGCGTTGTAGATGGCGCCGTTGATGTCGCTGAGGGCCACCACTTTCACGCCCTCGTCGCAGAAAAGTTTGGCGGTCCAACTGCCTACGTTGCCGAAGCCCTGAACGGCAGCGGTAGCCTCGGCGGGAGCGATGCCTTTCAACTTCAAAGCTTCCAGAGCGGCTACGACCACGCCTCTGCCGGTGGCGGCGGTGCGGCCCAAGGAGCCGCCCACGATGATCGCCTTGCCGGTGATGAAGCCGGGCTCGTATTGACCGGTGAGCTTGCTGTATTCGTCCATCATCCAGCCCATCACCTGAGCATTGGTGTTCATGTCGGGAGCGGGGATGTCTTTCTTCTCGCCGATGATGGGAGCGATCTTGTCGATGAAGCCGCGGGTGAGGGCTTCCTTCTCTCTTAAGGACAGCTTGGAAGGATCGACGATGATGCCGCCCTTGCCGCCGCCGTAAGGCAGGCCGGCCACGGCGCACTTGCAGGTCATCCAGAAGGCCAAAGTTTTCACTTCATCCATAGAAACGTTCTGATGATAGCGAACGCCGCCCTTGGCAGGGCCGAGGATGGTGCTGTGCTGGCTGCGGTAGCCGGTGAAAACTTTCACGCTGCCGTCGTCCATGTTCACGGGGATGGATACTTCCAGAGTGCGCTCCGGGTTGGCGATGATGTCCCGCACGCCCTGGTCCAATTTCATAGCCTCAACAGCTTGATTGAAAGGGATCTGCGCCATTTCGAAAATGTTCATGATCTTCCTCCTATGTGTATTTCCATTGCCGCGAAAGTCCGATACGCCGTCTTCGCCGCCTCGGCTCCCGCAAAAAATTCTTAAAGCTTGTGCCTGTATACATTATACATTATAGCCTATTGCTTTGTCTACTCATTTTCAAAATATATTTTATGGAAAAAGTATACGCTGCTTTGCCGTGCGCGAAAGGCTTTTTGTTTTTTCACAAAGATCTCGCCGTCCCGGCCCCGTAAAAAAGGCCCGCACTTTCCCTTAAAGAGAAGGCCGGGCCGTTTTTCATTTTCCGTTTTTGTAAAGGAGCTCTTATCTTTTCATTTTCTTTTCCAACCTCACCGAAAAGCTGTCGGGCCGGCGGGCCCGCCAGATGAGGCGCACCGGCACGTTGCTGGCTCCGGGGGGCGACCACACGAAAGTATAACGGCCTTTGCTCAGACTCGCCACTTCGATGGTCTCTTCCTCCGTTATGCCCAAAGAGAGCTGGTCGGCCGGCAAAGCGATGATCTGCTCTTTGCCGCCCTCTTTGCGCAAAAGGCCCCAGCCGGCGAACTCGCCGCCCATAGGGTTGAACTGCAAGCTCACCGGGTCGTCGTTCTCGATCGCAAAGCGCACCGTATAGATCACGCCGTAATTGCCGTAATTCACGGCATCGAGGCCGGTGGTGGCATCGGTGCCCTCCTCGAAGCCTTCGCCGCCGCTTGCCATTTTCAGTGCAAAGTCGGCCGTTTGCTCGTCGGCGAAAACGATAGGCTTCTTCACCTTATATTCGATGTCTGCGGCCGGGAAGGTGCCCCGCAGAGGGTGAGAGTCCATGGGCTGCATGGCGGCGTTTTTGCTGAAAAGGTCGAGAAAATTTTTCTCGTCGCACAATAACACTGTCAGGCGCAGCGGTCTTTCGGTGTAAAAATCGATCATGCCGCTGAGGAGCTTTTTGTCGTCCAAAAGAAAGCCTCTCCCCGTCAGCAGTTCCGTCCAGCGGCCGAAGCCCAACTTCCCGGCAGGCAGAGGAGCGTTCTTTTGATAGTCTTCGGAAAAATAGCGCCACTGTCCCTGTTTGCCTTCGAAAAGATAATTATAGGAAGAATCTCCCACGCCGGAGCGCTCCACCTGAAAGGCCACCGGGTGCAAGTCGTCGGTATTTTCCAAAAGCACAGCCAGTTTTTTCCCGTCGCTGCCCGTGGCATTCACATGATGAAAGAAAAGACGGTTGTGCCCCACCACTCGGTCGCGGTAGAGAAGGCCGTCTTTAAAAACTTCTTCGGGGCTGTCCGAAAAAAGCAACACCGGGCCCCCCTCCCGCTTCTCCGTTTCCACGGTGATGAATTTCTCGTCTTTCGGAGTGAGCAGCACCTGTTCTGCGGCGGCGGGCAGGGCCAAAGCGGCGAGAGCGAGAGCAAAATAGACGATAAACTTCGCTCTCATGCCTTTTTGCTCTTTTCGTAATCGGCGATGAAGGCGGCCAAGCCCTTATCGGTAAGGTCGTGCTTGATCATCTGGGCCAGCACCTTGGTGGGGATGGTAGCGATGTGGCAACCGGTGAGCATCACTTCCTCCACATGCTTCACGCTGCGAATGGAAGCGGCTATCACCTGGGTCTCTATCTGATAAAGTTTGAAAGCCTGTACGATGTCGGCTACCAATTTCACTCCGTCTTCACCGATGTCGTCCAAGCGGCCGATGAAGGGGCTCACGTACGTTGCCCCGGCCCGAGCCGCCAGCATGGCCTGAGAAAGGCTGAAGATCAGCGTCACATTGGTGGCGATGCCCAAATAGGCCAGCTCTTTGGTGGCCCGCAGCCCATCGGATGTGCAGGGTATCTTGATGACCACATTGGGAGCGATGGCGGCCAGTTCTTTTGCTTCCCGTACCATACCGGCTGCGTCGGTGCTGATCACTTCGGCAGACACCGGCCCCGAAACGAGAGCGGCGATCTTAGGGATCACCTCTTCCTGAGGCCGCCCGGTCTTGGCGATAAGGCTGGGATTGGTGGTGACGCCCCACACGACGCCCCAGTTCACATAAGCGGCCAACTCCGCCACATCGGCCGTATCCATGAAGATCTTCATCTTTTTCCTCCTTTATTTGTCCGGCAGCACCACGACCTTGGATGCATTGGTCCTGGCCGGCAGGCTCAAGCTGATGAGGTCGCACCACAGCAATAAATTGTCGCCCACTTCGATCTCGTCGTAATCGGCACAGGCGAACTCCGTCACCGTGGCGATCAGATCGCCGCTTTGATTGGTGATGACAGCATAACTGCCCTTGCTGGCTTTGTCTTTTTCCAATCTCACCTTGGCCACGGGGAAGAAGAAGCAATGGCCAAGCTTAGCTTCGCCGACGATGAGGGCTGCGCCCTGCACCTGAGGCGGCAAGCTGCGGCTGGCCTTCTCGCCGTAGTAAGCGGCCACGCTGTCTCCCACCTGCAATTCGCTTTTCTCCAACTTGCTGCCGTCTTCTGCCTTCACCACATAAGTGCGGGAGCGGAGCAAAACGGTCACTTCATCGTAATAGCCCGTGCCGCTGACAGTGATCAAGCTGCCGTTGACGGCGGTGATCTCGCCTCTGGTGCAGTGCACAGTTTCTTTTTTCGCCACATAATCTGTGGAAATTGTGAGGCCGCTGCTGTTCACCCCGGCGAAGGCACCGCTCATCGGCAGCAGGCCGATCAGCATCAGCAGCGCAAAAAGCAACTTCTTGCCCATGTTATCACCCTTTCTTCACTGCCGAAGGCAGTCTCTCTTCTTTGCTTTTAATAATATACTACTTTCACGCTTTCGGTCAAGACTGCCGGCCCCGCTCTTTACAAACGCCCCCTCAAGGCTTATGATAAAAGCAAGAAAGGAGTCTGCCATGCTCAACGAAGATCTTTTTGCCGAACTGGGGCTGGCCCAAGAAGCCACGCCCGAAGAAAACATCCCCGTTTACACCATGGATTTTGCGAATTGCTACATCGAAGTCACCGATGCCGAGGGCCGCACCCCCGTCGACGAAAAGAGCCCCCTCATCGCGGCCTGCTATGATGAGGACGGCGCCTTCCTCTGGTTCGCCGAATATAAAAATTTTTCCGCCTTTAAAAAAGTTTTCGCCGCTCACGACCCGGGCAGCGACGCTTTGCTTGCGGCCTTGAGCACCGCGAGCCGCGGGCAAGAACAAAACGAACTTTAAAAATTTTTTGCGATAAAATTTCGATCTCCGCATGAAAAAACGCCCCGCTTTCTGCGAGGCGTCTTTTGTTGCTCTCTTTAAGTTTCTTTTGTTTGAGCTTATGCTTGCCAAAGAACGCTTTTTATTTGCCGCTGAATTTAGGCGGCCTTTTTTCTTGAAAGGCGGCGATGCCTTCTTTGCAGTCGGCGGTGCCCATCAAGAGAGGCTGCGTAGTCTCTTCTATCGCCAGCACCTGATCCAACGTGAGCCCTTCGTCGCTCAGATAGCGTTTGATGAGGCCCAAGGCCAGCGGTGCCTTAGCCGCCAATTTTTCCGCCATAGCGTAAACTTCCTGCTGCAAATTTTCCGGAGCGCAGACATGGTTCAGCATACCGTATCTTTCCGCTGCGGCCGCATCGATGAGATCGGCGGTGAACATCAATTCTTTGGCCCGATGCACCCCCACGGCCTTCGGCAAAAAGTAGAGACCGCCGCAGTCGGGGATGAGAGCTACGTTGACGAAGGCTTGACCGAAACGGGCCTTTGCCGTCGCATAGGTGAGATCGCAGGCCAGCATCAAATTCACGCCCGCACCGGCAGCCACGCCGTTCACCATACAGATGAAGGGCTTGGCTATAGCAGTGATACGTTTTGCCACCGCACCCACCCGGGCGATGAAGGCTTTTTTCTCTGCGGCTCCTTCCAAACTGTTCAGGTAGCCCAAGTCGCCGCCGGCGCAAAAGCCCTTGCCGGCACCGGTCAGCACGACGCAGCGCACCGCCTCGTCTTTCTCCACCTTGTCCAAGGCCTCATGGAGGCCGTCGATCAGCTCCTTATTCATGCTGTTCAGGCTTTGCGGCCGGTTCAAGGTGATAGTGGCTATGCCTTTTTCGACTTGATACAACACGGCAGTTTCCACTGTTCTTCACTCCTTTTTGCATTTGATTTATATAGATCGCAAGGTTTGACTTTTTTTATTTTGCTCTGTGCTTAGAACTCATCGGCTCACTTGTCTTTGCTACCCAAAGCGGCCCCTATGGCTTCGGCCAAAGTGCCGGCCTGATAGATGCGAGCTTCAGCAACCTGCTCTCTTCTCATCTGCAGCCTTCCTTTAGGCACGATGAAATTGCGAAAACCCAAAGCATAAGCTTCTAAGATACGCCGCTCCGGTTCAGCCACCTTCCTCACTTCTCCCGTCAGCCCCACTTCTCCGAAGAGAAGAGTGAGGGCCGGCAGGCTCTTGCCGCGATAACTGGAGACCAAGGCCGCTGCCACCGGCAGGTCCGCCGCCGGTTCTGCCGCTTTCAGCCCGCCCACTACGTTCACGTAAGCGTCGTAGCTGCCCAGATCCAAATTCAAGTGCCGCTCCAACACGGCTATGAGCAGATTGACTCTGTTATAATCGAAGCCCACTGCCGTCCGCCGGGGCAGACCGTAAGGAGTCTTGGCCAAGAGCGCTTGGAACTCGGCCAAAATGGGGCGGTTCCCTTCCAAAAGAGCGCCGATGGTGCTGCCCGAAACTCCTTCCCGCCTGTTTTCCAAAAAAAGTCCGGCAGGATTGGCCACCTCTGCGAGGCCGCCTGCTTCCATAGAAAAGATGCCGCTCTCTCGGGTGCTGCCGAAACGATTCTTCAAAGCTCGCAAAATGCGGAAGTTATAAGAACGGTCGCCGTCGAACTGCAGCACCACATCCACCATGTGCTCCAAAAGCCGGGGACCGGCGATGGTGCCGTCCTTAGTGACATGGCCGATCAATAAGCAGGCGATGTTAGTGGTCTTGGCAAATTGCAGCAATTGAGCGGTGCACTCCCGCACCTGCCCCACGCTGCCGGCCCCCGCAGCAAGAGCAGGCCAATACATGGTCTGGATGGAATCGATGATGAGGATGTCCGGCTTCATTTTTTGCGCCGTTTGCAGAATGGCATTCAGATCGGTGGCGGTGAGGATGGCCAGCTCTGCCTGCCCTCCGCCCAAACGTTTGGCTCTGAGAGCTGTCTGCTCTTCCGATTCTTCTCCGCTCACATAAAGGGGCTTCAGACCTTTTTTGCTGTAACAAAGAGCTGCATCCAAAAGGATGGTGGACTTGCCGATGCCGGGGCTTCCTCCCAACAGCACCAAGCTGCCCCGCACAAGACCGCCTCCCAGCACTCTGTCCAGTTCTCTGATGCCAGAGCTCAAACGCCCCACTTCCTGTTGGGCGATGCCGGACAATTTTTTCGGCTCCAAAACACCCTGAGCAGCAGGCAGATAAGAACGGCTGGCGACGGCAAGAGGCTGTACCTCTTCCGTCAAACTGTCCCAAGCACCGCACTCCGGGCAGCGCCCCAGCCATTTAGGGGAACTGTAGCCGCAACTTTGACATACATAGTGATATTTGCTCTTGACCATAAGTCACTCCCGGCAGAGGGCCAGCTTATCCACCGGCACTTCCAGCAAAAAATGCTCTCCCTCCACTGCTTTGTGAAAACTGAGGACCGTCCCCGCCGCTTCTGCTCTGATCTTGTCGCCTTTGGCGAAATTGCCCGCCAGGCAAAGGTCGCTGAGAGGATCTTCTATCAATTTGCGGAGCGCTCTGCGCAAGGGTCTGGCTCCGTAACGGGGATCTCGGCCTTCTTTCAGCCACAGTTCCAAAGCGGACGGGGCCAGCTCCAGAGTAAGCCCCTGAGGCACCAATCTGTCGTTGAGTTCCCGCAGCATGAGAGAAGAGATAGAGCGCAATTCCTCCTCGGTCAGAGGGTCGAAGACTATGATCTCGTCGACGCGGTTCAAAAATTCCGGTTTGAAAAACTGCCGCACTTCTTTCAGCAGCCGCTCTCTGCGGCCTGCCGCTTCCTGTTCGCGGCTGCCGGCAAAGCCCAGTGCCTGACCGCTGCCCACGGTCTGGGCTCCTGCATTGCTGGTCATGATGATGATAGTGTTTTTGAAATCGACAGTGCGGCCTTGACTGTCGGTGAGGCGGCCGTCGTCCATGATCTGCAGGAAAAGATTGAAAACATCGGTGTGGGCCTTTTCTATCTCGTCCAAAAGGATGACGCAGTAAGGCCGGCGCCGTACCGCTTCGGTCAGTTTGCCGCCCTCGCCGTAGCCTACGTAGCCCGGAGGCGCACCTATCAGCCGTGCGGTGGTGTGCCGCTCCCGATATTCGGACATATCGAAACGCACCAACGCCCGCTCGTCATTGAAGAGCTCTGCTGCCAGAGCCTTGGCCAGTTCTGTTTTGCCCACGCCGGTGGGGCCCAAGAAGAGGAAGCTGCCCTGAGGCCGCTTGTCGTCTTTGAACCCTGCTCGAGCACGACGCACCGCTTTGGCCAGAGCCGTCACTGCCTGCTCCTGCCCGATGACCCGCCGATGCAGGTGTTCTTCCAAATGCAGCAGCCGCTGCCTTTCGTCTCTGCTCAATTTTTGCACAGGTATGCCGGTCCAGGAGGCCACCACCTGAGCCACCCCCTCGGCATCTACGATCTTTTCTCTGCCGGGCCGAGCCAAAAGGAGCTCTCTTTCTTTTTGCAACTCTGCCTCTTTGTCCCGCAGTTCGGCCGCCGCTTCGTAATTTTTTTCTCTTACGGCAGCTTCCCGTTCCTTTTGCATTTTGCTCAACTGCTCTTCGGCTTTGCGCAGCGGCTCATCTTCTTTGTAAAGCATCAATTTGCGCCGGGCGCAGGCTTCGTCCATAACGTCTATGGCCTTATCCGGCAGATTTCTGTCGGTGATATAACGTTCGCTGAGTTCTGCCGCCGCCCGTATAGCTTCCTTCGTGAGGGTGAGGCCGTGAAAATTTTGATATTTATCCTGCAGGCCCTGCAGCATATGCACACATTCTTCCACCGTAGGCGCCTTCACCGTGACCGTTTGAAAACGCCTTTCCAAAGCGGCGTCCTGCTCTATCCGCTTGCGGTAATCTTCCACGGTAGTAGCACCGATGAGCTGCAGTTCTCCGCGGGCCAGCGCCGGTTTGATCATATTGGCCGCATCGATGCTGCCTTCGGCCGCACCTGCGCCTACTAAAGTGTGAAGTTCGTCCACAAAGAGGATGATCCGCCTATCTTCCCGCAAAAGGTCGAGGATGCGGGCCAACCGCTCTTCGAATTCGCCACGATACTTGCTGCCTGCCACCAATACGCCCATCTCCAAAGTATGGAGGATCTTCCCCTGCAGATAATCGGGCACGGCTCCGCTGACCAATCTTTGAGCCAAGGCTTCGGCCACAGCAGTCTTGCCCACGCCGGCTTCGCCTATCAGCACCGGATTGTTTTTGGTGCGGCGGCCCAAGATCTGGATGAGCCTCTCCACTTCTCTTTCTCTGCCGATGACCGGGTCGATGCTCCCCTCCTGAGCCAATTGATTGAGATTGCGCCCGAACTCGGCCAACAATTCCAAAGCGGAACCGTCGCCGTCCTCGCCGTCGGGCCCGCCCAATTTGACCTTGCCTCCCGGCACCGCTTTGGCAAAAAACTCCGCTGCGCCGCTTTCCTCGTACATTTCTTTGAGGCCTTCGCTAAGGCGATCTATGGTAAGGCCCAGTTTCTGCAAGATCTGGTAGCCGGCACCGTCGCCGGCCATGTAAAGGCCCAACAAGATATTGACGCTGCTAACTCGCTCGCTGCGGAACCTTCTGGCGTTCTTCACCGCCTCTTCCAAAGTTTTTTTCGCCCGGGGACTGTAAGCCGGCACTCCCCCTTTGTGACTGCCCTTTTCCAGCCACTGCTCCAGCTCCGCTGCGATGGCCTCCGTCGCTCCCAGCTTTTTCAACAAAGTTTGGGCGAAGCAGCCGGCGGTGATGAGGCCGTAGAGGATGTGCTCGGTGCCGATGTGCTCCGAGCCCAGATCGTAGGCTTTGCCGCTGGCCTCCCGCAGCACTCTTTCTGCACCTGGGCTGTATCTTTCTTCCTTCTGCTGTTCTTGCCCGTAATTCAAAACTTTAAGGAAGAAATCACGAGACTCCTTGGGCATGGAAGAAAGATCGAATTTGTCGAAAGAGATATATTTTTTCGCACACTCGCCGCACAGCCACTTGCTTATCTCTTTACCGGCGCTCATGCTGGTGAGATGTAAGATCGCCTGTCTTTTATGACACTCTTCGCATAACATGATTTTGTCCTCTCTTTATCCGGCTCGCGCCGGGGATTTTTGCGCGGGCTTTTTTCTTTAACGGCTCGCTCCTCTTTGCTCCCGCATGTGCCGCAGAGCTTCCCGCAGCAGCTCCAGTTTTTTCCCTTCGTCGGCTTTGATCGCTCGCAAAAAGTAGGCCAAGAGCCGCCGCTCTCTGGGAGTGATGACTCTTTCCTCCTGCAAAGTTTTCAACAGCTCCTCCGCTGTGGGAGGCTGCTTGGGCGGCTGCTGCTCTTTTTCTTCGCTCCCTCGGGGAAGTTCTTCGCGCAAACGCAAAATGCGGACGAAGCCGCCGCTGCCCCGGCGTGACTGGACCAAATAGCCTCGCTCCGGGGTGAAGCGGGTGCTGAGCACATAGCTGATCTGAGAGGGAGCGCAGTCCAAATGCTCGGCCAGTTCGTTGCGCTGCACCAAATAACCCGCTTCTCCCTCCTGATACAATTCTCTCAGGATGAAATTTTCGATAATGTCTGCTAAATTTTGCATAATGGTCTTCCTTCGCCTGTCTTGCGGCTTTCATGCGAGCCTAGGGCCGGAGCTTTTCTTTCTGCCCTTATTATATTTGACTTTTCGACTTTTGACAAGAGGCCGAAAAATTTTCTTTCCGAAAAAAGTACTCCCATCTCGAAGGAAAGAGCCTCCCTCCACCTGTTGTCTTGATTTTCGTTTACACCCTTTCCTCGCTATGCTAAAATATATGAAGACGATAACGAGCCCTTTGTCCGCACAAAAAGCGGCGGATCGATGAGGGAGGAAGTTTTATGTACAGAAGCATCGACACCGGCGAAGCCATCAAAGAAGCACGCCGCTGCCGGGGTTGCCCCTGCCCCACTTGCATCGACGGCTGCCCCTTGGCCGTGCCCATCCCCGATTTTATGCGGGCGCTGGCGGAAGGCAACTTGGGCAGCGCCTACGAGATCATCATCGGCAGCAACAATCTGCCCGCCGTTTGCGGCCGGGTGTGCCCCCATGAACGTCAATGCGAAGCCCGTTGCTTTTTGGCTCGGCGGCAGACTGCCGTCAATATCGGCAATCTCGAAGCTTTCGTAGCCGACTTCGCCCTCAATAATGACATCAAGCCTCCCTGTCCCTCCACCAAAGAGGAGGGACGAGTAGCTGTCATCGGCTCCGGTCCCGCGGGGCTGACGGTAGCGGGAGAACTGGCCCGTTTAAATTACGACGTCACCATCTTCGAAGCTCAAGCCGAGCCGGGAGGCGTGCTCCTCTACGGTTTTCCCGAATATCGCCTGCAAAAAAGCGTGGTGCGCCGCGAGATAGCCCAGCTCCGCAGTTTGGGAGTGGCCATCGAAACAGGCCGGCTGGCCGGCGAAGACTTCACCGTGGACGACCTCTTCGCCGCAGGCTTCGATGCTATTTTCATAGGCAGCGGCACTTCTCTCCCCTATACATTGGATCTGCCCGGCAAAGAATTGAGCGGCATCCAAGCCGCCAGCTTCTTTTTGCGCAATGCCACCCTCATCGAAGCCGGCCGTTTGGACGAAGGAGAAACGCTGCTGCAACCCGGCGACAATGTAGTGGTGGTGGGCAACGATGCCATGGCCATGGAAGCGGCCCGCACCGCTTTGAACTTCGGCCCGGCCTCCGTGAACATCGTCACCGGCAGGGACGAAGGCACTTTGGCCTGCGGTTACGAAGATTATATGCAAACGGCAGCGGCCGGCGTGCAATTCAATTTTTTGACCAAGCCCATGGCTTATTTCAACAAAAAGCAGATGCGGGCCCTCCTTAATGTGCGCCGCAACGGCGACATGGCCGATGAGAGCCGAGTAGCCGGCCTGCTCTTGCAAAACCTTGCCCGTGACGAGGACGGCTCTTTGGTGCCGGAAGGCGGCCAGCAGCTCATGGAAGCAGACAGCATCATCCTCTCCGTGGGCCACAAGCCCATGCCTCGCATCATCGCCTCTACCGAGGGCCTGCAGACCGACAGCCGAGGCTTCGTCATCACCCGCCGGCGTCCCTACGGCATGACCACCCGCGCCGGAGTTTTCACCGGCGTAGACAGCGGCCCCGCCACCGTGGTCAACACCATGAAAGAGAGCAAACTGGTAGCCGAGGGCATGGCTCAATACATAGCCGCCAAAAAACTTTTGGCCGACTGCGAGCTCTAGGCTCCGTCGGCCGTGCTTTAAGCCCGCAGTGCGCCGCCCGCGGGCTCTTTCCCTTTATCCGCAAATTTTTTAACGCAAAGAAGGTCGCTGCATGAAAGATGCTTTGCACAACACCATGAACAGCATCAATCACTGGCAAGGTTTCCGGCTAAAACTTTTTGCCGAAGGCTGCCTCATCGGTCTCTCGTCCGGTCTGGTGATCAGCTTCTTTCGCTTCGCCCTTTTTTGGGCGGAAAAATTACGGTCGGAAGCCTATCTCTTTCTTCGCTCCGCTCCCGCTGCCTATCTGCTGCCTCTTTTCCTCTTTCTCGCCGTCATCGCTTTTCTTTTGGCCGGATTGGTGAAGACGGAGCCCTTGGCTTCCGGCAGCGGCATCCCTCAGGTGAAGGGCGTGCTGATGGGCTTGGTGAAGCTCCGCTGGGCCTCTATTTTATGGGCTAAACTGTTGGGCGGTATCTTGGCCATCGGCGCCGGTCTCTCTCTGGGCCGAGAGGGCCCCAGCATCCAATTGGGAGCCGTCACCGCTCAGGGCATCAGCCGAGGCTTGGGCCGCACCCGCATGGAAGAGCGCTACCTGCTCACCAGCGGCGCCAGCGCCGGCCTCGCCGCCGCTTTCAATGCGCCCTTGGCGGGAGTGATCTTCGCCTTGGAAGAATTGCACAAAAATTTTTCCATCGTGGTGCTGCTGCCCTCCATGACGGCAGCGGTGTGCGCCACTGTAGTGAGCAGAGCCCTTTTCGGCCGCGACGCCATTTTTATTTTCGAAGAACTGCCCTTGGTGCCCATCGATCATCACTACGGCATCATCATCTTGGCGGCCCTCATCGCCGGGCTGGCGGGCGTGGCCTTCAACAAAGGCCTGCTCTCCATCGGCCGCTTCTACGCCCTGCCCTTTTTTAAAAATACTTTCGCCAGATTGCTCTTCCCTCTCTTTTCGGCCGGGGTGCTGGGGCTGTACCTGCCCCAAGTGCTGGGGGGAGGCAACGAATTGATCAACGGTCTGGTGCGCTCTCCTGCGCCTTTACGCCTCTTGGCTCTCTTTTTGTTGGGAAAATTTATCTTCACTCTTTTCAGCTACGGCAGCGGCGCCCCCGGCGGTTTCTTTCTGCCCATGTTGGTCATCGGCGCCCTTTGCGGCGGGCTTTGCGGCCAAGCCTGCATCGCCCTCGGTCTTTTGGAGCCGAGCTTTGCTCCCAATATCATCGTCATCTCTATGGCCGCTCTCTTCGCTGCCTGCACCAAGGCCCCCATCACCGGCATGGTGCTGATCATGGAGATGACCGCTTCTTATCAGCATCTTTTGGTGCTGGCCTTGGCTTCTTTGGTAGCCTTCAGCGTGGCGGAACTGTGTGGCGGCCGCCCCATCTACGAAGAATTGCTGCTCCGCTCCTTGGAGCAGGGCAAACCGAAAAAGGCCCTCTTGCGACAGCGCAACGTGACGGAATTGGCGGTGGCCAGCGGCAGCGTGCTGGAAAACAAACTCATCAAACACGTGGCCTGGCCTAGCGACACTCTGCTGGTGGACATCAAACGAGGCGAGCAGCAGCTCATCCCTCACGGCGACACTCTCCTGCGAGCCGGCGATTATCTTTACATCATGACGGAGAACGCCAACATCCCCTATCTTGCTTCTTTGGCGGAAGAAAAAGCTGCGGATTAGCTCAGCCGCGCCAAAAATTTTTCCACATTGACGATCACTCTTTGATGCCGGCCCCTGCCTATGGGGCCTTTTTCATCGGCGGCTTCCACCGCAAAGCTCAGGGCCCTGCCCTTCACTTCCGTCAAGCGTGCGACGGCGGTGATGAGGCTGCACGGGGCGCTGGCTCTTTCGTGAACGATCTCCAGCAGCGTGCCCACGCTGCTCTCTCCTTCTTGCAAAAGATCATCGATGGCGGCGCAAGCCGCCTTTTCCATTAGGGCGCACATGGCGGGGGTAGCGTAAACGGCTAAAGACCCGCTGCCCACAGCCTTGGCCGTCACTGCCGCCGTCACTTTTTCCTGTGCTCTGCCTTCCAGACCGGCTTTGATCTCCATGCTTCTTCCTCCTTCAGCCTCGGCTCGAAGCGTTTTGCCTCGAACTTTTTTGAACGCATTCGTAAAAATTTTTTCGGACTTTTTTTGATTATAACAAAGTTTTCACCGCCAAGGCAAGGAGCGACGCCTCGGAAAATTTTTCTTGAGGCAGCGGCGGCCTCGCTCAAAATAATTTTTCATAATTTTTGCGAAGGAAGAAATTCGCCTTAACCTCTTTTGGCAAAAATGGTATAATGAAAGCGAAAGCAATTCTGCCGCGGGAGGTCGAGAGCATCATGGAATTCAGAAAAGCCACTTTCTTAAAAGTTTATACCGGCGAAGACGTGCTGTGCGACGACAAGCCCCTTTATAAGTGCATCATCGAAGAGGCCCGCCGTCTGGGCTTGGCCGGCGGCACCGTCTGCAAGGGCATAGGGGGCTACGCCTCCACGGCCCGGGGCATGGGCAGGGCCATCAACACTTTCATCAGCGGCAACGGCAATCTCCCCATCCTCGTGGAGATCGTGGACCTTAGGGAGAACATCGAAAAGATCCTGCCCTTTTTGGAAAAACACGCCGAGCATTCTCTGGTGGTGATCGAAGACAGCACCGTCATGGTCACCGACTACATCCGCAAACGGGAAGCAGAGCGCCGGGCAAAATTCGGCGAATGACGAGAAAAACGGCGGCAGCGGCTGATAAGGAGGTCGAGCCATGAGCGACGGACCGGAAGTTGTAGACGCAGAGATCATCGACGATAATATGCGAGCCGAAGAAGCGGAGTCGTTGTGCCGCTGGGCAGCCGCCAGAGCCGGCGCCATCGTGGTGGTGCCGGGGCTGGGGCCTTTGAGCCTGTGGGCCAACGACATCTATCTCATCATGAAGATGGGCAAACTTTTCGGCGAGACCCTGACCCAAAAGGCCGCGGCCGGCCTCATGGGCAGTTTGGGCGCCCACTTCATCGGCAGCACTCTTTCTGCCCTCATCCCCTTTCCTCCCCTGCAGATACCCATCGCCGTGGGCACCACCTACGGTTTGGGCCGCGTAGTGTACGAGTGGTATCTGGCCGGCAAACCCGCCGACCTCTCCCCTTTCAAAAAAGTTTTCGACGATGCGGTAGCTACCGCCAAAGACAATATGACCATTTTCAAAGAGCATCCCAAAAAGGATGAGCCTTTGGGAGACGAGAAGCAGCATTTTGAGGTTTGAACAGTGAAGACTACAGGCAGACATTTCGACGTGTGCATAGTGGGCGGCGGCCCTGCAGCCATCTTCGCCGCCTATGAGTTCACGCTGAGAGCTCCCAGCTTGCAGGTGGCGCTGCTGGAGGCCGGGCATCCCATCAAGGCCCGCTTCTGCCCCTTGGCCGCGAAAAAGACCGATCACTGCCTCAGCTGCAAGCCCTGCTCCATCATGCGGGGCTTCGGCGGCGCCGGTGCTTTTTCCGACGGCAAATACAATTTCACCACCGAGTTCGGCGGCTGGCTCACCGATTATCTGCCGGTTAAGACCATCGAAGAGCTCATCGATTACGTAGACGAATTGAACTGCCGCCACGGCGCCCCGGGAGAATATTTCACCACGAAGAACTCTCCCCTTGCCGCCCGCTGCCTGCAGTACGACCTCCACCTTTTGAGCGCCAAGGTGCGCCATTTGGGCACGGAGAACAACCTGCTCATCATGGAGAGCATCTACGCCTATCTTAAAGACAAGATCGCTTTGCTCTGCGATACGGCGGTGGAGAACTTCCGCCCCTCTGCCGGCGGTTTCACCGTGACGCTGGGGGACGGCAATGTGCTGGAGTGCCCCTATTTGATTTGCGCCCCCGGCCGAGCCGGGGCCGAATGGTTCGCCGAAGAATGCCGGCAGTTGGGCCTTCCCCTCATCAACAATCAGGTGGACGTGGGAGTACGGGTGGAAGTGCCCGCTCAGGTCCTGAAAGAGATCACCGATCAGGTCTACGAGGCGAAGATCCTTTACCGCACCCAGCAATACAACGACTTGGTGCGCACTTTCTGCATGAACCCTTACGGCTATGTGGTGGCGGAAAACACCGACGGCATCATCACCGTCAACGGCCACAGCTACCGCGACCCCAAACTGCGCAGCGGCAACACCAACTTCGCCCTGTTGGTGAGCAACCGTTTCACCGAGCCCTTCCGCGAGCCCCTGCAATACGGCAAACGCATCGCTTCTTTCTCCAATATGCTGGGAGGCGGCGTGCTGGTGCAGCGCTTCGGCGACTTAGTGAAGGGCCGCCGCACCAGCGAGAAGCGGATGGCCAAAAGTTTCACCAAGCCCACCCTAGCCGCCACGCCGGGCGATCTCAGCTTGGCTCTGC
This sequence comes from uncultured Phascolarctobacterium sp., assembly GCA_947589605.1. Lineage (GTDB taxonomy): Bacteria > Bacillota > Negativicutes > Acidaminococcales > Acidaminococcaceae > CANQBR01. The sequence continues at coordinate 43,899 of CANQBR010000002.1, read as the reverse complement.
CCAAGCGGCAGCTAGACGACATCATCGAAATGATCTATGCCTTGGACAAGATCGCTCCGGGCATGGCCAACGCCGACACTCTGCTCTACGGAGCCGAAGTGAAATTTTACAGCGCCCGTCCCCAATTGAGCTCCGAGTTGGAGACCGCCATCCCCGGCCTCTTCGCCGTCGGCGACGGGGCGGGCATCACCCGCGGCCTCTCTCAGGCTTCCGCCAGCGGCGTGTGGGCCGCTCGGGCCGTGCTCCGGCGTTTTGATAACAAAGAGGAGGTCTAAAGTCGCCGATGAATTTCGATTTCTTCATGTTTTTGCTCTTCATGTCCATCGCATCCTTTGCCATGGCCTTTTTGGCCTACGGTTTCGTGGTGCGCTTCTGGGGCAAGACCGGTTGGGTAGCCAAGATCGGTCAGGTGGTGCTGGTGCCCATCTTGATCATCCTCTTCGACTTCGTCACCATCGCCGCCCCCGTTCAATATCGTTACTATGTGGGCAGCTTGCCGCTGGTGGCTTTGGCCGCTTTGATCTTTTACTTTTATTTCATCAAAGGAGAAAGCCCCTTAGACAACGACGAAGCTCCCAAGGCCCCGTCTAAGCCCGCCGTCGGCGAGAAAAAAGAGAGCAAAAAATCTCAACGCATCCATGCCGCCCGGCAGAAACGCGGCCGGGAATAAAATATCTGGAGGTGTTTTCTATGTACAGCAAGATCATCGTGCCGGTAGACGGCAGCGAAAGCGCCTGGCGGGCGCTGGAGAACGCCAAGGCCATCGGCGAGAAGTTCTCCTCCGAGCTCATCGTGGTCAACGTGGTGCAGCCCTACAACAATGCGGCCCTTTTGGCCGTGCCTCTGGATCATTCCACCATCGCCCAAGGCAACAGCGACTTGGAACGCATCGGCGACAAGGTGCTGGAGATGGCCAAAGTGCGGCTGCAAGGCTACCCCTATCCTCTGGAATTTTGTTTGGAGACGGGCCACCCCAGCGAGCGCATCATCGCTTTGAGCAAAAAGCTGGAGGCCGACGCCATCATCCTGGGCAGCAGAGGCCTCAGCGGCATCGCCGAATTCTTTTTGGGCAGCGTTTCTTCCAAAGTTTCTCAATACGCCGAGGTGCCGGTGCTGATCGTCAAATAAAAGCCGCAGCGCTCTGCTCGTTGGCAAAAATTTTCCCCGTCCTCTTCGGGACGGGGATCTTTTTGTTGTCTCCTCTTCGCACAAAAAAGCTGTCTCCTTCGAGACAGCTTTTCTTTTAACCCAAGGTGGTTTGCAGATGTTGGATGAAACGGGCGGCGGCGTGACTGAAGGGCAGGCCCTTCTTCCACACCAGCACACTGCTCGCTTCCAGCGGCGGTTCCAAAGGTCGGCTGCAGATCGAGTCTGCCTCGCCCCAACCTTTCATGCCGCCGATGGCGATGGCATAACCCAAGCCCTGCCTTACCAAGACCGCCGCATTATTGGAAAAATTACTGGTGAAGCCCACCTTCAGATCTTTATAAGAGGGCCCGAACCAAGCGGCCAGGGCACTTTGAGCATCGGCCCGACGGGGCATGATGACGGGCATGGTGCGAAGATCTGCGGGCCTCACTGCTTCTAAAGAAGCCAAAGGAGCATCGGTGCGCATCAAAACCACCCAAGTCTCCTTCTGCCGCAAACGAAGAAAATCGAAACTGCCGGTGTCTGCAGGCTCCAGCATCAGGCCTATATCAGTCAGCCCCTTCTCCAACTGCTCTTTCACCACGTCGGCGGTGGCGGTCACGATATCGAAGACCACGGCGGGATAAAGTTTTTTGAAAGAAGCTATGGCCTCGGCCACCAGGCCCACGCCCGCCAGTTCTCCCATGCTGATGGAGACGGTGCCGGCCACGCTGTTTTCGTTGGCCGCCACTTCCTTCACCGTTTTGTTGGCCAATTCGTCAATCTCTTCCGCTCGCCGCTTCAATTGCAGCCCGGCAGAGGTGAGCTCTAATTTTTTGCTCCCTCTTTTAAAGAGGGCCACGCCCAGTTCTTCTTCCAAATGAGCCAGCTGCCGGCTCAAAGTGGGCTGAGTTATGTACAACTGCCGGGCGGCCTTGGTGATGTTCCCCTCTCGGGCCACCGCCAAAAAATAACGCAGCACTCTCAGTTCCGTTTTCACCGCCCCCTTCTTAGGAAATTCCAGCTCGAATTCATTATAAAAAAGAATGAAAAACAAGACAAGTCCTGAAGTTCGGTTTAAGGCCAAATAAAGTAGAGCGAAGGACTTCGTTAAATTCATCCTTCAACTCATTTGCGAAAGTTTGCGGGAAACTGCCCTTGCGGAAAACGACACCGACCAAGATAGAGCCGCCGGAATTGCTAAAACTCCGACGGAACGGTTGCTTGCCGCCCTTGGCGACGAGACTCTTTCCGCAGTTCAGCTCATGCAACGGTTGGGGCTGAGCCATCGTCCCACCTTTCGGCAAAATTATTTGCGACCGGCCTTGGCGCAAAAGTTGATCGAGCGCACTATCCCCGCTAAGCCAAACAGCAAAGATCAACGTTACAGAAAATGCAAAAGTCGGCTTACGTGAGCGCCGCCGACGGCGCTCATATCTTACGTAAAAATCCCCCGCTCATCAAGCCTTAAAGTAAACTTTAACGGCGAAAGATACTCGGCAAGCATTGTTTTTATAGTTTAGAAGCATTTGCTTTTGTCTTTTTTGCGCTTTATAATTTAAAGCGAACGGCTCTGCTCTTCGCAGCGACTTTCAGTGCGCTGCCCTCGCAGTGAGAGCGCCTACATTCGAGCTTCAAAACTTCAACGAAAGGATGTTCTTCCATGAAAAAATTTTTCGTCTTTCTTCTCAGCTTCTGCTGTCTCGTGGCTTTGAGCGCTTGCGGCAGCTCTTCCTCTTCCGGCAAGGCAGCCCCTGCGTCCGCCTCTGCGGCCGCAGCCGCCCCTGCCGCTCCCGCACAATCTGCCAAAAAAGTGCTGGTAGCCTATTTCTCTTACAGCGGCCAGACCGAGCAGGTAGCCAAGGCCATCCAAGCAAAAACCAAGGGCGATATCTTCAAGATCGAGACCGTCACTCCCTACCCTGCGGCTTACAGAGACTGCACCGCCTACGCCAAAGAAGAAAAGGCCAAGAACGGGCGGCCGGCCATCAAGCCTGCGCCTGCCAATTTGAAAGATTACGACGTGATCTTTTTGGGCTTCCCCATTTGGTGGTATGATGCGCCTATGGCCGTTTATACTTTCATCGAGCAGAACGATCTCAGCGGCAAGACCGTCATCAGCTTCTGCACCAGCGGCGGCAGTTCCATCGGCGAAAGCACCCCCGGCCTCAGCAAGGCTCTGGCGAGGTCTGCATTTAAAGAAGGCACCCGCCTCTATGCCAGCGACGAAGGCGGCACGCAAAAATGGGTGGAGAGCTTGGGCTTTTAAAAAATCTTAAAATTTTGCGCAACGTAAAAGGACGGCAGCCGCCGTCCTTTTTCCATACTTCCATATGTCGCATAGAAATTTTTCAATGATTGCCACAACCTCCCATGTCTCTTAGTATAATATTTGTGATACATGCGAGCACAACATGCTTTACTGTCTAACAGGACCTCTTTTATTGGAACGTTATCATTCCCCAGTATTATTACTATTTAAATGGCTTTGAAGTTTTAATAGTTTGTAATAAAGGTAGAGATATATAGCATTTAATACCTCTCCTTTATTCATATAATAGCGGGCGGCATCTTTGCAATAATGATAGTTAGCTTTCAACACCTTTTTGGGAGGAAGTTTGTCACATACTATATCTTCCCAAGGGGAAAGTTTCAGGTAATGCCGCCATTGCTCATGAATAGGGCGCAACGGCAAATACCATGGTTTTGCTCTTCCGTTAAAATGATAAATAATGCAATCTACGGCAGGATCAGTATTACCATAGGTATTGAACTTACTATCAAGAAATTTCACATTGCCTTTGAATATACGATTTAAAATAGTTTGATCCAAAAAAATACACTCTTTGCTCAACATATCTTGACACGAAAAAGCTTTCTCAGTAACCTGTTGCTTTTCCCATTCTTCACAATTTATCAACATAACTCCAGCGTTAAAATATTTTGGTGTTTCCGCATAAGTATCATGCGTCATACCATAATCGTCGTATACCGCGGCAATAGCAGTACCAGCAAAGTCTATCTCCAAAAGAGAGCGTAAACTCCCCAAGCAAAACAAATCTGCATCAAGATATAAAAACCGCTCAGCGACCTTCCGTAAAATTTTATTCATATAAAGACGGAAACATATTATTTTATAGATATAAGATTTATCTTCTGTGGTTTCCGTGGGAAAATTTTCGAATGGCTCCATAAACATGAAGTAAACATACACATTGGCTAAGTACTTACGCGCAACAAGAGCAATCTTTTCTTCATCCTCAGCGGCAATGTGATCCATGAATATATGGAAAGAGAAAGTCATATCAGGGTTGTTTTCCAAAATAGATACAAGCGTTACCCCTAATTGCCGACAGAAGTTGCTATCTATGCCAAAGCTAATATGTAGGTGCGGCAAGGCTGATCCTTGACAATATTCATATTTAGTAGTATTTTTTATAAAATTTTCTTCTCGGAAATATTCAGCTGGGAATTTTTGGTTTTGTATAAGCCTTGACTGCATTTTATGATACCCCCCTTGTAAAACCTCAACATCATTTTAACATAATAGATTAATTTGGTAAACGCATTTATATTTAGGAAACAATTAATGTCTTTATACCATAACAAGATTTATATAAGCTTCGATCTTCACCGCAAATATCGCAAGCCGGCAAAGTCCAGCACATAAGCCGCACCCTCTTCGGCTCGGCCCAAAACTTTTTTGTCTCTGCTCTCTATGCCCGCTGCATTGGCCATGCCAACTTCGGCGATGGCCGCAAAGGCCCCGAACTTTTCCGCCTGAGCCAGCAGCGCGGCTCTGGTCCCATCGTCCACCCTGCCTTTGCCGGGGTAGCAGGCAAAATCTGCGGCGATGAAGGTGAGGATATGTCCGCTTTTGATGATGATGTGAGGCAGCACGTTCCGATCGGGCTGGATCATTTCGATATTATTGCCGTTGGCCTCCAGCCACTGCAGCAACAGGTTCAGCCCGGTGCGGTGCAGTTCGTCCGCCGTCAATTCTCTGGCCATGGCCCCTCCCTACTCTTCACCGATGATCTTTACTTCCGGCTCCAAACGAACTCGGAATTTTTCCCACACTTTTTCCTGCACGCAGGTCATCAGATCGAGCACATCTTGCGCTGTAGCCCCTCCGGTGTTGACGATGAAGCCTGCGTGTTTAAGAGAGACCTGAGCCGCCCCTACCCGAGTGCCCTTCAGCCCCGCCCGATCGATGAGGGCGGCGGCGAAAGCGCCCGGCGGCCGCTTGAAAGTGCTGCCGGCGCTGGCCTCCCCCACCGGCTGAGCCGCCCAGCGTTTGGCCTTGAGCTCTTCCATGGCGGCCCGAATTTTTTCTTTATCGCCTTGCGAAAGTTTAAGCTCGACGTGAGTGACGCACAGTTCTTTTTCCATGAGAGCAGAATGGCGGTAGGAAAAATCCAGTTCCTCGCCGGTGAGGCTGTGCTCTCTTCCCTGCTCATCCAGCGCCGTCACCTTCGCCACCAGCGGCCCGATCTCGCCGCCGTAGGCTCCCGCATTCATATAAACGGCTCCTCCCAAACTGCCGGGGATGCCGCAGGCAAACTCCAAACCGCAGAAGCTCAGCTCCGCCGCTTTGTGAGCTGCGGCCGCCAGTGAAAGCCCGGCCCCGCAACGGAGCAGCCCCGTCTCTTCGTCCATAGACCACTCCTGCAGACCGTCCGCCATTTTCAGCGCCAGCCCTCTTATGCCTTTGTCACGAACCAACAGGTTGGTGCCTCGGCCCATCAAGGTGACGGGCTCGGCATAGGCTGCTGCCAGCTGCAACACTGCGGCCGCTTCCTGCGCAGAAGACGGCTGCGCCAAAAAATCCGCCGGGCCGCCTATGCGAAAGCTGGTGTGGCGGGCCATGCTTTCGCCCCGCAGTACGGGCCGAGCCAAATGAAGCTTTTCCAGAGCAGCCTCGAAGCTCATCACTTATCCCCTAAAACTTGCTTCACCACATCGGCGAGGGCCTTGTTGATATCGTTCATCAACATTTCGAAACGCATCATGGCTTGCAGATAGGCCACGGCGTCCGGGTTCAGCTGCAAAATGCTCAGCAGTTTGTCCGCCTTCTCCGTCTTTTCTTTCTCCGGCTCCTGTCCCTGATACTTGGCCATGCCCACTTCCACGTTGAGAGCCATGAATTCCTGAGCCATCTTCAAAGCATCGGAGTCTTTCGCCAGCGTTTCTTTGGTCTCTTTCAAATTTTGGAATTCTCTGCTTTCTTTTAAAGCTCTGGCCAATTCATTGGCGCTGTCGTAAACGTTCATACCTGTTACCTCCTAGCAAGATCGTCGCTAAACTATAATTTTGCCGTCCTTTTTACAGCCGATCGCTTTTACAGCTGAAGTCTTCGCGGCGGCAAGAAACGACTTTGCGTCGCTCTCTTTAAAAAATTCGGCTCATTGTAAGTCCCTCAGGGGAATATTCAAATGAGCATACTCTTCGCCGTCTTCGATGACGAAGTGCCACCACTCCATCTCGATCCCTCTAAAACCTGCGGCCAACATCGAAGAACGCAAAAGATCGCGCAGATAGCGGGCTCGGCTGCTGCCTCCTGGATAGTGGCTGAACTGACGGGGCGAAGGTTCATCGAAGGCGGAGATCATCTCTGCCTCCGCTCCTGTGCTCAATTCGCAGAGGCTCACATCTACCGCGTTGCCGGTATTGTGGCTGCTGCCTTTTAAGTCCGGGTCTTCCAACATGCCCTTATTCCCTTCGGGCAGAGCCAAGTGAGCCAGCTTGCTCGCCCGCCAAGGGCGATAGGCATCTAAAAGCACCAAACCGTAGCCCTCTTTTTCTAAAAGAGCCTGAGCTCTCCTTAAAGCAGCAGCTGCCTGTTTGCTCACGAAAAGTTTGGGGCTTTCATATAAAGGTCTGCCGAAAAGATTGGCCTCTGTGGCATATACAGAGCGTATCTTTAGACCCGCCACTGTCGCAGCATCTTCTAAAATAGCTTCTTTGCCCACAGTCAAAAGCAATGGCTCGACAGCGTTATCTGCCGTCTTTTTCAAATTTTCCCAACTTTCTTCGCTTATAGCGGGCAACCTGAAGAGCCGCTGTCTCTCGCCGGCGCCGTAGCCTAAAAAGAAACGGGTGTAGCGCACGCCCCCTACTTTGCAGGTGATGCCGTAGCCGTCTTCGTCTCTTTCGAAAGTCAGAGGCACCTCCGCTCCCCGGCCGGGCCCGGCTTCATAGAGGATATAAGAATCGAAACGTTCCTTGGTGAGGGGGAAGATGTTGCCTCGGCTGAAATTGCCGTCGGCGGGGCTGTAGCGATAAATCAATTCCAAACGGCCGTCGTTCTCGCGGATGAGAAAATTTTCGCCGTTGCCGTAATAGAGCCCCACTATGTATTGGATATCTTTCGGCGGTGCGGGGGGCAGGCCGTAGCGATTGGCCGCTTCCGTCTCTTCCTGTTTGAGCAATTCTTCTTTGCTCGGCTTGGGTGCGGCTTCTGCGAAGCCGGGGACGAAAAGGGCATAGAAAAACAGGCCGATCAAAAGAACGGCCCCTTTCACGGTCACACTGTTATAACGCTTCTGTCCCTCGGCCATCAGGAGATCAGCTCCCTGCGCACGTCCGCCAGCGCATTGAGGCGCTGCCGCACTTTTTTGACCAAAGCAAGATCGATATCGACGTATAAAATTTCTTCCTCTTCTCCGGCTTCGGCTACGATCCTGCCCATGGGATCTATCGCCATGGAGTGGCCGAAGAAGGGGGCGCCTTTAAATGTGCCGGCGCAATTCACCGCCAAGAGCCAAGCGTGGTTCTCCGCTGCCCGGGCCTGAGCCAAAAGCCGCCAGATATCGCCTCTGGCGGTAGGCCACTCTGCCGGACAGAAGAAGAGCTCCGCTCCCTGCAAGGCCAGATGCCTATACAATTCGGGAAAACGCAGATCGTAGCAGATGGTAGAGCCGCACCTCACGCCGTCCAAGTCGTAGGCCGAAAAGTCGTTCCCCGGTGCGAAAAAAGTTTCTTCATGAAAAAGGCCGAAGAGATGCACCTTATCGTAAGTGTGAACAACTTCTCCTTTTTTATCTATGGCCACAGAAGAATTATAGACCAGCCCGTCTCTGAAAAGGGGCACAGAACCTGCCACGATGGCGCACTTCTCCTTCGCAGCCACTGCCTGCATCTCTTTCAGCACGGGGCCGTCCGGCTCTTCCGCTTCCTGCACGAGATGGCCCAAGCTGTAACCGGTGGTCCACACTTCGGGCATCACCAAAAGGTCGCAGCTCGTGGCTGCCTCGGCCGCCAGTTCCAAGCCCCGCCGTACATTTTCAGCCTTGGCCCTTTCCCGCACCTCAAGTTGCACCAAAGCTGCTTTCACAGTACCCGCTCCTTAGGCAACATGTTGTTGTTGGCGAGGCGGCGCAGGAAAAATTTTTCCAGCTTGCGGTTCACTCTGGTGATCCACAACTCTTTACCGCCTAAGCTGTCGCATAGGATGACTTTTTGTTTGGCCAATTTAGCTCCCAGCACATCGGTCATTATCTGGTCGCCTACAAAGAGCACCTTGCCGCCGCCCATAGCTTTCACCAAACGCTTGAAGGCGGTGGGCATGGGTTTGGCAGCCCTGGTGGCGCCGCCGCAGCCGGTCTGCCGCAGGATGCCGTCGATGCGGCTACCGTGGTTGTTGGAGATGAGGGCCACGGTGATGCCCATCTCCCGGCACTGGCGCAGCCAGTTCATCACTCTGGGACCTACCATGTTTTTGTCTCGGGGCAGAAGGGTGTTGTCGATATCCACCACTACTTTTGTGTACCCGTTGCGCTTCAGCCATTTAGGCGAAATATCGCACAGGTGTTTCACGCGATAATCGGGATTGAAATATTCTAGAATCATACTACCTTGACCTTCGGAAAATTTATTTCAAACGTGGTGCCTTCACCCCGTTTGCTGGTAACTTTTGCGCTGGCTCCGTGCACACGCACGATCTCTTTGGCGATGGCCAGCCCCAGACCCGAGCCGGGCCGGTTGCGGCTGTGAGATTTATCCACCTTGTAGAACCGCTCCCAAATAAAGGGCAGGTCTTCCTCGGGGATGCCGGGTCCGTCATCGTGGACCTTCAGCAGCACGCTGCCGTCTTCCTGCCGCCGCAGGCTCAACGTTATGGTGCCGTCTTCCGGCGAATATTTGCTGGCGTTGTCGCAGAGGATGAGCACCAACTGCACCAATTGATCGCCGTTGCCTAATATTTTGATACCGTCGTCGGCCTGGATGTTGAACTTGATGTGGCGGCGGGCGCTGCTCACCAACAGCTTTTCCGCCACGGTGCGGATGATGGTGGCTAAAGGCAGAGCCTCCAAACTTTCGGGAGCGAGGGGATCTTCCGCCTGCAGACGGCTGATGTCCAAAAGTTCCCGCACCATGCGCTCCAAACGCACCGTTTCCTCGTTGATGAGGCCTCTGTAGCGCTGAAGCACCGCCTGATCGGTGATGATACCGTCGCTGATGGCCTCGTTGTAGCCTCTGATGATAGTGATGGGAGTGCGTAACTCGTGAGATACGTTGGCTACGAAATCTCGGCGGATCTTTTCGGTCCGCTGCATCTTGTCCACGTAATCCCCCAAGTCGGCGCCCAAACTGTTCAAGGCGCGGCCGAGATCCGCCACTTCGTCGTCACCTTTGATGGTGACCCTGCGGCTGTAATCACCTCCGGCGATGGCGGTGGCTATGCCCTTCATATCCACCAGCGGTTTGATAAAGCGCCGGGCCAGCCTATTCACCAAAAAGAGGCTGAAGCCCAGAGCGCAGAGGCCGACCAGTGCAACATAGATATAGATGTTACGGAGAAAATTATCGAAATCGCCCAAAGGCGTGGTAATCAAAATGGCCCCGGTGGTGCCGTCGATGGTGTTGTGATAGGGCAGTCCCACCATCAGCACCTGTTCTTTGTAATAAGGATGAAAGACCTGAGAGCGCAGGCTCTTGCCCGCATAGATATCTTTCAGCACGATCTGCACTCTTTGGGACAGATCGCCCTCTTTGATGGCTTTGTCTAAAGCGATGATGCCTTCTTGGGGCTGCAGTTCGGTGTTTTCTTCGTCCTTGCCGAAAAAAGCGTCCCAAATGCCGATGTTGTAGCCGGGCTGGCGGCTCTTGGGCCCTTCTATATAGGAGGCGGCCAAAAGGTGGAAGTTGTCGTCGAACAGCCAGATGCGGGCTCCGATGAGCTGATCTACGGCATTGATGTAGCGCTGCAGGGTGTCCTTATCTTTGATGCTGATAAAATAAGAGATGTTGCCGGCGATCTCGTCTCCCTGCAGGCCCAGCTCTCGTTCCCGCATGGAAAAGAAATAATTGCCCACCAAATAAGAGACGCCCACGGAAGCAACCAGAAGGACGCAAACTATGACAGCCATGAAACTGTAGGCCAAACGTGCGCTCAACGATCTTCTCATGCCGCTTCTCTCCGGGGCGGACCTCTTTAAGGGGCGTCCGGCCCTACTTCAATTCGAACTTATAGCCTATGCCCCACACTGTGAGGATGTCCCAAGCGGAATCTTTGGGGATGAGCAATTTTTGTCTTATCCTTTTAACGTGAGTGTCCACGGTGCGGGTGTCTCCGTAATAGGAATAGCCCCAGATGGTCTCCAGCAGCTGGTTGCGGCTGAATGCCTTGCCCGGATTGGAGGCCAGACACCATAAAAGCTCCATCTCTTTGGCGGTGAAAGTCACCCGTTTGCCGAAGGCTTCTACGATATATTGCTCCAGATCGATAGTGAGGCCGGGGAAGGTGAGGCGCTTCTTGCCGCCTTTACCTCCTTTGATGCCGCCGGAGCGGCGCAACACCGCCTTCACGCGGGCCACTACCTCACGGGAATTGAAAGGTTTGGTGATATAATCATCGGCGCCGATCTCCAAGCCGGCGATGCGGTCATCGTCTTCGTCTTTGGCGGTAAGCATGATGATGGGCAAATCGCTCATCTGCCGCACCTGCTTGCACACTTCTATGCCGTCCATCACCGGCATCATGATATCTAAAAGCAGCAAGTTGGGCCGCTCCGTGCGCAGCTTGGTGATAGCCTCCGCTCCGTTTTCGGCCTCGCAGACTTCAAAACCGCTGTTCTCAAAATAGATCCGTAAAATTTCTCTGATCTGCGCTTCGTCGTCGGCGATAAGTATCTTCTGTTTAGCCATAGCCTTTTCTCCTCTTAGCTGCTCGCCCGTCCCGTTTAGGCTCGGGCAAAATCATTATATCATAAAGTACGGCAAAAAGGGAGTGGTCATAAATTATTTAGCGGCCGGCCCTGCCCCTCGGCCAAAAAGAGAAAGTTATTCAGCAACTGCCGCCGCTTTTTGTGATCGGGCAAAACGGAGCTCACCGCTCGCCAAAACTTTTCGCCGTGATCGGCATGACGCAAATGGGCCAACTCGTGCACCACGACATAATCCAAACAAGCTCTCGGTCTGTACACCAAACGAAAATTGAATTTCACGAGTCCCTTGGCTGGAAGACACAGGCCCCAGCGGCTCTTGCCGTTCAATAATTGCCAAGCGCGGGCGTAAAGGCCCAAAAGAGGCTGCCACTTTTGCAGCGCGATCTCCACCTCGCGGGTGAAGAGTTTTTGCAGCAAGCTCTTGAGGGCCGCTTCTTTTTGCAAAGAGCTGTAACTTTGCGGCAACAGGAAGAACTCGCCGCTAAAAAGCGGCTGCGTGATATCTTCGGCGGTGCGTACTTCATAAAGGCGGCCGAAGAACCACTGCCTGTCCCCTGCGGGGCCGGCGTCCGGGTCGGGAGTCTGCTCGTCAAGACGCAGAGCCGCCAGCTTTTTTCGCAGCCAAGGCAACCGCTCCCGCAAAAATTTTTCCACATCCTCCCGCCTGCTGAAAAGGGGCACGGAGCAGCTCACCTGCCCTCTTCTGTCCACGCTCAGCCGCAGGTAGAGGACTTTTTTGCGCCGCAGAACTATGCGCAGCCCCTCTATCTCCGCTTCTTCGATACTCTGAACTGCCCTCATGCTTTGGTATAAAGATAACGCTGCAGCATTTTGTTGAACTGCCAGCTTTCTTTGCCTGCCTCGTCGCTTGCGGCGAATTGGTTCATGACGGCGTCTATCTCATCGGCGTAATGGACGATGAAAGCTTCCTTGGTGCCGCAGGCCACCGGGGAACCCTTTTCGTTATCGCCGTGATGAGACAAAAGCACATGTAAAAGTTTCTCCAATTTGTACAGGGGGATCTTCAATCTCAAGGCGGCTTCCTGCACCGTTAAAGCGGAAAAGCAGATGTGTCCCACGAAACGGCCGCTGTCGGTATAGGGGAAGCCCACCTGATAAGAGATCTCTTTCAATTTGCCGATGTCGTGAAGAAGAGCACCGGTGATGACCAATTCCTTATCGGCGCCGCCGATCTGCTCCGCCATGACCAAGGCTAGGCCCGCCACATCCACCGAGTGCTGCAGAAGACCGCCCAAATAGGCATGATGCAGACGGGAACCGGCTGGGTTTTTCAAGAAGCGCTCATAAGTTTCCCCTTTGAATATCTCTTCCAATAAACCGTGATACACGGGATTGCGCACTGTCTTGATGAGGTTGGCCAACTTTGTGACGTAAACTTCTTTATCGAAATCGCCGTCGGGGATGATGTTTTTGATGTCGTCGTCGGGCCCCAGCGGCTCCACGTGCTGCACCATCAATTGGTTCACCTGTTCGTCGCTGTACTTGTAGGCATCCACCGCCCCCGTTACTTTAAAGGCAGTGGGGCCGTCCAAGGAAGCCAGTTTTTCCACGGAACTTTTTTCGAAACAGATGAACTGCACGCGGCCGCTCTTGTCTTCGGCCAAGCCCCGGGCATAGGTGCCCCCCTTGCTGCTGGTCCCCACTTTTTGCACCCGCAGCAGCAGAGCCTGCCGCACTTGGCTGCCCACTTTAAGATCTTTGATCAACATTCCTTCACACCCCCTTCAGCAAAAGTTCTTCTTTCGCCACCGTAACGGTGATGGGCCAATTCTTTTCCGTAAAACGCAGGGACAGCCGATCCGCCAATTCTTCCAAAACGGGCCACTCGCTGCTCTGATGTCCTGCATCGATGATGTTCAAACCTTGATAGACCGCTTCCTGCGCTTTGTGATAGGTGACGTCCCCCGTCACCAAAGTGTCGGCTCCTTTGGCCAAAGCTTGAGGCACCAAGTCGGCCCCTGCCCCGCCGCACACCGCCACCCGCCGCACCGGGCGGCCGGCATCCCCATAGGCCACGTAAGAAGCCCGCAGTGTTTTTTCACGATCAGGGCAAAAGAGCGCACATCCGGCTGAGGCTCTTCCAAATAACCTATGCGCCCCAGCCCGCACTCTTCGTCCAGTTCGAAAACATCTCTTATCTTCAGCTTTTTGGCCAAAGCCATATTGACTCCGTGGGCGGCGCAGTCTAAATTGGTGTGCATTGAATAAACGGCGATCTGCTGCTCTGCCAGCCGCAGCAGCAGTTCCTGCCGCCAAGTATCCCCGGTCATCTGTTTCAACGGCTGAAAGATCACCGGATGATGAGTGACCAAGAGGTCCGCTTTTTCTTCACAGGCCTGCCGGCAGGTATCTTCCGTAAGATCAAGAGCCAGCAATATCTTCTCGACCTTATGCTGCTTTCTGCCCAGCAGCAGGCCCACGTTATCCCATGCTGCTGCCAGACGCTGCGGCACCATGCTCTCTAAAAGGGCCGCTGCTTCAGCTACGGTTATCGTGCCACGCATCTTCTATCTCCTCCGCTTCTTCGGCCAACTGCAATAAATATTTGTACTTGGGGCTGTTCACCGCTTCGCTGCCTTGGGCCATGGCGGCCAAAGTGCGGGCCAATTTGCCCCGCTGCTTGGCCAGCTGCAGTTTTAAAAGAGGGTGCCTGTCTCGCAGGAGCAGAGGCCCCAGCAGCAACTGCCCCGGGCTGTAGCGGCAGCTCTCTCCTTTGGCGGCTGCGATGATCTCATAAAGGTGCTCGCCTTGCTGCACCAATTCTTCTTTGATAAGGGCAAAGCCCCGATCGCAGAGGAAGCTTCGCAGGCCGGCGGCGCCGGCCATGGGCTGCAGGACGAGGCCCTTTGCTTTTTCGGCCACTTCAAGATCTTTTTCCAAAATGGCGGCGATGGTGCTCCCGCCCATGCCGGCTATCACGATGTAAAAATCTTCCAAGTGAGGCTCGTCCCTCAAAACTGCGAGGCCGTCTCCCTGCCGCACTGCCACCTTAGCTTCCAGCTTCAGTGCTTTCACCGTCCGTTTCGCCGCTTCACAGGGCCCCGCCGCCACATCCGCCGCCACGGCAAAGGGGGAGCGGTCGCCGGCTACGAGAGCACAGGGCAGATAGGCGTGGTCCGTGCCTATATCTGCCAGAGGACAGCCCTCTTCTATCAAAGAAGCAACGGCGGCCAAGCGAGCATCCAACTTCATCTCTCAATCCTCCTTGAACTGAGCCATGTATAATCTGTAATACTCGCCCTTAGCGGCCAGCAGTTCATGATGTGTGCCCTGTTCGGCGATGCCCCCGTCTTTTAAGACCACTATCCTATCGGCATTTTTGATGGTGGCCAGACGATGGGCAATGATGAGAGTGGTGCGGTCTTTGCTCAAAGCAGCGAGCGAATTCTGGATAGCCTGTTCTGTTTCGTTGTCCAAAGAAGAAGTGGCTTCATCTAAGATAAGGATGGAAGGATCTTTCAAAAAAGCCCGAGCTATGGCCAGCCTCTGCTTCTGCCCTCCGCTCAATTTAACGCCCCTTTCGCCCAATTCACTGTCATAACCATGGGGCAAAAGTTTGATGAAACGATCGGCCTCGGCCAATATCGCCGCCTGCTCCACTTCCTCTCGCGTAGCCCCGGGCCTGCCGTAAGCGATGTTGTTATAAACGGTGTCGGCAAAAAGAAAGATATCTTGAGCCACGCTGCCGATGTTGCGGCGCAATCCTGCCAAAGTCATCTTCTTTATGTCGATGCCGTCGATGGTGATCCGGCCTCCCTGCAGTTCGTAAAAACGAGGCAGCAAATTGCAGAGAGTGCTTTTGCCCACGCCGGTGCTGCCCACGAAGGCCACCGCTTCCCCGGCCTTAACGGCAAGAGAAAAATGTTTCAAAACTTGCCTATCTTCTCGATAACCGAAGGTAACGTCTTCAAAGACGATGTTGCCGCAAAGAGGCCCCGGGTCGAAAGCATCCTCGGCCTCGGGGATGCCCCCCTGCTCTTTCAGCAGTTCTTGGTAACGGGCAAAGCCCGCTACTCCCTTTTGATAGACTTCGGCCAAAGCATTGAGCCGCAGCACCGGCCGCACGAAGATGGCCACATAGAGCAAGAAGGCCACCAGATCGCTCATCTTCATGCCGCTCGTATAAATGAGCACGCCGCCGGCGCAGATGATGGCCAAATTTATGACATTGGTGAAGAACACCATGCTCACATGGCTGTGGGCCAAAAGTTGGAAATTTTTCTTGCGGTAGGCCAAAAGGACCTCTGCCTCTTTGGCCAGCCTTTGGGCCTCCAAGTCTTCGTTGGTGAAGGCCTGAGCCAAACGCACGGCGCTGAGGCTTTCGGCCACGCGACCGCTGATATTGCCTACAGCCCCCCTGGTAGCCCGCCCCATCTCTTTCAGCTTGCGGTTAGTAACGAAAGAGTCCCATGCTTTGGCGACGAGAAAAGCATTGATCAAAAGAGCCAGTTTCCAATTCAAAGAAAAGAGGATGACTGCTGTGCCTACCATGAAGATGGTGCACACCAAAAGAAAGTTGGGGCCTAAAGAGACCAGCTCCCTGATCTCGGCGATGTCGCCTACGATGCGGGACAGCAACTGCCCCACCTGATGATTGTCGAAGTATTTAAAGCTGAAGCGAGACACATGCTCGAAAAGTTTTTGCCTGAGATCCCGCTCCATGAGGGCCCCCACCAGCCGTCCCTCCACCGATACCCGATAGTTGATGGCCAAGTTGAAGATGTAGCCCGCTAAAAGGCCCAATGACAATTGGGCCAACAGCACCAGATCTTTTTTGGGCAGCACTTGGTCCATGATGTAGCGAATGCAAAGAGGAAAGAAAAGCTCCACCAAACTGGTGAGCACAGCGCCCGCCAGCACCAAGGCCAGCCGGATCCTATACGGTTTGTAATAAGGCAGCAGATCGCGCAGCACGAGAAGCTCCTTTACTGTTTTTTCTTTGTGCGGAAGCCTTGCGGCCCTCCTTTGCGAAAATCATTCTCCGATTTATTTTATCATACCGCCGGATAAATGAAAAGAGCGGAAGCCTCCGAGGAAGAGAGGCTCCGCTCTGTAAAAAAGCCGCGAGATTTTTTTGCGGCGCCTAGCGGCGAGCATCTTTTGTAAAATCGGATGAGAGATTTTAAAAAACCTATTGTATCATGTTGCGGTCGGATAAAAATGTTTGAAAGCAACACTAATTAAATCCCGTAACGATCTTATCCCCCGCCATGACGAAAAGAACGCCACCAAAGCAAAGTTTTCGTCACACAATCATGACCACCCCTAAGAGGGGTGGTCATGATTTTTTCACTGCCGCCTATTTTTTCTTGTTGGCTTCGAAGAAAGCGTTGTACTCTTCCGTCACCTTGGTGGCAGCGGCGATGGCTTTGTTCCTCTCGTCGATGATCCTGTTCAGATCGTTGGTGGTGCCGTCCACATATTTTTGCAGCGCCTGCAGATATTTATCCACCGCCGCCACATAAGCGGTCACCGCCTTGGCGTCTTGCAATGATGCCGGCTTCACCGGCATGGGCGGCACTGCCTCTTCTAAAGCGACATAGACCCCTGGCATGTTGGTGGCCGCCGGGTCCACCGACACTTCCTCCTGTTTTTCTGCGGCGAAGCCCGTCGAAAAAGGCCCCAAGGCCAAGAGCGCGGCCAAAGTCAAGATCTTCCACTGTTTTTTCATTTGCGCACCGTCCTTAAAAGCATTTAAGCAAATGTTTTTCAAAACTTTTTTATCTGCGGCGGTCGTGGAGCACGAAACGCACCGGCACGGTTATATAACAACGCACCGCTCTGCCCTGCGCATCTCGCCCCGGGCGGAAGCGCCATGTGTTGACGGCGTCCGTCGCCGCCCTATCCAAAGCATCGTTGCCGCTGGAGCGGCTCACCTCCACGCTCTCCACCCGGCCTTGAGTGTTCACCAGCATCCGCACGTACACGGTGCCTTCTATCTCGCGGTTGCGGGCCGCAGCCGGATATTTCGGCTCTGCCCCAGAAAGGAGAGCCGGGGCCGTTACCGGCACGCCGGTGCCGCTGCCTTGGCCGGCTCCGCTGCCGCTGCCTTGGCCGCTGCCCTGCCCGGTGCCTGCACCGCTGCCGGCTCCTGTGCCTGCTCCGCCCCCGGTGCCGGTGGCGTCGGCCTTGCCGTCGTCCACGTTGCTTTGAGCAGTTTCGTTCGTTTCCTGCGGCTTCTCCTGCTGTGCGGTCTGCTCTTGAGGCGTCTGCCGCTTTTTCTCCACTATCTCGTCGTCTTGGGGCTTGGGCGCTGCCTGCTTGGCCGCCACCTGCTGTTTATCGTCCGCTCCTTTGGCCGCCGCGGCCTTATCGTTGCCGCCGGCCAAGGTCACTTCGATGATCTGGCTCGGCCGCTGAGAAAAGGTGTAGCCCAAAATGCCCAGCAGCACGGCCACGGCGATGTGCACGGCCACAGCTGCGCCGAAGCCCTTCCACAATCTTCTGCCTTTCTCAGTCATTTGCATCGCCTATATCCGTGGCCAGGCCGAAGCGGGTAACGCCTGCCCCTTTCAATTTGTCCATCAGTTCGATCACTCGTTTATAGGCGGCGTCTCCGTCGGCCCTAATGATCACCGAAAAAGCGGCGTCCCGTTTGCTCTCCGCCGCTGCTTCCGCCACCAGCCAGGGCAGGTCTACCTTTTTATCTTCCAAATAAAGGTCTCCGTCTTTTTTAACGGTGACGGAAAAACTGCTCTTGCTGACCGTTTCGGAATTTTGCGCTGCCGGCAACCTGATGGGGATGGTCTTCACCTCGCTCATATACATGGTGCTGACGATGAAGAAGACCAGCAGCAAAAAGATCATGTCGATCATGGGGCTCAGCATCAATTGCGGCGGCAAACTCTTCTTTCTGGGTCGTCTGCGCATCTTCGCCACCGTCCCTCACAGCTTGCCGCCGGCGTTTTTGGCCTGGATGATGTCCACCAGCACGCTGGCCAATTCGTAGATGTTCAGGGAAGCCATCTTCACTCTGCCCGATAAATAGGCGTGGATGCACATGCCGATGATGGCGATGCTGAGGCCGAACACGGTGGTGATGAGGGCTTCTCCGATGCCGGCGGTCACCGCCATGGGGTTCTGCACTCTTTCGTTCAGAGCGTTAAAAGAACTGATCATGCCGGTGATGGTGCCCAACAGCCCCAGCATGGGGGCCAAGCCGATGAGCACGGTCAAAAAGTCCAAATGCTCCTCCGCCGCTTCGATGGCCCTGTCGGCCTTGGCGTAGGCGATAGACTCCAGCCTCTTGCCCATGTCTTCTTTTATCTCCAAGATGTCCGTCGCCAGTTGGGCTCCGTCTCCTTTGCTCTCTCTGGCCAACTCTTTCGCCCCTTCTATATCGAAGGCGTTCATCAAACGGCAGAACTCCATGACGAAGCCGGTGTCGGAGAGAGCTTTTTTATAATAAAGATGCCTTTCCACGCCGATGGCGATGACGGCGACAGAACAGAGCAAAAGGGGCCACATGCAGGGGCCTCCTCTTAAAAAATAATCGAAAGCGGTAGAAAAAATGCCCATTTTTTATATCCTCTCCTTCGCATGATGCGTCTTATTTTTCAGCGTCGACATTTTTGAAGCGTTCGG
Source organism: uncultured Phascolarctobacterium sp. (assembly GCA_947589605.1). Classification (GTDB taxonomy): domain Bacteria; phylum Bacillota; class Negativicutes; order Acidaminococcales; family Acidaminococcaceae; genus CANQBR01. Next base: position 24,997 of record CANQBR010000002.1, on the reverse strand, counting down.
GGTAAGCGGCCTCGGCCAGCTCACGCACGGCGTAAACTATGTAGTGAGAGGTGCTGTGCAGATAATTGTCCCGTATCTGCACCACTCTCTTGTCCTTCACCGCCCTGATGCTCTGATAGGCCGGGTTGCGCAAAATATCTTCTCTCATCTGCCCAGGGTCTTCTTCGTTGCCGTAGCGCCAGCTGGGCAAAAGCAGCAGCTGGGGGTCCAGCTTCACCATAGTTTCTTCGGAAAAGACCACGTTGGGAGGCAGATCGTAGTCGCCCACCAAGTTGCGCACGTTGGCCCGGGCGCAGATGTCGTCGAAGGTGCTGCCCTTCAGCCCGATGGCTCCCATGTAAGAAAGAGCCATCACGCCGATGCGAGCTTCAGGGGGGATATCGCCCACGCGGGAGCTCACGAAGGCCAGCTCCTCATCCATGCGGGCGGCGACTTTCGCCCCGGACTCTTTTTCTCCCAGCACCGCCGCCAGCTCCAGCACCGTTTTTTTCACGCCGTCGATCGTCCCCGGCGTTTTAAAAACGTAAACGGGTACATGGGCGCTGCGCAGCAGTTCAACGAAATCCGCGTCCATCCAATCGGGGGCCAGCACCAAGTCGGGCCGCGGCCCCAGCACCGATTCCAAACTGCCGCTCTTCACCCTCTCCTTCACAACGCCGGCCCGCCCAGCCACGGAAGAGATGCCCGGCTCGTCTGCCAAATAGGTGAGGGCAGCTATCCGCTCCGAGGCCACCATATCTAAAAGCATCTCATCGGCAGAGATACTCAAAGAAACGATGCGCTGCGGTTTTTCTTTGAAGGTGAGCCTGCGGGCAGTAGCGTCCGTCACGCTGTAGCTGCCGGCCTTTACGGGAGGAGCAGGCTCTTGAGACGGGGGAGCGCAGCCGAAGGCCAGCAGAGCACACACTGCCAAAAGCAGTCCCGCTATTGCGGCCGATCTTTTCATGATATTCGAGCCCTCGCTCTTTTCATCTTTTTGCGAGCCCGGCGCTTCAGTTCTTCTTCTCCTGAGGCTTGTTCTCGCCGGTCCAGATCACCCGCATCAAAGCGGAGTAATTTTCGATCAAATGGCTCATCATCAGATCGATGGCGGTCTGCACCATGGCCGGGTCGAATTTCTCTTCGGTATGGAGCAGGCAGCAGACCAATTCCACATCGTTTTCCGGCGTAGTGGTATATTTGAACAATTTATAGCTGCGGTTCATCTCGTCCATATATTCCAAAAGAGCAGCCTTGTTGTCTACGGTCACTCCTGCCTCTGCCAGCAGCACCTTCACCACGATGTAGATGCTGTCGTCGGTGTAGATCAAGAAGGGCAACCTGTGGCCGTTGATCTCCATCAAAGCTCTGAACACCACCGTGTGCTTCCCGTCGCCGCCGATGCGGGACTGGAAGCAGGTGATCTTCTGCTCCTGCAAATAAGTCTGCCACTTTTGGGCCTTCACGTTCAATGAAGTTGCAGGTTCCTTGGCCTTCTCTTCTGTGCTCATAAGTCATACCTCCCGATATTTTTTACTCTTCCCCTTCTTCTTTCAATTGCGAAGGGGGTATTTGGTTCAAAATTTCCAGCACCGCTTCTGCGATGCTGTGAGGCGGCACCGGCTTCCATTGCTTTTTACCTTCTCCCTCTTGCAGCACTGCGCCGCTTTTGGCGTACACCGTGCTGTAGAGCTCGCGGTACTGGCCGGCCCGCAGGTTGAACTGCAGCTTCTGCTTGCAGCTTTCTACGCTGTCGCCCTTTTTCAAGAGCGGGGCGAAGATCTTTTCGTCCAGCTGCTTTTTGATCTGAGGGTTGACGAAGACGGTCTTGATCTCCGCCTGCAGGATGTTCCTGTCTTTATCCCCGAAGGGCCCACGGGTGAGGAAGATGCTGTCTTGGGCCAAAAAATATTTGCCCACGGAATTTTCCATCACTTCCGTCCAGCGAGCCGCTTCTTTTTCTTCCGGGGTCTGCTGCGGCAGGATGCTGATCTGCCAGTCCATGCCTGTGCCCCGCTCCTCTTCGGCCCGAGCCCCGGCCAAGGGCAGAGCCAGCAGCAGGACCAAAGCGAGAGCCGCCGGCTTCTTCATGTTTTGCTCCTCACTTTTTGCCTCGCCTCTCTTATTTCAGCACTTCGGCGATCACGTCCCGGGTGAGGTCCTTGCCCCCGTAGAGCATGGCCCCGCCGTCCACTACGCTGGCGATGCTGTTTTGTTTGGCCACGGCAGCGATGGCGGAGCGGACTTTTTTCAAAATAGGCTCCATCAATTCCTGCTCCCTTTTGTTCACCTGCTGGGTCAATCTTTCAGCCAAAGCGTTCCTGGCGTTTTCGTCCAGCGCTGCCGCCTTGTCGGCGAATTCTTTCTCGGCCCGCTGGCGCTCCAAGCCTACGGCGCTCACCGCCGTTTTATAATCGGGGTGGCTCTGCAGCACCTGCTGCACATACACGTAGCCCACCAAGCCGCTCGCCTCCGCCGCTAAGGCCGAGGCACACAGGCCGAAAGACAAAAGAACCGCCGTCAGCAATGTTGCGATCGTTTTTCGCATTATTTTCCTCACTCCTCTTTTAGTTAATACGTCGGAGAGTTTTTTGCAACCTGTTATCATTTATTATAGACTTTTCATTTGGGAAGGTCAATAATTATGGCTCTTTATCGCAAAACTGCGGCTTTTTTCTTTCGCCTTTTGGTTTTTCATCGTGCCCTCGTCTTTTTCTCTCTCCCTCCCGCAAAAAACGCACGGGACGAAAACTCGGGACTTTTCCTCTCCCGCTCTTTTCCGGCGACTTGAAGAAAAAAACGGGGACTTTTTCTCGATCCGTCTGTATCTGAAGGCGAAGGTGTCGTCGGTTTCGGTGACGACATTTTTTCGAATATCCCTTTCGGAAAAGGGTGCGTCTGTTCATACGGTCGCGATCTTTGCGAAAGACTCGTTCAGAAGCGGACGCTCTTTCGTTTTATCACCGATTTTTTGCGAGAGGTGCTTTTAAAAGCGGCGCTCTCGTTTTGCTTTGTCACAAAGTTGTGCGAAAGGCTCGTTTGCAGGCGCACTCGGCGGGATAGGCACCTTGCTGCCAACGGGCGGCGCAGCCGCCCCCGCACTCGGCGAGCTCGGGACAACGTTGACAAGAGGCCAACATATTTTGCAAGGCGGCCGTCGCCTGCCGCCGCAGTTTTTCGTCGATGCCCCGCTCGGCGCAGCCGATGTAAAATTTTTCGTCGCCGATGAAAGAGGCACAGGCGTAGAGGCTCCCGTCCGCCGCAACAAAGACTGCCTCTCCCCGCACAGCCGGGCAGTGGCGGAGTCCCTCGCCTTTCTTCGCAGCTTTTTCTTCTTGGGTGAGCTTTATCTCATAGCCGGTGAGCTCCGCCAACTCTTTGTTGCGCCGCCGCACCCGCTCTATCGCCGCCTCTGCCTCTTGGGGCGACGGCGGCGAGACCTCACGGCCTCTGCCTTGCGCCCGCAAAAGGTCGAAGCCCAATCTTCTCACGTTGCCGAGAAAGTAGGCCAGCTCTACTATCCTTTCCAGCTCGTTCACGTTTTCTTTCGTCACCGTACAGGTAAGGCCGCAACCGATGCCCAAACGTCGCAACACTTCCAGCCCCCGCAAAGCGGAGAAAGAGGCGCCTTCGCCCTTTTTCGTGCGCCGCAGCCGATCGTTCACCGCAGGCCGGCCGTCCAGGCTGACGCCTATCCCCACTTTATGGCGAAAGAGCCACAAAGCGATCTCTTCCGTCAAAAGAGCTGCATTGGTCTGCACCTGCATGACGCAGTCGAGCTTTTTTTCTTCCGCATAGATGACTGCCGCCTGCAGAGCGGGAAGAGCCAACAAGGGTTCGCCGCCGCTGAATTGCAATATGAATTTTTCTTTTTGCCCTGCCGCCAGCTCCACCGCTTTTCGTGCCGTTGCGGGGCTCATGTCTTCGCTCCTCTGCCCCGAGGCATAGCAATAACGGCAGGCATAGTTGCAGCGGCCGCTCAAACTCAGCACTGCTTGCTTCAAGGGGGCGAGCCCGAGGCTATCTTTCATCGATCGTTGAGTTCCTCCAAGTCCCCTTCCATAGAAAGGTACAACTCCCGCAATTTGGCGGCGGTCTCGGGCCGGGCGTTCCACAGCCCCCGCTGCTCCGCCTCCAACAGCACCTCCGTCATCCGCTGCAGGGCCCAGGGGTTCACCTCTTTCAGCCATGCCTGCACTTTCGGGTCGAAGGTATATTTTTCGGCGTAGCCTTCGTACATCCAATCTTCCAAGACCCCGCTGGTGGCGTCCCACTGATAACTGTGAGCCACCATGTTGGCCATGTCGGCAGCCCCTTTATAGCCGTGCTCCATCATTCCTTTGATGAATTTGGGATTGATCGCCTCGCTGCGAAAGAGCCGCTTGGCCTGCTCCTGCACGCTGTGCAGAGTCACCTTACCCCGGTCGCTGCTGTCGCCGCTGTAACCTTTGGGGGCCTTGCCCCTCACACTGCGCACCGCGGCGATCAGACCGCCGTGATAAGCGTTGTAATCGTCGCTGGCCAGCATGTTGTTGTCGTGATTGTCGTCGTTTTTCACGGCGATATCCACACTGCTCAAACGTTTGCGAAAAAGTTCCGGCAAATATACGCCCCGGGCTCTGCCCCCGTAAGCATGGCCGCCCCAACGCATATAAACGGAGGCTATATCATCCACTGTTTGCCAATTTTTTGCTTCCAAAAGCTCCGGCACTCCCGCCCCATAAGTGCCCGGCGGATCGCCGAAGATACGATAGCAGGCCTGCCGCCACGCTTCTTCTTTTTTCATACCGCCTGCTTGTAATTCGGCGGCATCGGCTAAAGCGTGGGCCCGAACGTAGTTTTGTTCGGGCGGTTCATCTAAAGACGCCGCGATCTGCGCCCCTTGGTCCAAAAGTTCGGCCACGGAAGGCATAGAGTCACGCAAGAGGCCGCTGATGCGGCCCACCACATCGATGCGGGGGCGGCGTAATTCTTCCAAGGGGATGACATCGACCCCCGTCACCCGCAGGCTCCCCTTTTGATAGCGGGGCCGCAGGCCCAATAAGTACAAAAATTCAGCCGCACATTGGCCTCGGCTCCTCATGTTGCTGCCGGCCCACAGCACCAGCCCCACGCTCTCGGGGTAGCGCCCTTCTTCGGCGATGAAACGCTCTATGACTTGATCGCCTAAAATTTTCCCCAGCTCCCACGCCGCCGGTGTAGGCAGACTGCGGGGATCTACGCCGTAGAAGTTGCGGCCGCTGGGCAAAAGCTCACAGCCGGCGCTGGCAGGAGAGCCCCCGGGTCCCGGCTCCACATACTGCCCTTCCAAAGCTCTCAGCATATTTTTCATTTCTTGCTCCGTAGCCTGCAGAGCGGGGCAGAGCGTTTCGTTGATGTAGAAGCAAAGTTCTCTCATTTTTTTGCGAAGAGTTGCTTCTGCACCGGTCAACTGCGGCAGAGCCAAAACTTTTTCGACAGCTGCCGAAGTGAAGCCTCCTTCTTGCAGCAAACGGAGGACTTCTCGGCCCTCTTCGTAAATTTTGTCGGCCAAGCGGCCGTAAGTGAGCTGCAGCGGCTGATAGATCTCTGCGCTGCGGGCAGTCAATTCTTCGCAGGTGACGCCGTATAAAGAAGCGATGATCTTTTCCAAGCTCATTACTTTGCCGTTGTCTCTGCGGGTCAGCAGCCACAATTGATCGATCTGCAGCTCTTTTTGCGGCGGCTGGCCCAAAATGTGGAGCCCCACGTGCACTTCCATGCTCTTCAATTCGGAAAGATAATTATGCAGAGCCGCAACGTATTCTTTGAAAGGTTTGGCCGGATCGTAGGGCACGTCGTCGGTGAGGTGGGCTGCCTCGGCCTTTTTCAGCAGCAGCTGCTCTGCCCGGGGCAGCTCTTCGGGCCTATTTTGAGCAAAATAAGCATATTCATCTAATAATTTTTCCGTTTCTTCCGTTTCGTCGTACGACCCGGCCCTGCTCTGGGGAGCGGGAAGATGATCGATGAGGCAGGCGCCGCCCCGCCGTTTGGCCTGCAGCCCTTCCCCTACGATGGTCATGTGATAGGGATAGATGTTCGGCAACTGAGCCAGGGCTATATCGGGATAGCAGGCGGCGCTCAGGGCCGCATTTTTCCCCGGCAGCCATTCCAAACTGCCGTGAGTGCCGATGTGGAGCAATGCATCCGCCTGCCACACTTCCTTCAGCCAGCGGTAAACGGCCAAATAATGATGGGTGGGAGCACAGTCGGGGTCGTGATAGAGCTTGGCCGGGTCCTCGCCGAAGCCGCGGGGCGGCTGCACGGTGATGAAGATATTGCCGTTCACCGTGCCAGGCACCAAGAGGGAGTCGTCCACAGTCATCACTTCCCCCGGCGCTTCGCCCCAATCTCGTTTCAATTCGTTTTGAGTTTTGACGGGGAGTTGTTCGTAAAATTTTTTGTAAGCCGCAGCTGAGAGCTTCATGGCTTCTTCGATGCGGCGGCTGCCCAACATATTTTTGTCGTTGGTGGCGTTGGCGGTTATCTGAGCGATAAGCTCGTTGCCGTCGGCAGGGAGGTGGTCCACTTGATAACCCCGTTCTTTTAAAAGCGCCAGCAGACGGCGGACGCTTTCGACGGAGTCCAGCCCTAAAGCGCTGCCGATGTTGGAGTTGCGGGGAGGATAATTATGAAAGATGACAGCGATCTTTTTCTCACTGTTTTGTTTGCGTCTGAGAAGCGCCCATTTTTTGGCTTTCTTCACCATCTGCGCCAATCGCTCGGCTATGGGCAGATAGCACACGTCACCGTTAGGCAGCACTTTTTTGCAGGCCACAGGCACCCCGTGGAGCACCCCGTCGAATTCCGGCATGCTCACGCCTATGGCCACCTCCGTAGGGCTCAGCCCTTCAAAGTTTTCCGCCCACTCGTTATAATCTTTCATCAATGTGTAGGCCGCCAGCACCGGCACCCCCAGCTCTTGCAAATAAGCAACGGTCAGGGCGCCGCTCCCCGTGAGAGAGAACTTGGTGGTGTTGAGGAGACAGTCGATGAAAGGCACGCCGTTTTTGCGAAAGAATTTGTCGAACACCTGAGGCAGGCTCGGCATGCCCAGCTCAGGCAGGGGGATGCCGTTGCTGAAGACGCACACCGCATTGAGGCCCTGCCGCTCCGCTTCTTCCACCAGCGCCTTTTGATAGGCCAGATCATTCCACACCCATTCGTCCCGATAGAAGAAGATGCCCAAAGCGGGGAGGCCGGGCCGACAGAAGTCCGCCTCGTATTCTTGCAGATCTGTGTAAACTTTGGCGGCTCGGGGATGATAGATGCCGCACCAAGGAAGAGGTTCGGGAGGCGCATAAGAATTTTTCGCTCCGCTGAAAGCGGCGCAGCAGAGCCACAGATTTTTGAAATTGCTTTCGCCGCCCAAAAGGAAGTAGCGCCGGAGCAGGTCCAGTTGCTCTTCCGTAAGTTTATTGGAAAATTCTCCTTCTTCCGTGCCCGCCGCATCGATGTAATAACGGATGTCTCTTTGCTGCAAAATCTGCTGCAGCCGCTGCAGAAAGGGAGTGTCGAGGCCGGTCCCCATCCATTGCAAAAGCAAAAAGTCCGTCTTTTCCAGTTCAGCTGCCCAAGCATCGTCCCAAGCCGTCGCTTCCGTCACCCACAAAGCGGAACAACTGCCGTCCAGACTGCCCTCTCGCTGTAAAAAGCCCATGGCTTGCCGCATGGTCCCCAAACTGCGGAGCACATTGGTCAAAAAGAGCACTTTCATTTTTCGCTCCCCCGCAAAAGATCTATCATCATCGGAAATTCTTTCGGAAATTTTCTTCGGCTCGCCCGCCGCAGGCCAAGGTCCGGCGGATATAAGCGTTCCACAGCCGCTGCTGCATGTGGGCGCTGCCCCTCAGCCCCATGAAGGGCTCGCCGATGAGGAGCACTTCGTCGCTGACGGGGTGGGCTATGTTGCAGACGGCGCTGTCAAAAAGACCGGCTCTGCGCAGCTCCATGCTCTCGTTGCTGCTTCCCAAAAGCAAAAGGCACTGCCCTTCGGCGGATGAACAAAGATCTTGCAAGGCAGCCTCTTCTTCTCCTGCGCTGTGCGATTTATCGGCGCAGTCGCAGTAGCTGTTTTGCAGAGCCTGCCGAGGCAACACCGCCAGTTCTCCCAAGTCGGCCCACTCGCAACGCAGGGCTTGAGCGACACAGTGGGCCGTCGTCCCCGGCGCCGCCACCAACGCTTTATCGAACCACAATTCTCCCCAAACGCTGCTCAGCTCATTGCCCCACACAGTGAGGCGCCCCTCTGTCTCCTCCGCTTCCGCCCGTGCTCGCTCTAAGTGAGGGCAGGGCAGAGCGTAGTGTACTTTTTCCAACCAAGCCACGCTGCCTCGACAACCGTAGGGAAGGCCCGGGCTGATATAGGGAAGGCCGTAGCGTTTGTTCAAATAGCGGGCCGCTTCCAGCCCCAGTTCTTCGTGACAGACCACGTTCAAGTCGGCAGAAGCGATGGATCGCAGCTCTTCTGCGGTAGAGGCGCCGCAGATGCAATTCACCTCGTAGCCTGCCAGCTCCAGCAAACGGACCAGCTCTTCTCGGTCCGCCCTGCCGTTGAAATAAAAATCGGTAAGGCCCAAAAGGTTGAGCCGAGGCCGGCAGCTTTTCCGCTCGGGAGCCGGGGCCGCAGAGCTCAGCTTGCTCAAAGTGCGGACGGCGGCCCTGCTCCAACCTTCGGCGAAGCCGCCTATGAGCCCGCCGCAATCCATGGTCACGAAGGGACAGTTTAAGTCGAGACTGCCGACGATCCCTTCCGTATCGTCGCCGATGAGGCTCACGGAGCAGCTGTTCTCCACAAAGAGCAGCTCGGCAGGGCCGCCGCTTTTTTGCAAACGCTCCAAAGCGGCGACGAGACATTTTTCCGTCCCGTACACTATCGATGTGCCGTCGGGCTGAGAATTTTGCATCCTTTGAGCCATGTGGTACTCACTGCGCTCCAAATAACGCAGAGCGTAAAAATAGCACCACAGGGGCCCGTTGACCAAGATCTTCGCTCCGACGATACCGGCGGCGAAGGCCGCCGCTCCCGTTAAAGCACAGGTGTCGGGCCGCCGGCACACTTCGCTCCAAGGCACTTTTTCAGACATAGGTGAGCCCTCCTCCCTCTTTGCGGCTGCAGAGGCGGCGATAGACCGCCCGCAGCAGGCGCAGAGTGCCGCTGTATCCCACCTCGGGTATCATAGGCAAAAAAAGTTGGGGCACGGGATATTGCAGTTCGTGGGTGGTGAGCACCAGCCGAGCTTGAGCGCACAGTCCTTCTGCCGCAGTCGTGTCGTGAACGGGAGCGTCTGTCGCCGCCCGCACTTTGGCCAGCACTTCCCGCCGTTCTGCCGGCTCGTAAGCATCCAGCAGCACCACGCCCAAAAGGTCCAAATGTAAAAGTTCGATCAGTTCCAATGTGGTGGCCGGGTCGAAATAATCCAATTGCCGCCCCAAACAAAGGAGCACTTTCTGCCCTTCCGTCACCGGCAAGAAACGTCCCAAGGCTCTCTGCAAATTTTCTTCTTCCGCCGCTATGAGCCGCCGTCCCTCTTCTTCTTTGTCGAAAAAGCCGGCCACGCTCAAGAGCCACTGCTTCGTCTGTTGAAGATCTACGGGATAAAAAGCACCCAGAGCTTTGACGGCATAGTCCCTCTCTAATTGCTGAGCGATCTTTCGCAGACCTTCGTAAAGATCGCCGCGGCCGCCCAAGATCACCGCCGCCTCTGCCCGAGCCGCCCGAGCCATTTCGTCCGCCGCCATGTAGCCGGGGAATTGACCGACGATCTTGAGGCCGAGGGCCTGCAGCAGCCGTCGAACTTCACCGGCGTAAAGGCCCCAAGGACCGCCGCAGTCCCCCAAAAGCAGCACCGTGCCCATTTCTTTGGGCTGCTTTTGAAAAAAGCGGCGGATGAGCTGCTCTGTCATGGCATAATAACCGTCGTAATATTCTGTGTTCAAAAAGCCGTAGCAATTAACAGTCAGCACCGGCAGGCCCAACTCTTCTTCCAGTTCCGCCCCCACCGCTTCCACATCGTCGCCGATGACGCCGCTGACGCAGGAATTGGCCACCGCTATACAGCGGGGCTTATATTTTTCGGCCGCATAGCGCAGACAGGCGGCCAGCTGCTCGCCCCCGCCGAAAATAGTGTGCTTCTCCGTCAATTGGGTGGAGAGGACGGGGATGGGCCGCAGAGTCTCGGGGCGCAGGTCTCCCAAAGTGCGGTAGTGAGAATAGATCTCCATAGTGCGAGCAACATGGGCACAGGCCCGGGGGCTGTGAAAGATCAGCACCGCTCCCTCTGCGAAGGCCACAGCTTCCCACACGCCGGTCATGCTGCAGCTGCAGCTGTTGCGCCAATTGATGTACCGTTTAGTCTGCAGCGCCATATTTTATCACCAAGTCTTCCAATTCTTCGAAGTCCAAAGGAGTAGGCACCGTCAACTCTTCGTTGCTCAAAAGACGAGCTGCCAAATGCCGATAAACTTCCGCCTGAGGATCATCTGGGGCATATTGCAGCACCGTCTGCCGCAGGTTCTCCGCCCTGTTCACCACCGCTGCCCGAGGGATGAAGGCGATAAGGCGAGTGTTGAGCCGCCGAGCGAAAGCTTCCAACAACTCCTTTTCGTTGGGCATGTTGCGGCTGTTGCCGATGAGCCCGCCCAGCCGTGCTCTGCCCCTGAGAGCAAAGCGGCGCACGCCCTTGGCGATGTTGTTGGCGGCATAAAGGCTCATCAATTCGCCGCTGGTGACGATGTAGATATCGGTTGCATAACCTTCCTGGATGGGCACGGCGAAACCGCCGCACACCACGTCTCCCAGCACGTCGTAGATGAGCACGTCTTCCTCGTCCAAAGCCTGCAGCTCCGTCAATTTTTCCAAGGCCACGATGATGCCTCTCCCCGCGCAGCCCACTCCCGGCTCCGGCCCTCCTGCCTCCACGCATTTGATGCCGTTGTAGCCGCTGTGCACCACGTCGGCCAAGGTCACTTCTTTCCCGTCCCGCACCGTGTCCAGCACCGTGCGCCGACAGAGCTGCCCCAGCAGCAGGCGGGTGGAATCGTTTTTAGGGTCGCAGCCTATCTGACACACCCGCAGCCCCTGTTGGCTGAGAGCCGCCGAGATATTGGCCGCCGTCGTGGATTTACCTATGCCGCCCTTCCCGTAGATTGCAATTTTTTTCATCGCTTCCTCCTCCGCTGCCTGCTTTTTTTACAGCTCGCCTTCTAAGTTTTCTACGATACGGAGCACGCCCTCTTGAGACAATTTTCTCAGGGGATGATAAGAAGCCCCCATGGCCGCCGCCACTTTTTGAGCGATGCCCAATTTGATGAAGTCCCGCTCCGTATCGATGACCGCCGCTTTTATCTTGGCCCTGCGAATGCGCTCCGCCGCTTTTAGGGCCGCGGCCACCGGCTCTGTCGCACCGCTTCTTGCGTTGGCCCGGCCGTCGGTCACCAATATCAGCACCGGCTCTTGTTCTTTTTGCGCTTTATTGCCTTGCGCTATCATAGTCAGGGCCGCCGTCAGACCTTCTGCCAAAGGAGTTTTTCCTCCGGTGGGCAGCCGCACCAGCGCCTTTTGAGCCAGCTCGATGCTGTGAGTGAAGGGCAGCAGCACCTCTGCCCTGTCTCGGCGAAAAGCCAAGAGGCCCACTCGGTCCCTCTTTTGATAAGCTTCCCGCAGCAGTTGCAAGACAGCTCCCTTCACTGCCCTCATCCGCTCCCAAGCGCCCATGGAGCCGCTGGCGTCCACGGCGAACAAAAAAGTGTTGCCGATGCGCTGCTCCCGCACTTTTTGCCGCAGGTCGCTCTGCCAAACGGTGAGGGCGCAGCCTTGGGGCTCCCGCCACCGCTGCCAAGGCGCCGCAGCTCGGATGGTGGCGTCCAAGGCAATGTCGTCTGCCTCGCCTCCGGGCAGCTCGGCCCGCACATAGCGGCCCTGCTTCAAAGAGGTGCGTGTCAGGCTCCGTTTGCCGCTGCCTCGCCGCTCTTGCCGGCTGCGCCCCGCTGCCACCAAAAGCTGCAGGGGCGGAAAGTTTTTATCAGGGGCGGCTGTCTCGTCGGCAGGGGCAGGGCTCTCCTGACTGTGTGGATCTTCCTCTTTTTCTTTTTCCTCTTCGTTTTCGTTATCTTCTTTGTCTTTTGAGCCGTCCGCTTCCCTGTTTTTGTTTTGCGAAGGAAGTTGCGGGGCGCTCTCTTCTTCGTTTTCCTTTTGAGTTTCAGATCTATTTTCTGGCTTTTCCTCTTCTTCTTTTGAGTCGTCGTTCTCTTCTTGCAGTTGCTGCTGAGCCTGAGGCGACCGGCCCATGCGATGAGGCAAAACGAAAAGGGCGGCCTCATCTAAGTCGGCGGGCAACACGAAGGTGCGGCCGGCCAGAGCCGCCGCCGCTTTGCCCGCTTCTAAAAGATAAAGCTCCGCCCGATGGCCGGCGCACAGGGCTCGGGCACACATTTGCGCAGTCAGCTCCAACATCGCCTCGGGCACTTCCACCCGAGGCAAAAGCTGCTGCGCCCGCTCCAGCTGCCGCTGCAGCTCAGCCGTTTCTTTGGCGAATTTTTTTCTGAAAGCCCCTGGGTCGCCGGCAAAGCTCAGCGCCCGCCTTATCACTTCGGCCCGCTGCTTTACGTCCGTCATGTCTTCCGTTTCAACGTAGAGGCCGAAACGATCCAGCACGGTCCCGGGGAAAGTTCCTTCCGCCGGGTCCATAGTGCCGATGAGCGTGAAAGATATTTCTTCACGGTGGGAGAGGCCCTCCCTTTCCACTGTGTTCACGCCTGCGGCATGGACGGTCTGCACCGCCGCCAGCACTTCTCGGCGCAGAAGATTGATATCGTCCACATAGAGGATGTTGCCGTCGGCCCGGCTCAGCAGACCGGGGGCAAAGGCCCTGACCCCTTTTTGCAAGGTCCGCTCCAGATCGAGACTGCCCAGCAGCATATCTTCCGTGATGCTGAGCGGCAGGGTGAAGAAACGGCGGCCTTGGGCCACTTCTTCTGCTCCCCGCGCCGTCACCGATTTGGCCGTGCCCCGCCGTCCGCCGATCAAGAGGCTGCCGCAACGGGAGTTGACCAACACCAGCAGCAGAGCTTTTTTCACTTTTTCTTGCCCCACCACGGCGGCGAAGGGATAGCCCTCAAACTTTTTCATCGCTCTGTCTCTCGCTTCATGCGTCTAAAATTTCTTTTACTTTGTCCCAATCCACCGTTTTCTCTTCAAAGGGCAGGCGGCGCAGGCGATGAGGCAGCACCAAAGCTGCCGCCCTCTTCACATCTTCTTTCGTCGCTTGGGTGCGGCCCTCAAAAGCGGCGACGGTGAGGGCCGTCTTGATCAAAGTGATGTCGGCCCGGTGGCCGTCAACCTGCAAAGCGACGGCTACTTCTGCCGCTTTGAGCAAAAGTTCGTCGTCTGTCTCCGTTCGGGGCAGCAACTGCCTAGCCGCCATGATGCGCTCTGCCAACTGCGTCTGCTCTTTTTCCCAGCGGCGGCAAAAAGCGTCCGGGTCCTCTTCGTAAGCCAAGCGGCGTTTGATCACTTCCACCCGCTGCGAGGGCTCGTGCTCTCCCGTCACGGTCACCGAAAGGCCGAAGCGATCCAAAAGCTGGGGGCGGATGTCTCCTTCCTCCGGGTTCATGGTGCCCACCAGCACGAAGCGGGCCGGATGAGAATAGGACACTCCCTCTCTCTCCACCGTGTTGACCCCCATGGCCGCCGCATCCAGCAGCACGTCCACCACGTGATCGTCCAAAAGATTGATCTCGTCTACGTATAAAATATTGCGGTTGGCCTCCGCCAAAAGCCCCGGCTCGAATTTTTTCTCTCCGTGTTTGATGGCGTGCTCTATATCCAAAGTGCCCACCACTCTGTCTTCGGTGGCGCTGACGGGCAGTTCTACTACCCGCATCTTCATTTTTTCCTCCGGCAGAGGCTGCCCTGCGGCAGCCAGAGCGGCGCAATCGTCGCAAAAATGCTCCGGCACGGCAGGATCGCAGCGAAAGCGGCAGCCGTGCACCGCCGTCAAAGCCGGCAGCAGTTCAGCCAAGGCCCTCACTGCCGTAGACTTGGCCGTGCCCTTCTCTCCTTTGATCAAAACGCCGCCCAGAGAAGGATCGATGACATTCAGGATCAGGGCCAGCTTCATAGCTTCCTGCCCCACGATGGCCGTGAAGGGATAAACTGCCTTTCGCTTCATAAAGATAGCCTCCCGCAAATAGTAATCGGTTTTATAATAAACTGTATAGCAGTTATACAGTCAAGGAAACTTTCCCGAGCGAAGCTTTTGGGCCGACCTAAAAACAAAATGCCGGCGCTCCTTCATGCCGAACTTTTTTCTCTTCGCTTTTTTCGAGAAAGGCGAGAGCTTTTGCCGCCGGCTTTTTCAAAAAAATGCGGGGCCGAGGCCTCTTGGCCCGGCGCCTCTCTTTTCTTGCGCAAAGGCAGGGCTTTTGTTATAATTGAGCGCAGATAAAACCTTTGAGAGGGAGAGTTGTGCCCATGAACGACGGTCCCTTGCCCACCGCCTTCTACACCGCCGGCGAACTGGCGGCCCTCTTCGACATCCCCCGGCAGACCCTGCTCTATTACGACAGGATCAAACTGTTGGTGCCGGAATATATCTCGGAGAACAATTACCGCCATTACTCCATCCGCCAATATCTCACCTTGGAGATCATCCTCAACCTGCGCAAGCTGGGCGTGCCTGTCAAACAGATCAGGCGCTATTTAGAGGAGCGGGGAGAGAAAAATTTTCGAGAGCTTTTGGAAGCCCGCCGCCGAGACTGCGACGAGCTCATCGCCCGGGCTCAACGAGATAAAGAGCTCATCGAGGCAGTAGCCTTGAAGCTGCAAAAGACGGAGGAGCGGACCTTGGGCGTCATCGCTCTGCGCCGGGAAGAAGAGCAGCCTCTTTATATCACCGACATCACCGCTGTCTCTTCTCCCAAAGAGCGGGTCACCGCTTACGCCCGCCACAACAATTCCAAACAGCGTTTTAAAACGGAGGCCACCGGCTGGCTCATCGATAGCGTTCAATATTTGAAGCGGCGGTCTCTCACCGCCAAAGCCTATTACACCGTCGTGAGAGAAGAAAGCGGCGGCCCCGTCCCCAACGGCAGCCGCCCCGCCGGTCTTTACCTCACCGTTTCTCTCAGGGGCACCTTCACCGGTCAAGGCGAAGCCTTGGCCCTCAAACTGCGGGATTTCATCCGCACCCATGAGCTGACCGTCTGCGGCGACGTCTATGTGCTGCCCCTCAAAGATCATTGGCTGACCCTCTCCCCCGCCGAATACGCCGTAGAGGTCTCGCTGCCGGTACGCCTCAAAGAGCAATGAACGATAAAAGAAAAAACTGCAACACCGAGCTGTTTTTCTCGGAGCTGCAGTTTTATTTTGCCCTTTTTGCGGGCCGCTTCCTCAGTGATGAGCGCAGCCGGAGGTCTCCCCTGCCATGATCTTGGCAAAGATACTGTGAGCGTAGTCGCTGCCCTTGCCGGCGGCCATGGCTTTTTGCGCATGGATCAAAGCCGAGCGGTATTTGGCGTGAGGCCCCTCGGGGGACAATTTGTAGACATCGGTCTTGGGATCGAAGGCCATCACACGGTCAAAGATCGCATGGACCTCTTGTGAAGACTTGCCTGCCGCCGCAGCGGCCTCTGCGTGGAGCTTGGCGCTCTCGTACCGTTTTTTCCCATGAGGATCTGCGGGGATCTTGCTTGCGGGATGTTGTGCCATCTTCTTCCCTCCCTCGGTGAAGTTAAGTAAATTCTACAACACGGAAAAATAGCTGTCAAGAATTTTTGCCAATAAGCTCTCGCAGCTGTGCAAGCAATTCTTCTCAATAAAATTTTTCGCACAAAAATTTTTTTCGTCCTTTTGCGGGGACCTCGCCTCATTTAAACTTGCCGCTCTTTTCGGTCGACTGCCTTTTTTCAATGTGCCTGCTTTTTGCAAGCGCCCGCTTTTTCAGCCGACTCCCTTTTTTCAAGCTGCTGCCTTTTTCAAACGACTGCCTTTTTCGAACTTACTGCTCTTTTTCGACCGACTTTGCTTTGCAAACGGCCGCTCCTCTTTTTTTCATCTTTGCCGAAAAGGCCTTGAGCCTTGACTTTTGTGCGGCAATGTTTTAATATTTTGTTAAATAGAAAAATATCGCAAATATGGAACGCACTTTATAAAGAGGTATACGAAATGATGAGCTCCTCCCGGCGCAGCCGCCTTGCTTTGTTGATCTTGGCTCTTCTTTTGGCGGCAGCAGCCTGCCTCTCCCTCACCTTCGGGCAGATACGCATCCCTTTGGATAACACCGTGGCCGTTTTGCTGCGGCAATTTCATTTGCCCTTCGCTGATGGCAGCCGTTTTTCCGCGGAACAATTCGCGGTGATCTGGTACATACGTCTGCCCCGCATGCTGGTGGGCGTTTTGGTGGGCGCTGCTTTGGCCACCGCCGGTGCTGTGATGCAAGGCATCTTCGGCAATCCCCTGGCCGATCCGGGCCTGATCGGCGTCTCCGCCGGCGCCGCCACGGGGGCCGTGCTCTCCATCGCTTTGGGCCTTGCGGCCGGCAATTATTTCGCAATGCCGGCCTTTGCTTTTTGCGGCAGCATCTGCGCCGTGTTTTTAACGGTGTTCTTATCGATGCGCAACGGCAAGATCGCAGTGATGACCCTGCTCTTGGCGGGCGTGGCCGTGGGCATCTTGCTGGGGGCGGTCACCTCCGGCCTGTTGACCTTTATGAACGAGCAAAAAATACAGCAATATCTGTTCTGGATGGTGGGCGGCTTAGATTACCGCCGCTGGTGGCATGTTTATCTGGCAGCCGGCCCCATCTTGGCCGGCCTCGCCGTGATGCTGGCCTTGGCCCGGCACCTCAACATCTTGGTGCTGGGAGAGACGGAGGCCAAGGCTGTGGGCATGCCGGTCACCGCCTTTCGCCTCACCCTCCTCTCCGTGGCCTCTCTCACCACCGCCGTCTCTGTCTGCGTCAGCGGCAACATCGGCTTCGTAGGGCTGGTCATCCCCCACATGATGCGGTTGCTGCTGGGCCCCGATCATCGGGTGCTGCTGCCGGCCAGCGCTTTGGGGGGAGCTCTCTTTTTGGTGCTGTGCGATTCTTTGGGGCGGGTCATCATGGCCCCGGCAGAAGTGCGGGTGGGCATCATGACGGCCCTCTTGGGCTCTCCCTATTTTCTCTACCTGCTGCGTCGCTTGCAGAAGCAGGCGTTTTGACGAAAGGTCCGCTTGAGCTATGAAGATCGCTTTTTTGCATTTTGCTTTTTGCGGCCGCCCTCAAGGAGAAAATGCTGCGAAAATCTTAAAAGGCATGGAACTCGCCGCCGAACACGGCGCCCGCTGGGTGCTGACCCCGGAGATGGCCCTGCAAGGTTACAAGATGATTTGCTCGGACCTCCCCTTTCAGCTGGCCTCGTCAAAAAACGGCCTGCTCCACCCCTTTTGCGAAGCGGCCCAAAAATTCGAAGAGACTTTATTTTTAGGCTGCGCTTTTTTGGATGAAGATAGGCCTCACAACAGCTGTTTGGCGATCGGTGCCAGGGGCGACGTGCTGTGGCGTCACGATAAATTGCGGGTAGTGAAGGCCAACGCGGAAAAATGGGCGGTGCCGGGGGACGGCTTCACGGTGCACGAACTGGACGGCATCCGAGTGGGCGTTTTGGTCTGCGCCGACATGTATTACGGTGCCCACGGCGAAAGTTTGGCCGCCCAAAATTGCGAATTGGCCATAGGGATAGCCGCCTGGCCCCCCGGCGGTCACGAAGAAGAGCCGGAAGTCGCGTGGATTAGATTGTCGAGGACTGCGGGCAACATACCATTGCTCGTCGCCAATCAAACCGGTACGAAGCTGATGGACTTTTCTTCGGCTGCCAGCGCCGTCGCCGTTAAGGGCGAGCTCTCTTTTTCCTACAGCGGCGACGAAGCGCTGCTCCTTTTGGACTTTGACGAAAAAAGAAAACAGGTGGCCTCTGCGGGCTTCACCGTTATAAAAATTTGACAACGCTCACGCCTCGAGGGAGGGAGCTTATGAAGCTTTACGATTTTGTCAACGGCGATACGGCCTATCGCTATGAAAAAAGCATCGTGGTCTTTTTCAACGGCCGCCGCAAGGTGCTGAGCACCTCTTTATACAACGGCGGTTATCGGGAAGATTATACCGCCGTCTACAACCACGACGGCAAACAGGGAGCGGGCATGCCCTGCGAACTGCTGGCCCCCACCTACGAAGAGCACATGCAGCTCCTCTCCCTGCGTTTGGGGCTGGACCCCAAGAAGGTGAGCGGCATGGTGACCGCCGCCGATATGGAGAACGCTGTCATCGAAAGTATGACTTATGAAAATTTGACCGTCACTGCTCTCGTCACCGGCGGCATCGAGACCAACGGCGGCCGGGCCGGCGACCCGGCGGACTATTTCAGGCCGAAAGAGAAGCCGCAAAAGCTCGGCACCATCAACATCATCCTTCATCTCGACTGCGACCTGCCCCCCGGCATCATCGCCCGGGCCTTGGTCACCTGCACCGAAGCCAAGACCGCAGCCATTCAAGAACTTTTAGAGGGCAGCAAATATTCAAACGGCCTCGCCACCGGCTCCGGCACCGACCAGACCATCATCGTCGCCAACGGCGAGAGCCCTCTTTATTTGGACAGCGCCGGCAAACATTCTAAACTGGGAGAGCTCATCGGCAAAACGGTGACCAAAGCGGTGAAAGGGGCCCTAGCCAAACAATCGGGACTGACCCCCGAACGCCAGCACGATGTGCTGCGGCGCTGGCGCCGCTTCGGCCTGACGGCAGAAACTTTGTGGCAGCAATATCTTTCTTCTTGCGACGAGCCCTGTTTGAAGCCCCTTTTTTTGAAAGAAGCAGAACTTTTGGCGCAGGACGGCCCCATGCTCACCTGCACCTCTTTATACATCCACCTTATAGATCAATGCCTGTGGCATTTAGTGAGCGAAACTGAAGCGGAGACGGCAGGTCGGCAGCTCTTGGGCCTTTTAGCCGCTGCCTACGGCGGCGAGGTGCCTGCCTTTGCAGGCGCAGACTTTTTGCAAAGAATGCAGCAAGCTTGGCAGGACTTCTTTTTGGCGGCGGTGCTGAAAAATTTACAGACCGGCGAAAAATGAGCACTGTATTTTTGAGCTTTGAGCTTCGGACTTGCAGTGAGTTTTTAAATGTTTTGAACTTTGAGACTTGAGCTCACTTTGAACTTTGAAATATTTTGAGGTTCGAGCCCTGAACTTTGAGCTTGCGGCTCTAGAGAAAAGAAGAGCATTTTATGAAAGAAGAATTCAATTACTGCCCCATCCCCGAATATGCCAAACAGTTGGCGGCCTATCCCGGTCAGCTGCCCGGCTGGTTGAAGGACAACGGCTTGGACGGCGCAGAGCTCTACGTGTACGACACGAAGCCTTATGAAGAAGACTACCGCGATACGGCCGTGGGCGTGCACCTGCGTTACTGGCCCAGCTGGCTGGATTTTTGGTTCGGCAAAAAAGAAGAGGCGGCCCGAGAGCATAAAGACGCAGAGGCCCTGCGCGCCTATTTCGGCGGGGCAGCGACGCCTGATAAGTGGCTTGGGGTGATCGAGGCCAACATCCGCGCCTCTTTGGCCGCAGAGCCGGAATATTTGGTGTGGCACGTGAGCCAGTGCCGCCGAGAAGAAAGCTTCACCTTCCGCTTCGCTTACGACGATGAAACGGTGCTGGACGCCGCCGCGGAAGTTTTCAACGCAGTGAGCGCCGCCGTCCCCGAAGGCGTGCCCGTGCTCTTTGAAAATTTGTGGTGGCCCGGTCTGCGGCTCACCCAGCCCCGCCTTGCAGAGCGTTTTTTTGAAAAGATCGAGCGGGAGAACGTGGGCATCATGCTGGACACCGGCCATTTGCTGAACACGGAGCCCGCCTTGACTACGGAGGAGGAAGGCGCGGCCTATTTATGCCGCAGGGTGAAAGACCTGGGCTATTTAAAAGAGCTCATCAAGGGCCTGCACCTCAGCTGTTCTCTCTCCGGCGCTTACCGCCGGCAGCTGCCTTCCCTCGTGCAGAGCAGCTCTTCCGAAGAAGATCTCATGGCTCATCTCATGAGCCACATCGTGAGATTGGATCAGCATCGGCCCTTCTCTTCCCCCGCCGTCGCCGAGCTGATCGAACTGGTGCAGCCTCGTTATCTGGTGCACGAACTCTATTACGATACTTTTGCGGAGCTTGCAAAATATCTGCGGCAGCAGCGGGCCCTGCTCCCTTAAAGTGTGCGACAAGAAGTTTTTCTCTTGCGCAGGCAGAAATATTTTTCAGTCGAGCTGTTTTTCTTTTCATCAAGCGAGCGATCTTGCGGCAAAATTTTTTACAGACAGAGGTCAAAGCGTGGAACAGGCTGTCATCGAATTCAAAAAATTATCTATAGGCTATCAGACGAAGGCAGTGGCAAAAGAGATCAGCGCCGCCTTTTGGCCGGGAGAGCTGGCGGGCATAGTGGGCTGCAACGGCGCCGGCAAAAGCACTTTGCTGAAGACCCTGCGGGGCCTCCTGCCCAAAATGGGCGGCGAAGTGCTCTATTTCGGCCGCCCCTTGGAAAGTTACAAAGACAAAGAGCTGGCCACCAAGGTGGCCTACCTGCAGCAAAATGTGGAGATCGGCTTCGGCTACACCGGGCAGGAACTGGTGCTGGCGGGGCGCTATCCCTACCTGCGTTGGTGGGAAGGAGAGAGCGAAGAGGACAAAATGCTGGCTCTTGACTGCATGGCTTACACCGGCACCGCCGACTTGGCCGATAGACCGGTGACGGAAGTTTCGGGCGGGCAGAAGCAGCGCCTCCTTTTGGCGAAGGTGCTGGCCCAGCAAACGCCGCTGCTTTTTTTAGACGAGCCCACCACGGGACTGGACATGGTCTACAAAGAAGAGATCTTCCGCTTCGCCCGGGAATTGGCCCGCATGGGCAAGACGGTCCTCATGGTGGTGCACGAGCTGGACCTGGCCGCCAAATACTGCAGCCGCATTTTGCTCTTGGGCGAAGGAAAATTGTTGGCCGACGGCAGCCCCCAAGAAGTTTTTACCGCTCCGCTGCTGAGCAGAGCCTACAAGGCGAATATCTCCGTGCACAAAGACCCTCTCACCGGGGCTTTGGAGCTCACCACCGAGCCCGACCCGGCTGCGGCGGCCGAAGAGAGGGCCCTCTTAGCCAAGATCTGCGGGTGAAAAGGGGGATGCGTTCAAGCTGATGATCCGATCGCAGGTATCGAAGCTCTGAAAAATTTCAAATTTTTCCCAAAATAAATATCCCCCGGCGTAGCCGGGGGTTTTTCTTTTTCGGGCATAGCCCTAATACTACTGGCTGCGCACACGTGCGCCTTTTATCGGCCTGCCAGCCACGCATTGTTTAACGGCTACCCGTAAACGGGTCTCTGGGATCAAATAGTGCTAATTGATCACTCTCCTTATCTATTTTTAATTGATTGGCAATGTATTCCTTTATTGCTTTCGTGTTTTTTCCTACTGTATCTAAATAGTATCTTCGGCACCAAAATTCTCGATTCCTATATGCAAACTTCATGTTGCCATATTTCTGAAATATCATCAGACTACTCTTGCCTTTCATGTATCCCATAAATCCTGATACGCTGATTTTAGGTGGAATACTGATCAGTAGATGCACATGATCCGGACAAATTTCCCCTTCTAATATTTCCACTCCCTTCCTCTGGCACAACGTTCGCAAAATATCCCTTATATCAGCTCGCTTATCCTCAAAAATATCTTCCTACGATATTTTGGTGCAAACACAACATGGTACTTACAATTCCACTTGGTATGTGCTAAACTGTTTGTAGCGTTATTTTCTTGTTTGGTCACATCGACTACCTCCTAATGTGCTTTATTGTAGTATGCTGGCAGGCTTGCAAACAGTTTAGCACATTAGGATTATTTTTTCACCACTTAAGCTCTTTGGAACCACGCCACTATGGCGTGGTTTTCTTTATACAACGAGCAAACGCTGCCTCGTTTCGAAACGAAGCAGCGCTCTTTTTTTGAAAGTTTTTGCTTTAAAACGTGAGTTTGTAAGGCCGCAGTTTTCTCTCGGGATGCAACTGCGTTTATTTAAAGGCTCGCATTTTTTGAGGAAGCGTACGAATTTGAGGTGCAACTTCTTTGCTTGCTGTCTGCCTCAACTTTGCTCATACCTTTTCATATCGATGATGCAACCGCCCCATGAAAGACCTACGCCGAAACCCAAAGCCATCACTTTTCCGATATTTGTGCTTGCTTTCATCATGTCGGCCAAAGCTATCGGCACCGAACAGGAGACCGTGTTCCCATATTCTTTTACATCATTCCAATATGGGTACATACCTAAGTCGCACTTCATTTGCAAAAATTTCAGTATGAACTTATTTGCCTGATGAAACACATAGTAATCGATGTCTTCTTTCGTCGACCCTGTTTTCTTCAAAATATTTTCCACAGTCTGCGGAACGACATCTAAGGCAAAATCGCTGATGGCGGCCCCGTTCATGTACAAATTCCTATTGGTCCGATGATTCCCGAATTCGTCCGTCTCCTCTTGCAAGGGCGTTACAGCGTGCGGTTGCCGCGAGCCGCCCACGGGGACTATCAATTTATCGTATCCGGAGCCGTCGGTCCCCAGGACAAAACCATCCAAGCCGCTTTCGGCATCGGCAAAACCGGCGATCGAAGTGGCCGTTGCAGCATCACCGAAGAGCGGCTCCACAGAGTGGTCTTGGGGATCGATATATTTGCTGTAGGTCTCGGCGGTAAGCAACAATACATTTTGCGCCTGTCCCGATTCGATGAGCCCTTTTGCGATGCTCAAGCCGTAAATATAGCCGGAGCACCCCAAATTGTAATCAAAAGCGCCGCAGTTGCGAGGAAGCCCCAAGCGGTCCTGCAAAATGCAAGCGGTAGTAGGCAAATAATGATCGGGAGATTGAGTGCAAAAAAGCAAAAAATCTATGCTCTGTTTTTTTGCCTCATCCTTCAACAGTTTTTCTGCGGCTTTATAGGCTAGGTCGGAAGCCGTTTCGTTTTCCGCTGCTATATGCCTCTTTATTATCCCCGTCTTTTTGGTCAGTCTGCTCTCGCTGTTATAAACTACCCTTTCGGGCAGCACATACTCTATCCCGGTCACATAGGCTTTCAATGGTCCGGCCTCCGTATCATGTCAAATAGCCGCCGTCAACTACGATATCCGTCCCGGTGATCCATTTGGCCCGCTCGCTCAGTAAAAACAGCACCACACCGCTGACATCCGTTGCTTTGCCGAAGCCCAGCAAACTGTTGGCCTTTACTTCCTCCAAATTATGAGTCTCCCCCAGATCGGAAGTCATGCCGGTGGTAACCCACCCGGGGCTGATGGTGTTGATCCTCAAACCTCTGCCTGCCGTTTCTTTGGCGAAAGTTTCGGCGGCGATCTTTAAAGCCGCTTTAGCGCCTGCATAGGCAAACAAGCCTTTATCGGTACGCATTGAACACACTGAAGAGAACAACACGAAGGCCGCCCCGCCTAAAGACATTCTCGTTCCGGTACAGATCTGCAAAAATCTCGCTCCTGCCCAAAAACTCGTATCCATGATCTTGCGGGCTTCTGTTTCGTCATACGCTCTGAGAGGCGTAAGGCCGGTGATGCCGGCTGCGTGTACGCCGCCGCTCAATTTCCCTTTTTCGGCGACAAAAGTTTTTATCGCCTTCTCCAGTGCTATCGTATCACATACATCTGCGGCTGCTGTCTCGATATTTAGGGGGAAGGTTTCTTGCAGGCTCTGCAAAGCTTGCTTGTTTCTGCCAATGCCCAATACAGCGGCCCCTGCCTCCGCCAATTCCAGCGCTACCTGTTTGCCCATGCCGGAAGACGCCCCGGTGACGACGAACCTTTCCCCCGTAAAATCGAATTTGACTCCGCTCATTTTAATAAGGCATATAGGTCGGCAACGGTCCTTGCCGACCTGACTTTGAGCACAGCCAATTTTTTCCCATACACGGCGTTGGCCATTGCCACGAAACCGACGATGCCCAATGAATCCCATTCTTCCAATTCCGAAAGCGCCGTGTCGACGGTGAGTTCTGCTTCCGTATCCAACACATCGGCTAATTTTTCGATAAATTCTTGCATTGCATTTCACTCCTTATAACAATTTAAAATACCAGTTATCTTTTCTCGTGCATGTATGTATGCTTCCTTGCTTCTCAAATATTCTTTTTGACTAAGCCCGTTTACCGATAGTTCCTTCGGAAATTTGATTTTGCTCGAATTTAGAGAATATCCCCACCTTTTATTTAGCGATATGACTTTTTTATTTTCGTTCACCACATGTATATACATCATTTCGATGCTGAAATTTTCGTAGAGGTAATCGTTTACCAGCAAATAGCCTTCCGTTAATTCCGGAGAAGCTCTATATAAATCTACGCCAACCAATGCTCTTCCCTGAATAAGAGTTCTTTCGGAAGCGTTATAATCCGTAAAACCCAAAGTACCAAAGGGTATATTCTTTTCTTTATCGATAAGCACGAACAAACCCTGAGTATCATCAGCCAAGTATTTTTTATACCATTTCCACTGCAGTTCCATAGTAAGAACAAAAGGCTGGTTTAAGAACCTGTTATTGGACGGATCGTTCCTCCATTTGATAATCTCAGCAAAATACTTAGGTGCAACATCCTCTGCTACGGTAAAGTTCCCAACTAATCTGTTTAACATCGTGCCTTCAATCTCTCTTTCGTTTTGTCATCTAAGCTTTCATACTCTCGCGGATTTGCGATGGATATGCTTGCAATATATCCTCTCCCACTGCATTATGGTGGGGGCAACTTTTATTTTGAGCAAAATGCATAAAGTCTTCCCTTTCTCTAAAATAACAGCTTCATCATAATTTTTCACTGCCCCCTAAATATCATTGCCATATTTTCCCGCATCTGCCAAATATTTGGCAAAAGTTGCTTTGAAGTGACCTTTGTCAAAGGATACAGCCGTGTGCCGGCTCCTCCGGCCAAAATGATACCCTT
>CANQBR010000001.1 GCA_947589605.1 uncultured Phascolarctobacterium sp. | reverse complement strand
AAATTCAAGACGTTCGGATGTGCGGCGGCTGTCGTGTCCAGCTCCACCGCGACGGGAATGATAATAGGCAAGACGATGGTGAAGCCGATGTAGGCCAAGCAGAAGAGGAGGAGGGGCCAGCGCAGACCGCGCAATTTCAGCTCCATGGGCCTAAAACTTTTGCCGCCGATGATCTGATAGTGGCCGCGGCTGAGGACCTTCTGCTGTCCCCAGATGATGATGGCGGCGGTGACTACCAGCACGGTGGCCAGCACGGTGCCGGTGCGGATAGACTCGAAACTGCCGGCGCTCTCGTGGATCTTTTCATAGATCAGCGTCGGTATGTTGTAGATGCCCTGCTCTATGCCCAGCACCGCGACTGTGCCGAAGTGGGCCATAGAATAGAGCATGATGAGCAGTGCGCCGGACATGATGGAGGGCAGCACCAGAGGGATGGTGATCTTACGGGTGATGGTCAAAAGACCGGCGCCGGAGATGCGGGCCGATTCCTCCAAGGTGGGGTCCATACGCTCCAAGGCGCCGCACACTTGGATGAAGACGAAGGGGAAGAGGTACATGACCTCTACGGCGCTGATGCCGTAATAAGTGTAGATATTGAAGAGGGGCTCGGTGGTGCCAAAAAGAGACATGAAGGCTTTGTTGATATAGCCGGCATGGGGGCTCAGCAGCATCTTCCAAGCCAAAGCTCCGATGAAGGAGGGCAGCATGAAGGGCACGAGGAACAGGCTCTTCATGAAATTTTTGTAAGGCAGGTCGGTCCTGGTCACCAGCCAGGCGAAGAAGGTGCCCACTATGGTGCTGCCTACGGTGGTCATGCTGGCGATGATCAAAGAGTTGGTGAGAGCCTGGAAGGTCTCCGGGTCCGTCAGCACTCTGTAAAAGTCCAAACTGTTGAAAGAGCCATCCACGAAGAAGGCGTTGAAGAGGATCAACAGCACGGGCCAGGCTACGAAGATCACCAGGATGGCGATGGACAGGAGCAAGATCAGCTGGGCCACGCCGAAGCCGGAATCTTTTTTGATGGTAGCGGAACTCACAGTTCACCCACCTCCTCCAGTTGTTTTGCGTCGAACCAGTGCAGGGCTTTGAAGGTGATGTAGCACTCTTCTCCTTCTTTGAACATCAGGTCCTGACTGATGGCCTTGTGAGCCACCAGCTCCGTGCGCAGATGTTCGCCGTCTACCTCGATGGCGTAGTCCATGGTGGAGCCCAGGAAGTTGGCGCGTTTGATGACGCCTTTCAAGCCTTTGGGTTCCCTGCCGATCTCCACGTCGGAGGGGCGGAAGCCCACTACCCACTTCTCTGCCGTGCCGGCGGGGCCTTCGGGCCAGGGCACTTCCTGAGAGCCGGTGCCTACATAATATTTATCGCCTTCGTTGCGGACGGCCAAGAAGTTGGCGATGCCCATGAATTTGAAAACGAAGAGGTCGGCGGGCTTTTCGAAGATCTCATAAGGAGTGCCGGTCTGACGGATGCGGCCGTTGGCATCCATGATGGCGATGCGGTCGGAGATGGCCAAGGCCACTTCCTGATCGTGAGTAACATAAAGGACGGTGATGCCGAAGCGCTGCTGCAGGGCTTTGATCTCGAAACGCATCTCTTCCCGTAGATTGGCGTCGAGGTTGCTCAAGGGCTCGTCCAAAAGCATAACGGAAGGATCGGCCACCAAGGCCCGGGCCAGGGCCACCCGCTGCTGTTGGCCGCCGGAGAGTTCGCTGGGCAATCTTTTGTCCAAGCCTTCCATGCCTACGGTGGCGATCATGGCTTTCACCAATTTATCGATCTCGGCTTTGGGGCGCTTCTCCATTTTCAAAGGATAGGCGATATTTTGTGTGACGGTCATGTGGGGCCACACGGCGTAATCCTGAAAGACGATGCCCAAGCCCCGCCGCTCCGGAGGGATGTAGGCGCCGGTGGAGCTGTCGGCTACTACGGTGTCATCGATCTCGATCTTGCCGGCATCGGGGACTTCGTGGCCGGCGATGAGGCGGATGGTGACCGTCTTGCCGCAGCCGGACGGGCCCAGCATGGTGAAGCATTCGCCTTTGCGGATGGACAGATCCAGATCTTTCAGCACCTGATGATCGCCGTAAGCCTTGCACACGCCTTCCAGTTTGATGATGTCTTGCATTAAGATAACCTCCAAACAAGGTCTTTGTTAAGAAAGGGGCAGAACAGGAAACCCCGTTCCGCCCCTGACTGATGTAGGCTGTGTAATTGCCAAGTGAGCCTTTGCGAGAAGCTGCTTATTTCTTGACCTGCATGATCTCGGAGAACTTCTTGACGATGGCTTCCTTGCTGTTGATAACTTCGTTGTAGTCGATCTTGATGGATTTTTCCAAAGCTGCCTTGGGAGCCAACAGTTTGAACTTGGGATCGATGGCTACATCTTCACGCACGGGGATGGTGCCCTGAGCGGCTACCATGGCCTGAGCTTCTTTGCCCAGCAGGTAGTCGACGAATTTCTTGGCAGGATCCAGGTTGGGGGTGCCTTTGAAGATGGCTACCGGGGAAGGAACTACCAACAGTTCGGGAGGATAGTTCATGGCGATGTGAGCGCCCTTCTTGATCTTGTCGTTGGTGATGTAGTCAACGGCCAAAGAAGCTACCAATTCGCCGGAAGCGGTGTCGTCGATAACTTCGCCGGAGCCTTTGCCTACGCGGCCGCCGTTGGCTTTAACGTCTTCGAAGAATTTCCAGCCGAATTGTTTCTCCAACAAAGCGATGCTCATGTAAGCGGTGCCGGAGAGAGCCGGGTTGGCAACGCCGAAGCCGTTCTTGTATTCGGGTTTCAGCAGGTCGGACCACTGAGTGGGCATTTCTTTGATCTTGTCGGTGTTGACGATGATGCCCAGGGTGCCCAGACGAGCGGCGTGGAAGGAGCCGTCATAATCCTTGAAGGGGTTGACGGTCTCTTTGAATACGGGGCTCTTGTAATTTTCCAGAATGCCCTCTTGTTTCATCTTGTAGAAGTCGGGCACTTCACTGGTCCAGATAACGTCGGCCAAGATCTTGCCGCTCTGTCTCTCGGCGGCGATCTTTGCCATCAATTTGCCGGCGCCGGCCGACTGATAGGTAACTTCAACGCCGGGGTTGGCTTTCTTATAGCCCTCTACGATGCCCTTGATGAGGGATTCTTTCATAGAGGTATAAACGATGAGCTTTTTGCCGCCCTCTTTGGGAGCGTCGGCTTTTTTGTCGCCGCCGCCGCAACCTACCATGATCATGCTGGCAGCAGTCAAAGCGGCCAGAGCAACGATGCCGAGTTTCTTCATAGAAATTCCTCCTCCGTTAATGTTGCCGGGGCATGCCGCCCCTTTTGCGCCGCGACTCGGGCCTTGGGGGGCCGAGCTGCGAAAATAAGGCTGATGATTTGCAAAGCGATACCCTTAAAGGGTACAACCTTACGGCTAATATGATACCATAATCGACGACAAAAGACAATGCGCTATTTTACAAACATTTTACCAAGACGAAAAAGCATAACGTAAAAACTCGGCTCCGACGAAAAAAGCGACGACCCCATGACCTTAAGCCGAATGAAAAAAGTCGTGAACGTAAAATCTTAAGTCAAACGAAAAAAGCAGCAGCCCAAAGACCTTAAGTCAAATGAAAAAGTCACGGTCGCAAGACCTCAAGTCCGACGAAAAAAGTCGCGGTCGCAAGACCTCAAGTCAAATGAAAAAAGCCGCAACCGTAAGATATCAAGTCTGTTGAAAAAAGTCGCGAGCGCAAACTCTCGAACAAAAAGAAAAGAGGAGTGGCCGAAAAGTTTGCGGTAAAAAGGAAAGGCAAAAGCAAAAAGGTCCCGCCCTTCGGCAGATTAGCGAGCAAAAAAGAGCCGAGTTCCCGGGGAACTCGGCTCCTGCATTTTTACGTCCGTCGGCATGAGAGGACGGCAACAGACGAAGTCTGTTTATTTGTCCATAACTCTCTTGCGGAACTCTTCTTTGATCTGGGCGTTGTTGTCGGCCAGTTTTCTCCAGTTCACTTTTACGCGGCCTTCGGTGATGCCTTTGGTGGGAGGTGCTCCGGGCGGCTCTTTGACGTCGGCTCTTACAGAGTGCATCCAGCCCTTAACAACGGCTTCCTGACCTTCCTTGCTCAGCCACCAATCCACGATGGCTTTGGCGCCTTCCGGATTCTTGGTGGTGTTGAAGATGGCGATGGGAGACGGGATCTGCACTACGCCTTCTTTAGGATAGGCTACCTTCAAGGGCTCTTTCTTGGTGGCGGCCAGCTTCAAAATATTTTCTTCCAGGATCATGGCAGCGGCATATTCGCCGGTGAGCAATTTGTTCTGGATAGCGGAGTTGCCCTCCTCTACTCTGATGCCGTTAGCCTGCAGTTTGTCGAAATACTCCCAGCCGAAGCGGTCGGCCAAAGCGCCTACTGCTACATAAGCGGTGCCGCTGAGCATGGGGTTGGGCATGGCGATGCGGCCCTTCCATTTGGGGTTGGCCAGATCTTCCCAAGAGGTGGGGATGTCTTCTTTGGGCAGTTTGTCGCCGTTGTAGGCGATGATCATGTTGCAGACGCGAACGGCATACCAGTCGCCGTTGGGATCCTTATCGTTGATGATGGCGGCGTCTTCTTTGGCCTTGTAGGGCAACAGCAGTTTCTGATCATCCAGCTTCAGGTAGTAAGAGGGGTCGGCTACCATCAGCACGTCGGCGCCGATCTTCTTGGCTTTGATCTCGCCGGTGATCTTGGTCATAACTTTTTCCGTGCCGCCTTGGAACCAGGTCACCTTCATGTCGGGGAAGGCCTTGGTAACATTGGGCTTGCACATGTTGTCGATGATGTCCGGATAGATGGAGGTGTAGATCATCAACTCGCCTTTGATACCGGCAGCTTTTTTGGCGTCGTCTTTCTTATCGCCGCCGCCGCAGCCTGCCAGAGCCACTGCCAGCGCCAACATGGCGGCAGAGCCCAGCACCCATTTGGATTTTTTCATGTGTTTCACTCCTTTGCGGATAAAATAAATGAAGCGGGTGTATAAACAAAAACTTTCGCAATAAAGAGACGGCGGAGCAATGAGAGCACAGCTACCCGTCCCTCTCTTATCTATTCTGCTTTTGCCGTCCTTCTCCTGCCATTAGTTTACAATTTTTTCAAAAAATTTTTCTTATTGGCGGCCTAGATCTTTATCGCGCATACACTAAAGCCCTCGTTCGCGACCTAGTGAGGGAGCTCTCCCCTCTTTTGCTCCTCCCCTGCCGCGCCGCAGCTAAAGGGCGAGAGCCGCGAGATATTTTGCAAGGCTCGACTGCTGTTCACATAAAACTCACAACTGTGACAAAGCATTAAAGGAAGCGGCCGCTGTAAAAAAGAAACAGCGAGAGGGAGGGGGGATGCCCTATCCAACGCGCCGGCCCCGACAGCGGGGGCAGAAGAAGAAAAACAAAAGCGGCAAATCCGCAGCAAGGTGCCGCTGCCATATACGGTCCGCAGAGCGATCTGAGCAAGCCGGGCCGCCGTCCCGATATGCAGCACAAGGGAGGGTGGATCAGGCGGATCAGATCTTTTTTTATCTCCGGGGAACGGCAGAGGGCGGTGCTGTTCACTCGCTTGAGCGTCCTTTTGGGAGGCGGCCTCTCGCTGCTCACTTCGCTGCGGTCGCTCGCTCTCGAAAAAGATGAAGAAACGGCCGCCGTCTGCAGGCGTTTGCTTGCAGCTCTCAGCCGCGGCTTCTCTCTTCACGAGGCCATGGCGCTGGAGCCCGCGGGGTTCGGTTCTACGGCTTTGGCTTTGGTGGAAGCGGGAGAAAAAAGCGGGCAGCTGCCGGCGGTGCTGGCTCAGATCGCCGCCTATTACAAAGAGCAGGAGCGGTGGAAAGAAGCTCTCGGCCAAGCCCTCCTCTACCCTCTCTTTTTGTTGGGGGCCTCCTGTCTTTTGCTGCTCTTCTTCTTGCTCTACGTTCTGCCTGCTTTGGCCAAGACCTACAAAGCTATGGGGACGAAGCTGACGCCGGACATGATGTGGGCCTTGGCTGCGGCCGATTGGCTGACTCTTTACGGTCTGCCACTTTTGGCGGCTCTCGCGGCAGCGGCGGCCTTCCTCTTTTCGTCCGAAAGGCGCAAGGCCAAAGCCGCAGAAAAGCTCCCCTTCATAAAAGAATTGCGGCGGCAATTTTTGGAAGAGCGGACCTGCCGCTTGCTGGCTCTTTTGCTGAAAAGCGGCATCGGCCTGAGCGAGGCTCTGGACCTTGCAGCCGGCGCTTTGGGCGAGAGCGGTCATCGGCGGGGGCTGGCCGCCTTCAAGTGGGGACTGGCTCGGGGCATGAGCATCGAAGAAGGAGCCGAACTGACCGGCTCGTTGCTGTCGCCCCTCACTAAAGAACTGCTCAGAGCCGGCGCTGCCGGCGGCAGTTTGACAGAGATGCTGGAGGAAGCGGCAACTCTTGCCGGCGAAGAACTGACGGCCCGCCTGCAGCGCTGCCGGGAACTGCTGGCTCCCTGTTTTTTGCTGATGACAGCTCTTCTCATCGCCTTGGTGCTGTG
Organism: uncultured Phascolarctobacterium sp.; assembly: GCA_947589605.1. Taxonomy (GTDB): domain Bacteria; phylum Bacillota; class Negativicutes; order Acidaminococcales; family Acidaminococcaceae; genus CANQBR01. Next base: position 117,403 of record CANQBR010000001.1, on the reverse strand, counting down.
CCTCATGCTCCGTCCCCTCTTCTCTCTTTTCACGCTGCTGCCCGCTTGAGCTCTCACAGCCATTGAGAGGACCTTGCCCTCTTCGCCCTGCGAGCTGCTCAAAAAATTTTTCGGAGGTGATGAAAATGGAAAAAGAAAGCTCTCCCGAAGAGAGCGAAGCAAGAAGGAAGCAACAGGCAGGCTTCACTTTGGTGGAAGTGGTGGCGGCGGCCGCCCTCATAGGCATGCTGTTCACTATGCTCACACCGTCTTTGTCCGGCGCTTACAACAAAGTGAAAAATCTCAAGTTGAAAAACGATCTGGCGGCGATAGATCAGGCCCTGGAAGTTTACAAAATGGAAAAAGGCGAACTGCCGGAGGACCTCTCGAAGCTTATAGACGAAGAATATTTCAACAGCAAGGCCCAATTCACCGATGCCAAAGGGAATCCGCTGAGCTACAGCAAGGTGGACGATCTCAATTACACTTTGAGCGGGCAAAACAGCAAAGGCGTGACCGTCCCCAGCCCGGGCTCGCAATAACAATGATGAAGAGCCGCAGAGGCGAGGCCGGCTATTTTTTGGCGGAAACGGTGGCGGCGGCCGCTCTCTTCGCCCTCTTGGGCAGTTTTTTGCTGCAGCAGGGGGCCGTTTACCGCTCTTATCAGCGCAGGCTGCAGGTGAAAACGGCGGCAGAAACTTTGGCGGCAGAGCTGCGCCTTTTGCAGCAGCAGGCGTATTTTAACAGCGGCAGCACGGAAAGCATTCGGATCGACGGAGACAAAGAGGGCTACACTTGGCAGACGGCTCGAGGACAGAGGCACCGCAGTTTCGCCTCCATGGGCTGCGAAGGAGTGAAGGTGGTAGGAAACTCGGTCAAAGCCAGTTTTACTCCCGGGGGTGTCCCCATAGGTCAGCCCACTTACGTCCTCACTCACGAGGCTGAGCCCGGCTGTCGATATCAGGTGAGCGTGAAGCCGGTGACCGGCCTTGTGGAAGTCAATGAAAAATAGCAGACAGCAAGGCTTCTTCCTCTTAGCGACTTTAGCCGAAGTGACTTTGGCCCTGCTCTTGACGGCAGCCGCCACCCTCAGTTTTTCCGCCGCAGTGAACTTGCTCCAAAAAGAGCGGCAGCTGCAGGCCGCTTTGGGCTACGGTCAATTGCTGCTGTGGTCCGCCGCCGAGAGCAATACTGCGCCGCCGGGTCTCGAATTCGAAGTGAAAGAAGCAGAAGAGGGCCCATGGCGGTGGAAAGAGGTGAGCTGGAAAAATGAAAAAGGAAAAGAAGCTGGTAATCTCTTTTTGGCAGAGGCTGCAGCAAAAGAGCCGTGAAGAAAACGGTTTTCTTTTATTGGAAGCAGCGGCTGCGGCGACTCTTGCCGTTGCGGCTGCGGCTCTCCTCAGCGTTTCTTTTTTGCGGCTGCTGCCCAAGTGGGACTATCTTGCGGCTCGGCACAGTTTGGAAGGAGCGGCCAGGCAACTTTGCACCGGCTTGGAAAAACAGATAGGCGTCGACAGCACCGAAGTCTATCTCTTTCGCTCGGGAGATTTTTCCGTAGCCGACTGCCAAAATGTTTCTGCGGCCACCACCCTGCGCTTCTATTACAATTCTTCCTATAACTCTATCTATCGGCGCACCGAAAAACTTTTGAAAAATACCGCCGGCGTCAACCCGGCCTGTCAGGAGGGCTTCACCGTGGAAAAATGGCAGCTGCGGCGATTGAACGACAAAGTCGTTGCCCTGGACTTCACCTTGGCCCGGGGAAAATACAAAGCTTCTTTTCGCCATGCCATCTACTGCGTCAACGGCAGGGTGAGCGGCGATGGCTGAAAAAGAAAGAGGCAGCGCCGGCCCGGTCCTTTTGCTGGGCAGCCTTTTCCTGCTGGCTGTGGGGCAGATGCTGTTGCTTTTCGCTCAGCGTTCTTATGAAGCCGGGCTGACCTATTTTCGCAGCTATCAGTTGCGGCTTTTGGCCCACTCGGCTCTGCTCGGAGCCGAAGCGGATGAAGAGGATAATAATGAAAAGCGAGCGCAAGAAGCCGCCCGTTTTGTTTTGCAGCCGGGGGCTCGGCAGGCCGTGGTCACTTTAGAGCAGGAAGGGGCGGGCTCTTCTGTAGTTTTTCATCGCCGGCGGGTCAGAGCAAAGCTGGAAAACGCAGGCGCAGAGGAGGTGATAACAGAACAGCTGATCCAGCGGTTCACCGTAAATTTCGATGAAAGTTGGAGGCAGCTGGCCGCCACTTACGGCTTAGTGTGCCGTGGCGACCTGACGGGGGCCGAATATCTGCCTGAGGGAACGGTATATGCAAGCAATAGGGAAGTAAGTTACCCTCAGGATATCAAAGATATCGAAAAATTTTTGCAGGACAGAACTGTCGGCTCCGACTTGGCAGCAGAGATCCAAGACAGCGGCCTGATGCGGCAAGTGTACTATTTGCAGGGAGCAGGCAGCTTCTCCATCCCCAAAGGGCAAAAAGTGTGGGGCTCGGCCCTGATCGTCACCGCCTCCGACACTTCTCTTTCTTTGAAAGAGGGTTGTGAATTCAGAGATCGAGTGATCTTACTTTGCGGCGCCCCTTTGAGCATCGGTGAAAATGTCCGCTTGCCCCAGGCTCTTATCATCTGCAAGCAGGGCATCACCGTAGGCAAGGGCAGCGTCATCAACGGACTGGTAGCAGCGGGAGGCAGCGTCATCTTGAAAGGCGCCTGCCAAATCACAAAGGACGAAACTGTGGTAGCGCCTTTTTCGTCCGTCGCTTTCATCGCCGATCAAAATTCCTGAAACGAAAGAGGGCCCGCCTCCTGTGCGAGACGGGCCCTTTGCAGCTCTGAAAGCCGGTCATTTTGGTATAGTTAAGTAAAAGAGTCCTTGTTCTCATGAAGCAAAGGCTCGCAATGAACGGTAATAAGGGCTGCGGCAGAAAGGAGGTCGAGCATGCGAAAAATTGACGCGGATGTCGTTATGAACGACATCATTTCATTTTCGCCGGAAAAGCAAAAATTGCTCTGCTCTTTTTGCAAAGCTTTAGCCCGTGCCGACGAAAATGAGGCGGAGAGTATAATATATAGGTTCTACTCTTTTTTCTACAAGAAAAAAACCAAAAAGACAGACAACGCTTAAAGTTAAAGCTAATCGAGCCGATCGATCTTTGGACCGATCGGGAACATAAAAAATTTTCCGGTCTTTCCATCAAAGAGCAGGCAGACCGGAGGAGCATCGCAAGCAATGTTATGGAACAGACGATTTTACAGCAGGGCCCGGAGCTTGAGCAAAAGCGCCGAGGCTTCGGCGCAGGGGTCGGGGGCCTGCATCAAATGGGACACCATGCAGATGCCGGCTATGCCGCTGCCGCGAAGAACGTCCAAATTGCGGGAGGTAAGGCCGCCTATGGCAAAACAGGGCAGGTCCACTGCCGCGCAGATAGCCGTTAAAGTAGAGACGGAAGTGGGACGGGTCACCACTTTGGTGGCGGTGGGGAAAATGGCGCCCACCCCCAGATAGTCTGCTCCCTGACGCTTGGCTTCCAGAGCCTGCTCCACAGTTTTAGCCGTAGCCCCTATTATACAAGTCGGTCCCAAAAGGCGGCGGGCCGTGTCGACAGGCAGATCGGTCTGCCCCAGATGGACGCCTTCGGCTCCCACGGCCAGGGCTAGGTCCAGTCTGTCATCGATCAGCAAAGGTACGCCGTGAGAAAGAGTGAGGCGGTGGACTTTGGCGGCGAGGGCCAGCACCTCGCGGATGGGCCGCTCTTTTTCCCGCAACTGCACCAGATTCACGCCCCCTCGCAGGGCGCCTTCGATCTTGGCCAAAAAAGTTTCTTCGTCGAGGCCGCTGCTGTCGGTGACTAAGTAGAGGACGGGAGCAGCAGGAAGAACTATGAGCCTTTTTTGTTTCGCGGCTTGCCGCGAACAGGCAGAGTGTTCAAACATAAGAAGTCTCCTCACTATAAGAAGGGCTTGTCGGCCCGACGATTTTTGCCGAAGGAGCCTCTTTGCGGCCGGGGCTCGGCTGCGCAAGAGGTACCTCTTTTTGCTTTAGTCTTTAGTATAGAAGCTTTGGGCTTTTTTGGCAAGCGGCAGAGAGATCGAGGAGCGTCGATAGCCGCATCTTTCCCGGTGAACAGCGGCATGATATAATATATTAAGGAAAGAAACGAGGAGGGACGATCGTGAAAGATGACAAATATTTGCTGAACGAAGCGGAGATAGAAGCGGAAGCGGAAAAATTGTGCCGCTGGGGAGCAGCCCGGGCCGGCCTCATCGCGGCGGCTCCCTTGCTGGGCACCGTGGCTTTGATCGCCAACGAAGTCTACATGATCGGCAGGCTGGGGAAATTGCGGGGCGTGGAATTGGAAGAAGGAGCGGTGAAGGGGCTGCTGGCCGGGCTGGGCGCCACGTTTTGCGGGCAGACTTTGGCGACGCTTTTGCCTTTGGGACCGTTGAACATTCCTTTAGGGGTATCCATAACTTACGCAGTAGGCAAAGTGGCCAACGCTTGGATCAAGGCTGGGCAGCCGGAAGACATCGCCGCCTTTAAAGAACTTTACGAAGAAGCCTATGAAGAAGGCAGAGCCAAGGCTGCAGATTTTGCCCGCATGGACTGCAAAAAAGAGCCGCTGGGCGACGAGAAGCGCACCTTCGGCGGCGAGGAAGGGCTGGAGCAAGCCTTTGCCCGCCTTTGCGAAGGAGCTGATGCTCTCGAAACGAAGCTGAAAGAAAAAGTCAACGCCGCTCTGCACAAGAAGTAAAAAGCAGGGCCTCGAAGTTTACAGAGAGATCGTCTTCAAAAATCATAGATATAAACGAAAACACCAAACGTCCGCGGAGGAGAAGTTCTTACCGCGGACGCTTTTTGTTTTCGGGACGAGTGTTGTTAAAAGATAGGCACGGCAGCGGCTCGGATGTAAAATTTTTATCCGCCGGTGCCGACATGAGCTGCATTTTGTTTTATCTTCAAAAGCAACCGCGAAGCTCTTGCGCAAAGAGAGCAAAAAATTTTAATGCCGTCGATCCACGTGCGATAGGTGAAGAGACGATCCTATGAAAGCCTAATTCATGCCCTGCATTGATTCGCTTAAAACTGCCAGCTTTCTTTTTTATCTCACTCAAAAAATGAGATCTGGTGAATTTGATGAGCGGGAATGGCGTGAGCGATCAGTTAAATGCAGGACCTTTTATTGATGTGAGATATTAGCGTGAGAAAAGTATATCGTTGTAATCACAATGGTAAACATGGTATAATATATAACTAACCAGAGAGTGATAGCGGATGGGCGTGTGCCTTAAGGTGCGAGGCGATAAGAAAATACGGTCGGCACTTTTTGGTGTTCGAAAATAAGAAGACCAAACTTAAAGATCATTTTGGCCGTTTCGCACGTAGTTCAGTCCTTTGGCGACCTTATAGCCAAAAGTAAAATCACTTTAGGAATCTGTTTAATTTTGTAAATGCAGCAAAAGTTTAGAAAATCAGCGGATCTTAAACTTTACCAGCTGAGACGATACTGCGATCGGCAATGACAGCGTGCTATTGTTTCGATAGATGACCTCTTCGCCCAGAGCAACAGGATTAAAAAATGGGGGGGGTAATGGGAGTTGACTAATTCTACTGACGACAACGAAATTGAGATAGCTATCGCGGGGACGGGCTATGTGGGCCTGTCCCTTGCTGTGCTTTTAGCACGGTAACGCAAATGTATGTCGTAAATATAGATGTCATGGCGGAAAAATTAGAGATAATGAATTTAGGCCAGACCCTCAGAGTTTAATGAGCAGATTGAGATGCGTGAAATAGAGTGGAAGTGAGAGTTGTGCCGGAAACTGCAAAAAGGGCGCGAGGAGACATAGGCATGAGGTATCGAGCTCATACTGAATGCAATCAAAGCAGTCCTTATGAGAAAAGGCATGAAGTGAGACCAAAGCCTATCTATGACTGTATAAAAAGGTTATTTGACATTTTGGTAGCGCTATTATGCTTTACGATAGGGCTTCCGGTTTATATCGTTATTGCCGTCATTATTATGACGGATGACTTCGGCAACCCCTTCTTTATCCAGGAAAGAGTTGGTCTGGGCGGTCGGAGATTTCCGATGGTCAAGTACAGGACTATGTACGTAGGCTCTGATGACTGCAAGTATGATTTGATGGAAAAAAACGAGTACAGCAGTGTACACTTTAAACTGACCGATGATCCGCGAGTCACGCGGGTCGGCAAAATTTTGCGGCGCACGTATTTGGATGAGATACCGCAAGCTATCAATCTTTTGACCGGCAGCATGACGGTGGTCGGACCTCGTCCATTTATACCTTCGGAGCAGAAGTTGCTTCCGGATGATCGGCTTCTGGTGAAGCCGGGACTGTCATGTTATTGGCAGATCACGGACACTACCAAGATGAGTTATGAGGATCAACTGGAATTGGACTACAAGTATATTCGGGAGCGGGGCTTTTTGACCGATCTGAAGCTCATTTGGTTAACTATAAAGCATATTTTGGCCGGCAGAAATTGTTGAAGTTTTGAGATAGCAGTACTATCGTGGAGCGTGTATGGTAGTGACTGCAAAATGGGGAGTATTGAAAGGGTGTAAAGATATTTGGTTATGCTGAGGAAAAGTGGGTATTGAAGCATGATCGTAGTATACAATGCAGATGAGCGTTTTGCTGAGGTTTTCGCAACTTCGTTGGTATCTCTGTATGAAAACAACCGAGACATAGACGAACTTAAAGTCTACTTGATCGAAGATCATATTTCGGCTGAAAGCAAAACAAAGTTATTGCACCTTGCGGAAGGGTATGGCAGGGAGCTCGTAATGCTGGTCATGCCCGATTTGAACGAGTTGGCAGGGGTCAATGTAGAGATCCCGCAATACAACAGGATGGCTACCTGCGGCAGGCTTTTTATCGCATCATTATTACCGCAGAAAGTCGAAAAGGCAATTTATTTAGACTGCGATACGATAATTCTCAAGTCAATCAAAGAACTGTGGGATATGGATATCTCCGGTTATGCGGTGGGGATGGCGGATTGTTGTCAAAATTCGAATTTGCGCACTCAATTGGGCCTTGAAAAAGACGGAACATACTACAATTCGGGTGTCATGCTCGTCAACTTGAAGCGTTGGCGTCAAATGGAGGCAGAGAGAAAATTTTTGGCTTTTATACAAAGTCAGGGTGGATATATACCCTTCCCGGATGAAGGAGTTCTAAATGCAGTGTTCAACGGGCAAATATTGCGCATTCCTTTGCGCTTTAACGCACTTACTATGATATACGCTTTTACCTATAAGCAATTCTGTTATGCAAAAGGCGTAAAAAACTTTTACACAGCGGAAGAAGTGGAGGCAGCAAGAAGAGACCCTGTACTGATTCATTTCGTGAGCAATTTCTATTTGCCGGTGAGGCCGTGGATGCAGGGTTGTGAGCATCCATACGCTGATAAATATTTAGAATACAGAAAATTGACACCGTGGAATAGCCAAAAACTTTGGGAAGATCCTCGACCGATGTTGAACAAGGTGTATACGATTTTTTGTCATGCAGTTCCCAAAGCAGTTGCTGTGTGGACTGCCCATGTGCTCTCTCTTTACGTACTTCCTCTGAAGCATAGGTATAAAAAAATGCTCTACATTCGTAACATGAGCAAAAAAGGGAGCTCATTACATTTATAGCTTAACAACGACTGTTCCCGTGATCAGTGCTTTCACCGCTGTCTTTGCAGAAATGATGATGGCGTAATATTCAGTTAAATCGAAATCATGAAACTATAAAAGTGCCGCAGGCTTAAGGCAATTGAAAGGGAAAGAAAAATGAGCGTTGTTGGCAAGTTAGACCTGAAAAAGATACGAAAAATACAACTTGAAGAGCTCAAACTGATCAAAGCTTTCAAGGAAGTATGCGAGAAAGAGCATCTCCAATACTTCATGATCGGGGGAACGATGTTGGGGGCTGTCCGCCATAAAGGGTTCATTCCGTGGGATGACGATGCGGATTTCATGTTGCCCAGAGAAGATTATGACAAGTTGATCAAGAAGGCCCCGGAATATTTCCATGGGCCTATTCGTTTGGAAAATTATCTTCTTGACCGCAATTATATTTATTATTACTCTAAGTTATCTACGAGCCGAATTAAAGTTGAAATAGCCGGCAGGGGAAAACCGCGAGAAGAGAATCTGTCGATCGATATTCTTCCCTGGGACGGTATGCCCAAAAACCCTGTTTTATTTTGGCTGCATCCTTTCAGAGTGTTGGCAATGCGAGCACTGTATTCCTACTCCGTTTTCGAGGAAAAAGTACCTCTAAACGCAGTGAGACGTAGCAAAATAGTAAAATTTCTTGTTTATATCGGAAAACACGTCAAGATCGGGAAACTGTTTTCAAAAGATGCAAGATGGCATGCCTTAGATAATACTTTGAAACAATATCCGACTCGTCGATCTGAATGGTACCTTCATGGCGGTGGATGGATAATGGAAGGCATGGGACCTAAGGGCGTAAAGGATATTTATCGCAAAGATATGTTCGGCGAAGGAGCCTTCTATGAATTTGAAGGACTGCAGTTACGCGGGCCAAAGGATTACGATACTTATCTAACTCAGCACTACGGGGACTATATGACTCCTCCGCCGGAATCGGAAAGATTTGGACATAATTTCTTACCTGTGGGCAGTGGAGACAGAGATACTTAAAGAGAAGGGAGAGTTACACATATGTTGATCGGATATACGACCGGGGTCTATGATCTTTTTCACATCGGACATTTGAATCTTTTAAAAAATGCCAAGGGGATGTGTGATAAACTGATAGTGGGTGTAACGGTAGATGAGTTTGTGTCCTATAAAGGCAAACATACCGTGATACCTTTCGAGGATCGCATCGAGTTGGTCCGCAGCTGTAAATATGTGGATGCTGCAGTTCCTCAATACGACATGGATAAGCTGACTGCATGCAAAAAGTTGGGGGCAAAGATAATGTTCGTTGGGGATGATTGGTACGACACTCCGAAATGGAGAAATTTCGAAAAGCAATTTGCCGAAGAGGGGATACGCATCGTCTATTTTCCCTATACCAAAGGAATTTCTTCTACAAAGATCGGAAATGCATTGAAGGCGATCAGAGGAAATGAGGACTGGGAGGATGTCAAATGAGAGCAGTGATAACTGCTTGCGGGGATGCACTGCTGATAAAAAGATTTCCGAATGATTATGATATTGAGCCTATCAGGAAGTTCATCGAACAGGGTGAAGCCAGATGCGTTAATTTAGAGACCGTATTAGTGGAGGATAATTGTTATGCTTCCCCGTTTTGCGGTGGACAATGGATATGTTCGAAGCCGAATGTGGCGGAAGATCTTAAGAGGCTCGGATTCAATTTGGTAGGCTGTGCCAATAATCATAGCATGGATATTTCTCACAACGGATTGATGAGTACCTGTGATATACTCAAGAGAAATAAGCTCGTTTTCGCCGGGATAGGAGGGAGTCTTACAGAGGCTGCTCGACCGGCTTATTTAAAACGAGTAGATGATAACGGGCGCGATAAGATTTTTGCTTTGGTGGATTTTACTGCTACTTTCATCGATGCAGCTCGAGCCGGCGACGGAAATCGCTACTTCCCTGCGAGGCCAGGGGTAAATGGCGTCAGGCACAAGGAAGTATTCTATATCAATTCTGAAGAGATGCAAATCCTGAAGCAGATCGCAAAAAATACTTTTATCAACGGGGAACGCGACAATGCGAGAAAAATAGGCTCGCTACCCCCGGAAGAGCCTGATACATTTAACTTCGGCGGTATTTTCTTTAAGGAAAGCGAACGAGCAGGTAAGAGCACAACGACTGATGGTGCCGATGAAAAGAGAGTGCTTGATGCTATAAAAGAAGCAAGAGAGAACGCCGATTTCGTCGTGGTCATGGGGCATGCTCATCAGATAAAGCATGACTCTTATACTGAGCCGGATTATTTTTGCGAAGATCTGTACAGGAAATGCATTGATGCAGGAGCGGATGTTGTATTTGGAGGTGGTACGCACCGTCTCCAACCTATAGAAATATATAAAAACAGACCGATCTTTTATTCTTTGGGTAATTTTATTTTTCATAATGATCTTGTCGAGCGGCTTCCTGATGATTTTTGGGATAAATACGGGTATGACAGGAAGTGGTCGATAAGCGAATGTCTGGCGGTCAAGAGTAAGCGCCGGACGATCGGGTTGGAAACGGACCGCAATAATTATTATTCGGTCATCCCCTGTGTTGAATTTCAAAATAAGGTTTTGCAGTCTATCAAGCTGAAACCTTTAGAGCTGCATTTTACGGACACTTATAAAGGATTTCCCGGAGAGGCCAATGAACAAGATTCGGAATTTTTATTCCAATATCTACAGGAGGTCAGCAAACCTTATCACACCGAATTTAGGCGCCGACACGGAATAATCGAAGTGATCGTTTGAACTTTGGGAGCTAGAGTCATGGCTAAAGAAGACAGGGCATACTGTTCAAGTTCCTATTTGATGTATCGGTATGTGTTTGAACGCGAAAAAGCGTTTTCAGAAGAGAAAAGCTGTAATATTTGCGATATCTCCTTCCCTCGTCTCCCCGTAAAAAATTCCGATGAACTGATAGCAGTCCTTCGACAAAAGGTAGCGGACGCCTGTGCAGACGGCAAGGCCGTCCTCGCTTTAAGCGGCGGAATCGATTCGGCGCTCTTGGCTAGATTTGCACCGCAGGGTACTAAGGCGGTGACTTTTCGTTGTGTCATTCCCGGCAAAAAACTGATCGATGAAAGCACGCAGGCTTCGCATTGGGCAAAACTCAACGGTCTGAAGCACGAAGTTCTCGATCTGACATGGGAAAATGTAGAGAAGGCGAGCGTCGCCTTGATGAAGCACAAGGGAGCTCCTATCCATTCCATCGAGGCCCAGATATATTGCGCCGCTCAAAGAGCGGCAGAGGCAGGGTATAGCAAATTCATCTTCGGAGAGAATGCCGATATTATTTACGGCGGTATGGACGGTCTGTTGGCGAAAGATTGGTTGTTTTCCGAGTTCGTGGAAAGATACGCTTACATCATGCCTTACAGGGTGCTGAAAGATCCGAAGTTGATCTTGGAGCCGTTCATCGAATTCGAAAAAGACGGTCACATCGACGGTCACGAGTTCATCAACAAATATTTTCGGCAGGAAGCGTTGGGAACATATAACAATGCTTGTCAAACAGCAGGTCTGCAGTTTGTAGGCCCGTATTCGGAGACATACTTGGCCGTTCCTCTGGATAAGGAACGAATACGGCGGGGAGAGAGCAAGTATGTTATTCGGGAAGCATTTGCCAAGCTTTATCCGGGGGAAAATTTGCCGCCGAAGCTCCCCATGCCTCGCCCGACCGATGAATGGTTCGCGGCGTGGGGCGGCCCCGTCCGCCCCGAATTTTGGCCCCACTGCACAGATATTATGACAGGGGATCAAAAGTGGATGGTCTGGTGTTTGGAAAGATATCTGGATCTTTTAGAAAAGAAAGGATCTTGAATTAACAAATATCGATTTTTCTAAAAGTTAGGGCAGCAGATATTTTAGTAAGCTGATTTTAATAGGTAAGATAAAACGATGGCTTAACGCAACGCGAGCGGTTCATTTTAAGGGTAAGGGGCCGATAACAAAAAAAGGGTCCATTTTATTTCAATGATAAAAAAAGCTTAAGTACAGAGTGAAGAGCTTATCAGAAATAAATCTGAATATTTAAGGGAGAGACATATTTATGAAAAAAGATCCACTGATCTCGGTGATCATACCGATATATAAAGTGGAACCGTATTTGCGGCAGTGTTTGGACAGTGTGATCCGGCAAACGTATAAGAACTTGGAAATAATAGCAGTGGACGATGGCTCCCCCGATAATTGCGGAGCTATTTTGGATGAATATGCGGCAAATGACGAAAGGATCATAGCGATCCATAAGCAAAACGGTGGGTTGAGCGCAGCCAGAAATGACGGTATGGCGATAGCTAACGGGCAATGGTTATCGTTTATCGATTCAGATGATTGGATAGATGCGGACTACTACAAAAATTTTGTCATCAGGATGGGAGCCGCTACGGCGAATGTAATGATCGCAGATGGTCGGATAGAGGAATATCCCGATCGGCATATCAGAAAAAGAAATTTTAAAAAAGAATTTTTGTGGCACCTAGACGACAACCGAAGAGATCGTCTCATCACTAAACTTTTTGTTAAACGCAAAGAAACCGAAGTTTTTTACGGGGAAAATTCGCTGATCGCACCTTGGGACAAATTGTACAGTAGAAATTTCCTCAAAAATAACGATCTAAAATTCGATACCGAAGCACGGGCCTTGGAAGACCTCATTTTTAATCTTAATGTTATGCTTAAGGCAGAGACAGTTTCCGGCCACAAATTCTGCGGTTATCATTATAGAATGTTGGAGACATCTATCTCAAAAGCTTTTAATATCGATAAGCCCTACATAAATTACTATTGTGTGAGCAAGGTGTATGAGTGCTTGGGAAAAAGGATTGAGGCAGAAGACCTGAAAAATGCACTTCATGCTTTTGTTTTGGATGCTCTGGCTCTGAACAGATCTTATTTAAGTTCGGCAAACAACATGCCATATAAAGAGATCGCTAAGGCCGTGCGTGAATTGAAAAATAAACCGTATTTCAATGAGGTCATATGGGCTAAAAGCAATGGATATTTACGCAAACCGAAAATAGTGTTGAAGTATTTGCTGCGGCTTCCTTGGATATGGCCCTTAATGGTCGCATATATCGTAAAAAGGGCGATAGTGAAAGATTTGTCTTAAAAATCATGGAGCGAAAAGTGCTGCCTACTCCTTTGTAAGGAGTTTAGATACGTACTGGCGACAATAAACAAGTACAAATGTTAAAACTTGATCATGGCGAGTATCTATTTTCATATTGTGTTTTCAGACAGAAGCTCATAATGTTTGTGCTGAGTGAGATCTGCAGTGAGATCTATGCCCTCAAGGAAGGCGGCCCACCTTTCAAATGGGTACTATGTACCGGGAGCGGGACCGGATCAGAGGATCGATAATCGGGACCACAAAAATAAAGAAGCATTTATGGAGAGCGTGGCAGAAGAACAGAGATACATAAAATCCTAAATGGCAGTTTTCGCTTCTTTAGAGAGGAGCTCGATCTTAATGAGGAAACTGAAACTGAAACTACATAGTTACGAGATCTTTTTTCTGGCAGTTATATTTTCAATGAGATGGGCATTTTTTGACTATATAAGCAGTGATCTTACTCAACTTATATTGAACGGGATCCGGAGTGCAGCAGCACTGAGTGTAGTAGCCCTTTTTTTATGGCGTTATAGAAAGATCAGTTTCTCAAGGAAACTGAGCGATAACACGGATCTGCCGATCGTTTTTGTTCTGTTCATACTGATCGATTTGGTATGGCTTTTTTCGACGGTCATCAACCACGGTGATATAAAAGCTTGTTTTGTAGGTTACTTATGTCCCCTTATTATCGTTGGCTTGTTGATTGAATGGATGCGAGGAAGACCGGAAGAACTGCTCAAGGGAGGTATGTTGCTCGGAGAAGTGCTTGTCTATGGCAATCTTTTGACAGTGCTGTTGTTTCCCGATGGTATGTACAGTACATATGGGAGCATACCGGGTGTGTGGTTTACGGGAAAGAATTGGCTTTTGCACCAGAAAAATGTCTTTTTGCCGTATTTCTTGTTTGCCTGTTTGGTAGCCGATTTGTATAGCATCAGAGGCGGGATAAAAAAATGGCGTGAATGGGTTCTTTATATTGCTTGTCTTTTAAGCGCCATTCTTGTGAAGTCTACTACCTCTGCTGTTGTAATGACGATACTCAACGGAATGTTTTTGATCAATAAAGTCAAAATGATCAAATTCAACACATTTTGCTTGCTTGGCGGCAATGTGGCCCTGTTTTTTATTTGTGTTATAATGCAACAGCAAAAAATGTTTTCCTTTTTGATAGAGGAAGTCCTCGGAAAGAAGATCACTTTTTCCGGGAGAACGGCATTGTGGGATGCTGTTTTCCCGCTCATCGGCGATAATTTGTTTTTAGGGCTCGGCATCATGAAGCAAGGGGTTTTTCAGCAACTTACCGGTTTTAAATTTGCCATGCACGCCCACAATTTGATTTTAGATCATCTCTGTAAAGGCGGCATCTTATGTTTGGTCCTTTATTTCGCGGCAATGTTTTTTGTATATCGTAAATTACATCAACTTCAAAACACCGACGAGGCACAAGCTTGCATCGTTACGCTTTTTGTATTTCAAATAGCGGCTCTTATGGAACCGTACAACATAAACTTCGTCTACATGATATATTTTATCTCGTATTATGTATATTGGTTCATACCGCAAACAGGACCGGAAACAGCTTTCATCCCGTCAAAAGAATTTAAATTACGATTAGGCAGATTATCGTTTGTGCGCAGATCGACGAAGCTTGCCAAAAGTGAAGTATTGAACTGATCCCATAGCTCTTGTCTATCCATAGAGTCGGCAGTACGAAAGAGGATGCCCCTATACAAACTAAGGGGCATAGATAACACGACAGCACTCCTGACACTATCGGGTAGTGTGAAAAACTTTCCCTCCCACGCAAAAAAGGGCCGCTCCTCTCGCGTCCCCTCTTTCTTCACGAGCTTATAAAATTTTCGGCGGCGCTCAGCGCCGCCCTCTTTCGTTAAAAAAGGCGAGCACTTCCTGCACGTACTCGCTCTCGTTCCTGTATTCCGGCCGCTTCAGCACCAGAGCGGGCACGGCCCTGCCCTTTGCGGCGACGGTGCCTTCTCCTTCGATGTATTTATGTTCGTTCGTTCTCTTCAGCTGCGGGAAAGCGGCGGCGAAGCTGTTCTTTCTGTCTTCGAACCACCCGTCCCAGCCGGTGACGAAAATGACGTGAGTGGGAAGAAGATCTGCCAGCTCTTGCTTCAATATTTCAAGGCAGCTTTTGAATTGCGCATCGATCATGCCTTGAGTGGGGTTGGCGCCCTCTCCCTTCGCGGGGTCGGGATCGGGAGCTGCTTTGAAGAGATTGCTCCAAGCGATGAAGTCCAGCCATTCGTCGTCGTCCCTTTGGCTCAGCCCCCGCCAAATATTGCGGGCCACCCGCCAAAAAGCGCTGCCGGTCAAACGGTAATTATTGCCGCCGGTGTAGCCGGCGTCGGCAGAATATGCGAAATAGGGAGCGTAGCCTCGGTCCAAATATTCGCGATAAGCTCTTTCGGCAAAAGCATCTATGGCGTTCGGGCCTTTTTTATAGAGAGAGGGCCAGCCGTTGGTGCAGCGGCCCACCAAAAAGAGACGCACCGCCGAACTATCGTAGTGCTTGCCCCGTTTGGTCACGAAGTGGGCCAGCTCGCCGAAAACTTGCTGCCGGTTGTTGCAGCGGTAAGTGCGAGCGCTCATGTCCGCAGCCAGCTGCCGATAAAGATCTTTCATAGTGGCGTCGCTCATCGTTTTTCCTCCTATCGCTCATGGCTCATAAAAGAGGGGCACTTGCGTGCCCCTCGTAAATTTTGCAACTTGCGCAGTTGCCGCTGTGACGGTTTTTCTTAGAAAGTGATCACCAACTGGCTCCACAGAGCAGCGCCCTCTTTGCTGTCGTCCTTCTTGTCTTCCAGATCAGCCCAGTCGATAAGAGCGACCATGTTCTTGGCAACTGCATACTCGGCGCCGATGGCATAACCGGTGAAACCGTTAGCCAAGAATTTGTTCGGGATGGTGTTATCTTCGCCGTTTTGGATGATGGTGCTGCCGGCCATGTTGTAGTACTTGGCATATACGCCCCAGCTGCCGGGTTTGTTGGCTTTGGCGCCTTTGTATTTCAACATAGCGAATACGCTCTGGTCGTTGCCGTCGGCATCGTCTTCATCAGCCTTCATCCACAGGCCTTCTAAGGTCAGGTCTTTCACGATGGGGAATTTCACGTCGATGCCAACGATGCTGTTGTCTGCCTTTTTGTTAGTGTCTGTGCCGGGCACCTTGCCGAACGCACCGTTGTTCTGAGCTTCTACGTCAATGTACATAGCTTCGGCATTCACTACGCCGATCTTGCCGCTCAAAGAAGCTGCCCAGAAATCTTCGCCGTAAGCAGTGGTTTTGTTAGAAAGCTTACCAACATAACCGGTCAACTTGATGTCTTTGCCGTAGGAAGCTTTCACATAATCAGCGCGGTTGCCGTAGATCTGGCCGCCGTTGCCCAACAGTACCAGATGGTTACGGCCTGCTTCGATAGCCAAACCGCCCAGTTTGCCGTTTACAAAGGCACGCTGGAAGTCAGTTCCTTCTTCGCCGGTTTCAGACTTAAAATCTTGAATGTTCTCGATCATGCCGGTGTAAGTCCAGTCGTCGTTTACCTGACCCTTGAAGAACAAACGGGAACGCAGTTTGTTCTCATCAACGTTGTTAAGGCCATGGAAGCTCTGGTTGTGCAAACGGATCTGGCCGGTGATCTTAACGGCATCAGCCTTCTTCTCCAGGTTGGCAACGCGAACGCCCAGTGCGTCCAGCTCGTCGGCGAACTCGGCAGCCAGTTTGTCAACGTTGGCGCCGTTAGCCATAGCCCGGGCAACGATCTGAGCCATCTCGTAGCGGGTCATCAGTTTGTCGCCGCCGAAGGTGCCGTCGCCGTAGCCGTCGATAACGCCGGCAGCAGCCAATTTTTCGATGCTGTCATAAGCCCAGTGGCCGGCGGGAACATCACTGAACGGATTGGCGGCATAAGCGCTGGCAGTTACGCCCAGAGCCATAGCCATGGCAAAGATCAAGGATTTCTTCATTTTGCATTCCTCCTCAGGAATTTTAATATTTATAAAACCCTGACAAAAAAAGAGGCACAACGCTCAAAAACACCGAGCCGCGCAAGCTTCCTCGTTTCCTTCGCCGTTCGGGTCTTTTTACGTCTGCCTTCTTCAAGCCAGCGTTTTATAGCGACCGTAAAAGTTTTCGGGTGAAGGCGCACCGTCAAACTTTACTGGTCCGAGGAGCTACTCGCAAGCGGAACGCTTGAGGCCGCGTCCCTAACTCCTCTTCCTAGTTATCGCCATTATAGCACACTATTTATTTTTGTTGCAACACTTTTTTGCAAAAACTTTGTGAAAAAGACAAAGAAGCGCCTCTGCCTGCGCTTTTTTTCGCAAGCAGAGGCCAAACATCACCATATATAGGCGGCTCTTGTGCCGCCGAATTTTTTTACAGCACCAAGCAGCTCAGGTCGCCCACCGCGTGGGTGATGTCCTGCACCGCGGCCAACAGGGCCAAACGGTTGGCCTTTATCTTTTCGTCCTTGTCCATCACCATCACGTCTTGGAAGAAACGATCGATGGGCTCGGCAAGGCCCAAGGCCAGCCGCAGCACTTTGGGATGATCGTATTTCACCATGGCGGCCATCACCAAAGGCGTGAGCTCGTCCACTTTGGCGTAAAGTTCCCGCTCCGCTTCTTCGCTGAAGAGAAGAGGATCGATGGCGCTCTCCCCTTCGGCCTTGGCCAGCAGATTGGCCACCCGGGCGGCAGCCTGCACCAAAGCGGGGGCCTCGCTCCCTTCGGCGAAGGTGTTGAGGGCCCGGGCCCGCAGATAAATGTCCGTCACATCGTCGGCCCGTTTGTCTGCCAGGGCCGCATCCACCGCATCGTAGCGCAGCCCTTGATCGATGAGCATATTGCGCAAACGCAGTTTGATGAAGCTCATGATCTGGGGCACCAATTCGCCGGTCTTTTCGGCAGGCACGTTCAGCATGTAGAGGGTGGCCGCCAGCATTTTGTTCAAGCCCACGTGAAGATTGCCGTCGATGAGGATGTTGATGATGCCCAAAGCCTGCCTGCGCAGAGCGTAAGGATCTTGCGAACCGGTGGGGGCAAGGCCGCGGCTGAAAGTGGCGGCGATGTTGTCCAATTTGTCGGCGATGCCTATCAGGCGGCCCAGGGCCGACTTAGGCAGCTCGTCGCCGGCGAAGCGGGGCAGATAATGTTCGTAGATCGCCAAGGCAACCGCAGGGTCTTCGCCGTCCAGTTTGGCGTATTCCCGGCCCATCACGCCCTGCAGCTCGGTGAATTCCACCACCATGTTGCTCACCAAATCGCACTTGGCCAAAAGAGCGGCCCTTTCCAATTTGGCGGGGTCGACGGCGCTGTTCACGGCATAAGCCAAAGCCTTCGCTTCCTGAGCCAAACGGCGGCTCTTGTCTTCCATGTTGCCCAAGCCTTCTTGGAAAGAGACCGTCTTCAATTTTTCCAAACGGGCGGCCAAGCTCAGCTTCCTGTCTTCTTTAAAGAAGAATTCCGCGTCGGAGAGCCGGGCCCGCAGCACTCTCTCGTTGCCGTGAGCGATCACGTCCATGTGTTTGCGGTCGCCGTTGCCTACGGTGATGAATTTATTCAAAAGCGAGCCGTCTTCTTTCAGCACCGGGAAGTAGCGCTGATGCTCCCGCATAGGCGTGATGATGCATTCTTTGGGCAGAGCCAAAAAACTTTTGGCGAAACTGCCGCACAGAGCGGTGGGCCATTCTACCAAATAGGTGACCTCTTCCAAAAGATCGGCGTTTATCTCCGCCCGGCCTCCTTCTTTTTCGGCCAGCTCTGTCACTTGTCGACGAATGACCTCCCGCCGTTCGTTTTGATCCACCATCACGAAGTTGGCCCTGAGCAGCCGCTCGTAATCGTCGGCCTTAGGGAGCACCACCAAGCCGAAGCTGTCGCTGCCGGCGGTGACTGCGGCGTTCACCACTCGGGAAGCCACGCTCTTTATAAAACTTTCGGCGTCTTTTTTCTCCAGCGGCGCCCGCAAAAAGCGATGGCCTCTGGATGTGCGGCCCGATCTCACGCCGGTGATCTCTACCGGCACCACTTTATCGCCGAAGAGGGCTGTCAGCCAGCGGATGGGGCGGACGAAACGAAAGTCGTGATCGGCCCAGCGCATGGTCTTGGGGAAGGTGAGGCTGCGGATGATGTCTTCTAAGATCGCAGGGAGCAGTTCTATCGTGGGCCGCCCTTCGATGTGCTTCACGGCATAAACATAGCCGTCTTTCACGATGAGGTCGGCCACCGCCACCCCTTGGCCCCGGGCGAAACCTTCCGCCGCTTTGCTCGGCACTTTGTTCACGTAGGCGATCTGCACCGAGGGGCCCTTGGCCTCTTTCAAAATATCTTCCTGTTTTTCGGCCACGCCTGCGGCCACGAAGGTGAGGCGGCGGGGCGTGCCGTAAACTTTCACGTCGGCATAGGGGATGTGCTGCTCTTCTAATTTCTTTTCTGCCAGCTCCTTTAATTGAGCCAAGCTGCCCGGCATGAATTTGGCCGGTATCTCTTCCGTGCCGATCTCAAAAAGCAGTTTTTCCATCTCAACGGCCCTCCTTTTTGATGAGAGGATAGGAAAGAGCTTCTCTCTGTTTCACATAGGCGGCGGCGCACAGCCGGGCCATGGACCGCACCCGGGCGATGTAGGCGGTGCGCTCGGAAACGGAGATGGCTCCTCGCGAATCCAGCAGATTGAAAGTGTGGGAGCATTTCAAAACGTAATCGTAGGCCGGATGCACGTAGCCCAGTTCGATGACCCGCTTGGCCTCCGCCTCGTATTTGTCGAAAAGATCGAAGAGCAGCGCCGTGTCCGCCACTTGGAAATTGTAGTAGGACTGCTCAACTTCGTTGCTGTGGAAAACGTCGCCGTAGGTGACGTCCCCCACCCATTTGATGTCGAAAACATTTTCCACGCCTTGGATGTACATGGCGATGCGCTCCAAACCGTAGGTGATCTCTACGCTCACCGGTTTGAGATCGAGAGAGCCCACCTGTTGGAAGTAGGTGAACTGAGTGATCTCCATGCCGTCCAGCCACACTTCCCAGCCTAGGCCCCAGGCTCCCAAGGTGGGCGACTCCCAGTTGTCCTCCACGAAACGGATGTCGTGCTCTTCTTGACTGAGGCCCAGCTCTGCCAAACTCTGCAGGTAGAGGTCTTGAATATTTTCGGGGGAAGGTTTCATGATCACCTGATACTGGTGATGTTGAAAGAGCCGATTGGGGTTATCGCCGTAGCGGCCGTCCGCCGGCCGGCGGGACGGCTCCACATAGCCCACCCGCCAGGGCTCGGGCCCCAGCACCCGCAGAAAAGTGGAAGGGTTCATGGTGCCGGCGCCCTTTTCGATGTCGTAGGGCTGAGCCATGACGCAGCCCTGCCGGGCCCAAAAATTTTGCAATTTCAGGATGATGGTCTGAAAGTCCATACGCAGCCTCCTTCAGCTGATGTTTTTTCGGTGCGGCAATAAAAAAGGCCCCGCCGCCCCATAACGACAGTTACAGGGACGAAGGTGCCTTGCTCCGCGGTTCCACCCTGCTTGACCCGCCGAAAAAATTTTCGGCCGATCCGCTTTCTCTTTTTCTTTTCGCTCCGAAGTGCCTTCGCCTGCATCGCTGTCTTGCACCGTACCAGCTCGCTTGAAGGGGCAGGCTACTCCTCTTCTTCATCGCACAGCTATAGTATAGTCATTTCTCAAAAAGTTGTCAATAAAATTAAAGAAGGGGAAAAGAAGGGAGAGCTCAAGTAAGATAGACGGCTTTCAGAAGGGCTGTGAGGGCTGCGTTGGTGATATCTTTCATGCCTAAGTCTTCCAAAACGGCCGGTTCTTTTTCATAACGAGCTATAAAATCTTCCATGTCTTTTTTGATCTCGCCGCTCAACGTGAGCACGGTGCTGGGGGTAAGCAGCGCGGTCAGCCGTGCGATATCGTTCTTGTGTTTCTTGATGTCTCTGCTGTCGACCGGCCGCCCCTGCGCTTTGGCGGCGTTGAGTTCGAGCCAAGCTTTGGCTTTGAAGAGGATTATGTAGGGAAGGCCCAAGATCACCGCCCCGTCTATCTCCGTTCTTCCTTCCCGCAGCAATTCATAATATGCTTTATTCAAAAGGATGGCCGATAAACTGGAAAGGTCTTCGGAAAAACGGATGGGCGTGAGAGCGGCCCCTTCCGCCTCCGGCAGCCACGGCGAGCGGGAGAACAATTCTATCATGTGGGGGAAGCCGTCGGCTTCAGGTCTGTCGAAACGGTAAAACTGGGCTTCGCCGCTGCTTTTGCTTTTGTGACGATATCTTCCTTCTTTGATAAAAGCCCAAAAAGCTCGGCCGAAGTCCGGCGTGATATTTTCCGCCAGCAACACTAAGTCTAAGTCTTTCGTTGCTCTGAAACCGCGGCCGGCTGCGTCCATGAGCAGCTCGCAGGCCGCCCCGCCGATCAACACGTATTGATCTTTATACGGGGCGAAGCGGCGTTTGAATTTTTCCAGGCCCCTTATCATCCAATATCTCCTCCAATATTTTTTCTGCGGCCTTCTCCACCCGCGGATCCTTTTTTTCTGCGTCGCTCAACGATAACAGTGCGCTGATGGGATCGACGCTCTCTCCCTCCTTGAGCGAATAGTTCATAACTTGGACCACACAGCTCGGCTCGTCTTCTTCAGGCGAAGGATAACGATCTAAAGCCAAAGCTTTATATTCACGTCTGCTCACGGCGAAAGTGGGGCAGGGCTCTTCGGCCAGCAAAGAGCGGGCAGCCAGAGCAGAGAGACCGCTTTTATATTTCACTTCACGGGGCACCTCTCTTAAAGGCAGGCTCTTTTCTACGGGATCGCTGAAATAGGGCCGGCACAATTCAAAGAGGCGGCGGCTCTCCCCCCGATAGCTGAAATATTTGGTCTTGCCCTCTTGTTCCACCAAGGGGAGCCCCAAAGCTTGCAATTCTCGTAAAGTGCGGGCGGCAGTGATGCGGGCCACCTTTAATTTTGCGGCTATCTCTTTGGTCGAAACTTTGCTCCACTTCTCATAAAGCGCCGTAAGCACCGTCTTTTGCGTCATCGGCGAAAATTTTTTCACCGGCGGCAAAGGCGCGGCGGCGGTCTTGCCCAAGCTCAAGCCGAGAAAGGGAAGGTACAGGTTGTCTCGGTCCCACAGAAACGGGATGCCCATCTCTATCATGCGACGACGTCCGTAACGGCTGAGGGCACAGCCGCAGATCACACAGGGCCGTCCGCTCAAAGCCGTAAAGGCGGCCCAATGTTTTTTCAACACCGCCAAAGAGAGCTGCTCCTTGGGCCGAAGAAAAAGCACTTCCGTGTCGAAAAGACGGAACATTTTTATTTCGTAGCCGGCCGCAAGATAGAGCGGTAATTTTTCTTTCTCGCCGAAGACGAGCTCTTTCACTTCTGTGTGTAATAGATCGCCGAGCATTTTTTTCATGTCAACACCTCATCATACTTTTTTACATCTTATCATGATTTATGATGAGATGCAAATTTTTATGATGAGATCGTGCTGCCGCTTTTCATAAAAAATACCGCCATCCCCTAAGGGACCGCGGCAAAAACGCAATAACAACATTGCATCCGCACAAATCGGCACTGCTTTCGATCTTTGCGACTTTATCGGTCTTCGGCACCCGAACTTTTTCATCGCGGCACAGTAAGCCCGCATTTTCCTGCAGCAGCGGGCCGCCGCGACTTCGGCGTTTTGAGAAGGCCTGAGATCTATGCATGATATTTCGCCGACCTGTAGCTGTTTTCCTTCAACATCGGCCGCTTGCTCCCTCGGCTTTTTGAAAAAATCCGAAAATTTTACGCGACTCTTCGAAAAGTTTCGCTTTTTTTCTTCGACAGCAAGTAATTTGTGCCCAGACTTTTTTGAAAAACTTAAAATTTTCGCGCCACCCATCGAAAACTTTTGAACTTTTCGCCGGAGCTCGCGGCATAAAGCCCCTCTCTTGCGAAAAAGAGCCGAACTTTTTAGGCGACCTATCGAAGAGCCTCGGTCTTTTTGCCCGCTGCCCAGCCGTTGCGCCGTTCTTTTTCAGCAAAAGCAACGCCCCCGAGGAGCCGCTCCCGGGGGTGTTGATCGCGCTTTTTTATTTATGTTGCGTTTTTACAGCCCCAGCTCTTTGATGAAGGCCAAACTTTTGAGAGGCCGCTCCGTCAAACTGAGGATGTAGAGGCCCAGCGCCTTCTCCGTCGCCAGCAAGGTGCCTCCCTTCACGGTGAAGGATGAAGGAGCGGCAAGGTCGAGGGCGTCCAGCTGCCGCCAAAAAGCCCGGGCCGCAGCGGGGAAGGCTTCTTCCTCGCCCAAAAGAGCGGCGCAGTGAGAGCAAAGAGCTCCTCCTTGCGTGCTGCTGAAAAAAGTGTCTTCTTCTTCGCTCAAGGGCCGCTGACAAGCGGCGCAATGTTCTAAGCTGGGGGCAAAGCCGCTGGCTCGCAAGAGCTGCACCGAAAAGGCCAAGGCCACCAGCCGGGGGTTGCGCTTCGTCAATGCCTCCAGGCTCGCATCCAACAGCTCGTAAAGAGAAGGCTGGGGCGCTCTCTCTTCCGTCAAAAGATCGCACGCTTCTGTGAGCACGGCGGCGTAGGCCAATTGCCGCATGTCCATGCCTTGGGGCAGGCGGGCCAGCTCGCAGTTCAAAAGTTTGTCCACTCTCTGCCCCGGGCTCAATTCCAGCTGCAGACGGGCGAAAGGCTGGAGCAGCCGCCCTTTGACGCTTTTGGCAAATTTGGCGCCGTAGGCGGCAAAGCGCAGCTTGCCGTATTCTTTGCTGTAGCACAGCACCTGCTTATCGACGCCGCCTCGGTCTGTCACTTTCAGGACGATGGCCTCGGCCTTCAATATCTCTGCCATGATCTAAGCGGGAGGGAGGGGGTGGGCAGCCACCCGCAGCACTCTGAAGCCCTCGGCCTGCAGCACCGTGAAAACATAGCCGCCGATGGTGACCTGATCTTTTTTCTGCGGCTTGCGGCCCAAGCAGCCGAAGACGTAGCCGCCGATGGTGTCTTCTTCGGCGTCGGCGAATTCTATGTGCAATAATTCGGCGATGTCGTCTAAAAGCACCAGCCCGTCGAATTCGTAGCCCCCGTCGGGCAAAACTGCGATAGCCTCGGCTTCCGGTTGTTCCCCTTGACCTCGGTCTTCTATCTCGCCCACGATCTCTTCCACCAAGTCTTCCATGGTGATGAGGCCGGCGGTGCCGCCGTATTCGTCGGCCACCAGAGCGATCTGCACTTTTTCTTTTTGCATCAGCTGCAGCAATTTGGCCACCGGCATGGCCTCGGGCACCGCCACCATGGGACGGGCCGCCTTGCGCAGGTCGAAGTCGCTTTGCGAAGAAACCTCTACCAAGTCCCGCACGTGGATGACCCCGATGACGTGGTCCTTATCTTCTTCGCAGAGAGGATAGCGGGTCTTGCCCCAGGTGCGCACTTCCTGCAAATTGTCTGCCAAACTGTCTTCGACGAAAAGGCAGTGCATGTCCTGCCGGGGCACCATGATCTCTTTCACCACCCGCTCGGAAAAATCGAAAACATTTTCGATCATACTGCTCTCCAAGGGGTCGATCTCCCCTTCCTGCCCGCTGGCGCTGACGATCTCCCGCAATTCGTCTTCGCTGACGGAGAGATCTTCTTTAGGCCGAGAGAAGCCCAAGAGCCGCAGCACCGCCCGGCTGAAGCGATGACAGAACAGCATCAGCGGGTAAGTCAAATAGTAGAAGAAAGTTACGGGATAGGCCATGGCCATGGCCGACTCTTCGATCTTGTTGAGGGCCACGGTGCGGGGCACCAATTCGGCGAAGACCACATGGGCCACCACCACCGATAGATAGGCCGGCAGCCAGCAGCCCCACGTCGCTTCGATGCCGACTAAAGCAAAGAGCAAACGAAAGAGAGGCACGCAGACCAGCCCCAGCAAAACGCTGGAGGCGGTGATGCCCAACTGGATGCTGCTCAAATAGGCATCCTGTTTGTCTAAAACGGCCAGCGCGGCCTGAGCTTTGGCGTCGCCCTGCTCTGCAGGCTCCGCCAATTTTGTTTTACGGCTGTGCACCAGGGCATATTCTGCCAGCACGAAAAAGCCGTTGATGAAGATCAAAGTTACGGCTGCCGCCCCGAAAAGCACCGCGAACAGCCGGGGATCGCTGTCGATAAGTCCTCACTCCTTAATCGTCGCCGTAGCCCAAGTGGCGCAGGAAACGATCCTGATTGCGCCAATCGGCCCGCACTTTCACCCACAGGTCCAAGTAGACCGGGCAGGCCAGCAAATTTTCCAAACCGAGCCGAGCCCCCTGCCCTATTTCTTTCAAACGGGCCCCCTTGGCCCCGATGATGATGCCTTTTTGAGAGTCTCTTTCGACCAAAACGGTGGCGCGGATGTAAACGCCGCCTTTTTCTCTTTCTTTGAATTCTTCGATCTCCACCGCCACAGCGTGGGGCACTTCGTCCCGAGTGTGCCGCAGCACCTGCTCTCTCACCAATTCGGCGGCGATGGTCCGCTCGGGCTGATCGGTCAGTACGTCTTCGGGAAAATAGGCCGGGCCCTCCGGCAAATGACGGACGATCTCGTCCACTAAGGACGAGAAATTTTTGTCTTTGAGAGCGGAGAGGGGGATCAAAGCGGCGAAGTCCAAAGTTTTGCCGTAATCTTCCAAAATGGCCAGCAGTTCTTCTTTCTTGGCCAGTTTATCTATTTTATTCACCGCTAAGAGCACGGGGGTTTTTACTTCCCGCAGCAAACGCAAAATGTATTCTTCTCCCGCTCCCCGTTTTTGGGTGGCATCCACCACGAAAAGGATCACGTCCACGTCTTTTAAGGCGCCTTCTGCTGTGTGCACCATATAGCGGCCCAATTTGTGCTGAGGTTTGTGGATGCCGGGAGTGTCCAAAAAAATCACCTGTGCGTCGGCTGTGTTCAAAACGCACATGATCTTGTTGCGGGTGGTCTGGGGCCTGTCGCTGACGATGGCGATCTTCTGCCCTATGAGGCTGTTCATCAAGGTGGACTTGCCTACGTTGGGGCGGCCCACCAAGGCGCAAAAGCCGGAGCGATGTTTTTTAGCTTCCATGTTTTTCTCCGTCGCCGTTTTTTTGGAGGACGAAAGGATAGGGGAGCAGGTCTTCGACATCGTAAAGAGCTGCTTTTCCTTCAGTGTTAGCCAAAATGATCTTTTTTACGCCGAATTCGGCCAGCACCTGACGGCAGGCGCCGCAGGGAGAGAGGGGGCGGCTGTCTTCTCCCGCCACGCAGAGTGCGGCAAAGGAGCGATAGCCGGCGGCCACAGCCGCAAAAACGGCGTTGCGTTCGGCGCAGCAGCTGAGACCGTAAGAAGCGTTCTCCACATTGCAGCCGCAAAAGATCTTGCCGTCGGCACACCTCACCGCCGCTCCCACCGCAAAGCGGGAGTAAGGAGCGTAGGCGTTTTTTCTTACCTCGAGGGCAGCATCATAAAGCTCTTTATCCGCCGAGCTCAGCTCTTTCAACTCCATCTTTTTCTTAAAGGCCCAAGTCTGCCTGAGACAAATGAATGGCGGCGAGAGCCGCCTCTTCCTGCCGGCGCATGAGGGCCTTCTCCTCCTCGTTCATATGATCGTAGCCCAAGATATGCAAAAGGCCGTGGATGGCTAAATAGGCGACTTCTCTTTCCAAACTGTGGCCGTATTCCTCGGCTTGGCGAGCGGCGGTGGGAAGAGAGATGACGATATCGCCCAACAAATTTTGCGCCGGTTCTTCCTCCGGCTCCTCTTCTCCTTCGTTCAAAGCAAAAGAGAGGACGTCGGTGGGCCGGTCCACGCCTCTGTACTCTTTGTTCAAACGGTGAATCTCTTCGTCCCCGGCCAAAGTAACGTCCACTTCTGCCTCCTCCGGCACTTCATGCTGAGCGGCGCAGCACTGCAGGGCCTTCAGCAGCAGTTCTTCCAAAGCGGGAGAGACGGCGATCTCTTCCTGAGCGTTTTCCAAAAAGATCTCCACTTTTTTCTTTCCTTCCTATAATATATGTCTTTGTCTTGAGATACGGCTCTTTGACCGAGCCCTCTTTTATTTTTCTTCCCGATATTTTTCGTAAGCGTCGATGATGGCGCCGACGATGGGGTGGCGCACCACGTCGTCGGTCGCGAAACGGCAGATGCCGATGCCCTCTATCCCCGCCAAGATCTTCATGGCCTCTTGCAGGCCGCTGGCTTTGCCGCCGGGCAGATCGATCTGGGTGGTGTCGCCGGTGATGACCATTTTGCTGCCGCCGCCGAAACGGGTGAGGAACATCTTCATTTGCTCGGCGGTGCTGTTTTGAGCTTCGTCCAAAATGATGAAGGCCGAGCTGAGGGTGCGGCCTCTCATGTAAGCCAAAGGCGCCACCTCCACGGTGCCTCGGGCCAGATATTTTTGCAAAGCATCGTTGCCCAAAAGATCGCAGAGGCCGTCGTAGAGGGGCCGCAGATAGGGATCGACTTTATCCTGCAGATCGCCCGGCAAAAAGCCCAGCTTCTCCCCCGCTTCCACCGCCGGCCGGGTGAGGATGATCCGCTCGGCGCTTTTTGCTTTTAAGGCCGCCACCGCCAAAGCCACCGCCAAATAAGTTTTGCCGGTGCCGGCGGGCCCGGCCGCCAAAGTGATGTAATTCTTGCGGATGGTGTCCACATAATGCCATTGCCCCAAAGTTTTGGCTTGGATGAGCCGCCCCCGATAGCTGGTGATGAGCGTGTCGGCGTGCATACGGTGCAGGCTCTCCTTTTTTCCCCGCCGCACCATGCTGCTGCCGTAGGTCACGTCTTGGCGGCCGATGGGCAGGCCCTGCCGATGCATGAAGAGCAGTTCTTTGATCATCTGCTCCAAAAGGGCGCACTCTTCTTCCGCTCCCGACCAGAGCAGCGTGTTGCCTCTGGCCACCAAAAGACAGGGGAAGGCGGCCCGCAACAGCCGCAAATTTTCGTCCCGAGGGCCGCAGAGGGCCATCATTTCCTGTTTATCGTGTAGGTCCAACCGCTGCTCCGCTGTCAAACTTCGCCCTCCTTTAACGCTGCTCGATGGTCACTTTGTTGATGACGACGGGGAAGATGGGCCTGTCTTGGGCGTCCGTCTTCACCTTGCCGATGGCCGCCACGGTCTGCATGCCCTTCACCACTCGGCCGAAAACGGCGTGATGACCGTCCAGCCAAGGAGCGGGAGCCAAAGTGATGAAGAATTGACTGCCGCCGGTGTTGGGCCCGGCATTGGCCATAGAGAGCACGCCGGCGCTGTCGTGGCGCAGGCTGTTGGAAAATTCGTCGGGGATGGTGTAGCCGGGGCCGCCGGTGCCGTCGCCTTTGGGGCAGCCCCCTTGGATCATGAAGCCGTCGATGACCCGATGAAAGGTGAGGCCGTTATAAAAACCTTTTTGAGCGAGAGCGATGAAATTTTGACAGGTGCGGGGCGCCAGCTCCGTAGCCAATTTGATCTCGACGGTGCCTAAACTCGTCTCCAGCACCGCGGTGGCAGGAGCAGCCGCCTTGCCGCTGCCGCAGGCTGCGCAGAAAAAGACGGCGCACAAAAGGCAGAGAGCGAAAAGTTTTTTCATATTTATCTTCCTTTCGAAAAAGAGAGGCGAAGGATCGCCGCTTTTTCTTCTTATAAATATTATACATCCCTCGGGCCGCCGCCGCCACAAAATTTAAAAGGCTCTCTTTGTTCGGCTCAAAAGCCCGAGCTCTTCATTCAAGGGGAAAAAGGAGGAACACTCCTCGTTTATTTTGCCGCGGGAAGATGGGCCCTCAGCCAAGCGGCGATGAGGCGGCCGGCAGTCTCGCTGTAAGGAGAGAAGCTGTGGTCCCCTTTGGGGAAAAGACAGAAGGTGCAGGGCACGCCGTTGGCTCGGGCGTGCGCAAAATTTTGCCAGGCCTGAGAAGAGAGCACCGTCTCGTCGTCTTGACAGTGGAGGATGAGCACCGGCATTTTTTTCGAACGGCTCTGCCACAAACTTGGCCAGTCGTAGCGGTCGAAGTCGGGCAAAAAGGCGGGGTCTACATCGCACACGCCCCTTTCGTCGTCGTAGTGCACCGTTTCTCCCGCGTCCAAACGAGCGTAATCTTCTTCGCCCATGACGAAGCGGAAGGTGCCCCTGAGATCGCAGGGAGCGGCCCATAAGATGAGGCCGGCGACTTCGGGATGAACGGCGGTGGTGACGAAGGAGCAGGCTCCTCCCAAACTGCGGCCCAGCACGAAAACGGCCCCGGGCTGCCTCTCTTGCACGGCGGCCAGCACCGCCTCCAATTCTTTCTTCCATTTGGAAAGAAGATCGGTGGCAGTAAAATTAAAACGCAGCACTTGGCAATAGCGGGTCAGCTGCCGGGCCACTATGACGGCGCGGCCGCCGCTCTCTCTGCTGCCTCGAAAGCCGTGGCACATGATGAAAGTGGCAGGGCAGGGGCCCGGCCCTCTATAAGGTTCGATGATGCATTCCAGCGGTCCGTAGGGGCCGGCGCAGACGAAGTCTTCCATATTCTCTCGTTCTCTCTTTTCTTGCGGCGGGGCAGGGCGAAAAAGCCGCAGCAAAATTTTTTCGCGATTTTTTCTCGAGCCGTGCCGAAAAAGGTCGATGACTTTTCTCATAAGCGGCGATGAAAAATGTCTGCGATCTTTTTCACGAGTCACAGCGAAAAATATCGACGGACTTGCTTATAAGCCGCGATGAAAAATATCGACGAGTGTTCTTATCGGTCATGATGAGAAATGTCGACGACCTTTCTCAAGAGTCGCGGCAAAAAGTCGATAAACTTTTTCATAGACCGCAGCAAAAACGGGGGAGTTTTTTCGCCGCGGCCGCCTTCTTTTAGGCTTTCATTCTACACAGACGGCGCAAAATCCTTGCGCGTCGACTTTTGCGGTTGCGGCCGAGCGCTCCTCTGTGTTATCATTAAAGCGGAAATATTTTTGCGGCAAGAAAAAAGGCCCTCGGCTTTCTTTTTTGCCTCGAGAAATAATCTCTTGACTAAAGCCCCCAATGTGCTATGATGAGCGTATGCTCCCAACTGCGGAGCAGCCGTAGAAAAAAGGAGCGTGGCCTATGACCAAGCGAGCTTATAATTTCAACGCAGGCCCCAGCGCCCTGCCTCTGCCTGTTTTGGAAGAAGTACAGGCAGAATTTTTAGACTTTGCCCACACCGGCATGAGCATCACGGAGATCAGCCACAGGAGCAGCGAATATGCCGCCCTTCATACCGAGACCAAAGAGCTGCTGCGGCGGCTTTTGGCCGTTCCCGAAAATTACCGCATCCTTTTCATCCAAGGAGGCGGCAGCACCCAGTTTATGATGACGGCGGCCAATTTTTTACGCAGGCGGGCCGCTTACGTCAACACCGGCGTCTGGTCCAAAAAAGCCCTGGCCGAAGCCAAATATTACGGCGAAGCTTATGAAGCGGCTTCCAGCGCCGACGCCGGCCACAGTTACATCCCCCAAAATTTCACTTGGCAGCCGGACACCGACTATGTGCACCTTACGAGCAACAACACCATTTACGGAACGGAGTGGCCCGACTTCCCCTCCTTCCCCGTGCCGGTGATCTGCGATATGTCCAGCGACATTTTGAGCAGGCCCATAGATGTGACCAAGTTCGATCTCATCTACGCCGGCGCCCAAAAAAATCTGGCTCCCGCCGGCGTGGTGGTAGTCATCATCAAAGATGAGTTTTTGGCCTCGGCCCGGCAGGACCTGCCCACCATGCTGAGATACGGCACCTTCGCCGACAACGACTCTCTCTACAACACGCCTCCGGTCTTTTGCATCTACATGCTGAACAAGACCCTGCGTTATTTGGAAAAAGAGGGAGGCGCCGCGGCTGCTTTAAAGAGGAACAGAGCCAAAGCGAAATTGCTCTACGATGCGATAGATGCCAGCGGCGGTTTTTACAAGGGCCACGCCCAAAAAGCCTATCGCTCGCTGATGAACATCACTTTCAACTTGGCCGATGCCGCCTTGGAAAAAGATTTCGTGGCCAAGGGCAAGGCCGAAGGCTTCGTGGGCATCGGCGGCCACCGCTTGGTGGGCGGCTGCAGAGCCAGCTGTTATAACGCCGTCACTTATGAAGCCTGCGCCGCTCTGGCCGATTTCATGAAGACTTATCAAAAACAGCACGGCTGAAAAAAGAGCCGAAAAACGAGAACGCTCCGAGGGAAAACTCGGCAGTACGAAGAGGAGGACGAAAGATGGCCTATAAGATCTTGGTTTCCGACGATGTAAGCGAAAAAGGCGTAGCTCTCTTGCGGGAACATTTCGACGTAGACGTGAAAACCAACATGACCCCCGAACAATTGGTGGACTGCATCGGCGACTACGATGCCTTGGTGACCCGCTCCCAAACGAAAGTCACCAAAGAGATCATCGCCGCCGCTTCTAAATTGAAAGTCATCGGCAGAGCGGGCGTAGGCGTAGACAACATCGACATCCCCAGCGCCACCGCCCGGGGCATCGTGGTGCTGAACGCCCCCGAGGGCAACACCATCGCCGCCACCGAGCACACCATCGCTTTGATGATGAGCATGACCCGCCACATCCCTCAGGCTCACCAGTCCATGCAAGAAGGCAAGTGGGACAGAAAGAGCTTCGACGGCATCCAAGTGCAGGGAAAAACTTTGGGCATCATCGGCGTGGGCCGCATCGGCAGCCGCGTGGCCCGCAGGATGCAGGCCATGGAGATGACCACCATCGGCTACGACCCCTACATCAGCGAAGAAAGAGGCCGTCAGGTGGGCGTAGAATTGGTGGACTTCGACACCTTGTTGAAAAAGTCCGATTACATCACCATCCATACGCCCCTCACCAGCGAGACTCGCCAGATGCTGAACGCCGCCGCTATCGCCAAGATGAAAGACGGTGTACGCATAGTGAACTGCGCCCGGGGCGGCTGCATGGATCCTCAGGCCATCGCCGACGGCTTAAAGAGCGGCAAGATCGCAGGAGCGGCCATCGACGTTTATCCCAACGAGCCCCTGAAAAAAGAAGACAATCCTTTCTTGGGACTGCCTAATGTGGTGCAGACCCCTCACTTGGGCGCCAGCACCGTAGAAGCCCAGATCGGCGTGGCCGTGGACGTGGCCTATGGGGTCATCGACGCCTTGGAAGGGCGGCCGGTGATGACCGCCGTGAACATGGCCCCCATCCCCAAGAGCGTGGCCACCGTCATCGCTCCCTATTTCAAATTGGCCGAAAGGATGGGCACCTTGGGCATCTATCTGGCCGACGCACCCATCACCGATGTGGAAGTGGAATATACCGGCGACTTGGCAGCCACCGAGACCCAAGCTTTGACCACCGCCTTTTTGAAAGGGCTGCTGGATCCCATCCTTCAGGATACGGTGAACTTCGTCAACGCTCCCAGCATCGCCAAAAAACGCAACCTGCACGTGAAAGAGAGCAAGTCCCACAAGACCGGCTACTTCACCACCGCCATCACCGCCAAACTCATCACGCCTAAAGGCGAGCACCGTTTGGTGGGCACGCTTTTCGACGGCAAAGAAGCCAAGATCGTAGAGATCGACGGCTATCGAGTAGACTTCAAACCGGAAGGTTATCTTCTTTTGGCTCCCCACATCGATCAGCCCAACATGATCGGCCAGATAGCCACCGTTTTAGGCAGCGCCGGCATCAACATCAACGGCATGCAGGTGGGCAGCGGCAAAGCCGGGCGGGGCACCAACATCATGGCCATCGCCGTGGGCGACGACATCCCCAACGACATCATGCTGCAGCTGCGGGGCATCCAGGGCATCCTGGACGTGAAGCTGATCAACTGCGAGGACTGAGCCATGGTCCGCATCATCCTCGTGCGCCACGGCGAAACTACATGGAACATCGAAGGCCGCTATCAGGGGCAGGAAGATACGCCTCTCAGCCCTCGGGGCCTGGAGCAGGGCCGGCGCTTGGCAGCGGCCCTCAAAGCCGTGCCTCTCGATGCGGCCGTCTCGAGCCCCTTGCAGCGTTCGTTTTTCACCTGCAAGCTGTGCGCCGAGCTGCACGATCTGCCGGTAGAGACCGACGAGCGTTTGCTGGAGATCAACCACGGCGCTTGGGAAGGAGTGCTGGCCCGCGACATCGAGGCCGCCTATCCCGAAGAATTTCACCTGTGGCACACCGCTCCTCATTTAGTGCAAATGCCCGGCGGTGAAAATTTAGAAGACGTGCGCCGCCGGGTGCGGGCCGCCTTCGAAGATTATGCCCGCAGATACGACGGCAAGACCGTTTTGGTGGCAGCCCACGATGCGGTGAACAAGGCCGTCATCTGCGACCTCATGGGCATGGGGCAGGAGCATTTTTGGCAGGTGAAGCAAGACAACACCTGCATCAATGTTTTGGAAAATAACGACGGCGTGTGGCGGGCGGTGCTCTTGAACAGCACTTTGCACATGGGCTACCTTTTCAGCGGCATCGAACAGGCCGGCCTCTGAGTTTTTTTCGAAGGCGACCCTTCTTGCGGCCCCCGCTTTTTTCGAAAGCCACGACAGATCAAAAATGCGCCAAAAAAATAAGACCCTGTTTTCGACGACGGAAAAGTTTCGAAACAGGGTCTTTGCTTTTTTTCTTTCTTATTTTTTATATGAGACCTTCGAGGGCCAGCCTAAAATTTTCGACGGTCAAATTTTGCCGGCAAGACCCTCGGGGTGAGCCGGGCGCCCTTTCACGCGGGTGAAATAAGAATAAGCGGAGCAGCTCATGAGGATGCAGCTGATGAAGACGAAGACGAAGCGGGTCTCCACTAAATTGCCCAAGAAGCCGCCCACGAGGGGGCCGGCTACGCCGCCCATCTGTTGAGCGCTGGTCAAAAGACCGAAGGCCTTGCCCCGCTGCTCCTGAGTGGTGATGACAGTGACATTGGCGTTGATGCTGGGCGCCGCTCCCGCCAAAAAGAGGCCGTAGGTGAATTGCACGACGGCGAACTGCCACACGTCGGTGACCGCCACTTGAAAAAGATCCACCAAGCCTGCGCCCAAGGACACGAGACAGAAGATGCGCACGAAACCGAAGCGTTGCCCTCTTTTCCCCCAGAAAGGCGCGGCGATGATGCCGGCGATGCCCGCCAAAGAGAAGACGACCCCCGCCATCTTCACCGCATCGTCGTTCATAGCCCCCATCAATTGGGCAACGTAAAGAGTGATGAGCGGCTGCACTATCATCACGCAGCTTTGGATCAAAAAGAACATGGTCATGATGTAGACCAGCTCTTTGTTGCGCAGAGCCAAGCCAAGGTCATGGAAAAGGTGCATGGCCTGCCGCCGTCTTTCGCTGCCGATGGGCACATCGCGGACCAAAAAGATGACCAGCACCGTGGCCAACGAAAGAAAGACGGCCCCCACGAAGAAGCTCATGCGCATGCCGAACCAACTGCTGAGATAGCCCCCCAAAAGCGGGCCGGTGATGCTGCCGCTGGCGGCGGCCGTCTGCATCAGGCCCATCCCCCAGCCTATGCGCTCCTGAGGCAAAGTGGACGACACCAAACTCATGGCGGCGGGGACGAAGCCGCTGATGAGGCCGCAAAGAGCCCTTATGGCAAAAAGTTGATATTCGTTTTGACAAACGCCGGTGAGCCAATAAGTGACGGCCAGGCCGAAGCCGGCGCGGATGGCCATCTTGCGCTGGCCCACTCTGTCGGCCAACGCGCCCCAATAGGGAGCCATCACGGACGCGCCCAAAAAAGTGACGGCGTAAACGAGGCCGCTCCAAAAACGCACCTGGTCCTGCTCCACCTTCAGCTCTGTCAGCAAATAGACGGGAAGAAAGGGGATGCAACTGCTGAAACTGGCGCAGGCCAAAAACACTCCCAGCCATAAAACAGGCAGGTTTATTTTCCAATTGACCTTGCTGCCCGGCGCTTCATCAAAAAAAGACATGCTGCCTTCCCTCCGCTTTCGTCGTTCTCTAATTATATCACAGAAGGGGAGAGGTGAAGACATCGACCACCGCAAGTTTTTTCGAAAGAACGCCGCTTTTCACAGCGGGGCGCGAGAGCCGCGAAAAATCTGAAAAAATCATTGACTAAGGTTCACAAGATGTTTACAATTGAAGTGAAGCAGACAAAGGTGTTCCGTCGGGGTCCTTTGTCTTTTTTTACAAGCTAGCGCCTGCGGGCGACGGATAAAAAGAAAGGGAGTAGGAAAGGAGAAGAAAGACATGCAAGATCTGGTAAAATATGCCGGCGACATCAACAAGTTGCTGGCTCGCTACGGTGTGAAGTTCGGCATCTACAAGAACAACACCTTCCACGAGCAGCTCTTCCCCTTCGATGCCATACCCAGAGTCATCACCGCGGAAGAATTTGCCGTCATGAGCAAGGGCCTGACCCAGAGGGTCACCGCTCTCAACCTGTTTTTGCAGGATATCTACCACGAGCAGAAGATCCTGAAAGACAAGGTGATCCCCGAAGAGTTCGTGTTCTCGTCCAAAGGTTATCTGCCTCAATGCTTCGGCATCACCCCGCCGCAAAAAGTGTACGCCCACATCGCCGGCATCGACTTGGTGCAGGCCAAGGACGGCAACTGGTACATTTTGGAAGACAACCTGCGCATTCCCTCCGGTGCATCCTATCCCCTCATCGCCCGTAAATTGTGCCGCATGGCCGCGCCCCGCACTTACGGCAAGCACAGCGTCATTGACAACCGCAACTACGGCGACTTGCTGCTGGCCATGATGAATTATGTGAACACGGGGGGCATCAACGTCATCCTCACCCCCGGCCGCTTCAACGCCGCCTTCTTCGAACACGCCTATTTGGCGGAGATGACCCACAGCGTGCTGGCCATGCCCAGCGATCTTTATGTGGAAGATTCGCAGGTCTTCTATCGGACCATCGATAAACCTCTGCGGGTGGGCGCCATTTATCGCCGCATCAGCGACGAATATCTGGACCCCCTCACCTTCCTGCCCGAGTCGGTCATCGGCGTGCCCAACCTCATCAGCGCTTATCGGGCCGGCAACGTGGCCCTCATCAACAGCCCCGGCAACGGCATCGCCGACGACAAGGGCATCTACTACTTCGTCCCCGCCATGATCAAATATTATTTGGGCGAAGACAGCATCACCCGCAACGCCCCCACTTATTTGATGTATTATAAGCAGGACAGGAACTACGCTTTGGCCCACTTCGACGAATTGGTCTTCAAAGATGTTTCCGAAGCCGGAGGCTACGGCGTCTTCTTCGGCCGCGATCTGGACAGCGTTAAGAAAGAAGAGTTCAAAGCCCTCATCAATGCCCAGCCCCGCCGCTTTATCGCTCAGGAGATCATCGACTTCATCGACCTGCCCGTGATGGACGACGGCAAGGAAGTGCTGCGCAAGGCGGACCTGAGGGCCTTCGTCCTCAGCGGCGAAAAAACTCAGGTGTGGCCCAGCGGCCTCACCCGTTTCTCCCGCAATCCCGATTCCTTCGTGGTCAATTCTTCTCAAGGAGGAGGCTTTAAAGACACATGGGTATTATCTCGTTAGAAAAATCCAATCACCTCTACTGGCTGGGCCGATACAGCGAGCGAGCCTTCACCACCATCTCCATCTTCATGGAGTGCTACGACAGCATGATCGACAAAGATCCCGATGCCTATAAAGAAGTGTGCGCCAAGCTGTCCATCCCCGATGTGTACGGCAGCAAAGAAGTTTTCGACGTCAACTATCTTTTCGACGCCGCCGACCCCAACTCCGTCTACAGCAATTTGCGGCGGGCCTGCGACAACGCCATGGTGCTGCGTGATCAATTGAGCTCCACCGCCCATAGCTATATAGAAATGGCCCTGGACGTTATGGAAGGGGCGGCCGCCGAGCCCAACTGTCTTTTGAAACTGCAGGAAGTGCTGGACAACCTCTACGCTTTTTGGGGCAGCATCGACGACGTGATGGAGAGCAGCGAGTCGCGCAACATCATGAAGTGCGGCCGCTACATCGAAAGGCTTGACTTATACATTCGTTTAGATTATGATAAGCGTGCGATGAAGCTGGCTTACGATCGCATGGTCTATCGTCTGCAGCGCAGTCATTGCGAGTTCGATGCCCGGGCTTTCAAGATCTTCAGCGAAGCCTTCAAGAGGGGCGAAGACCTGATGCCTTATCTGGATCAGCTGAACAATATAGTTAAGGATTGATCTTTTTGCGCAAACTCCGCTTTCGTTACGAAATGAAGCTGCGGCTCAGCGACGACGTGGTGCGGCACAGTTTTTCTCTGCGCTGCCTGCCTAAGAACACCGGTTATCAAAGGATCGAAGAACTGTTTTTGGAGATCGATCCCGATACGGCCGTCACCAAGACCTGCGATGCCTTCGGCAATGACGTTTGCTTCGGCTACATCGAAGAGCCTCATCGCCGCTTCGGTTTCAAAGTGACGGGAGAGGCGATCACCGACAGCGAGAACGTGGACATGGGCCCCTTGAACCCCCTGTACAAATTTTCCACTCCCCAGACCACGCTGCTGAAGGGCACCGAGCCCTATTTGGCCGCAGCCTTGGGCCTGCACGACCCGGTGCAGAAGGCCTTGGCCATGTGCGAAAGGCTCTATCGCCGCTTTGCCTACATCCCCAACACCACCTACACCACCACCACGGCCCAGCAGGCCCTCGACCAAGGGCGGGGCGTGTGTCAGGATTACGCTCACATCATGATCGCCCTCTGCCGCCAGTCGGACATCCCCGCCCGCTACGTGGCCGGCTTCATGATCGGCGAGGGGGCCACCCACGCCTGGCTGGACATTTACGCCAAAGGCCAGTGGATCGGCATCGACCCCACCCACAACCGCATGGTGGACGACCGCTACATAAAAATTTCCGAAGGAAGAGACGCCGGCGACTGCATCATCGACAAGGGAGTCTTTTTCGGCACGCCTCTGGAGCAAGAGCAGCAGGTGGCGCTGAAAGTGGCGGAGCTGCCGCTGAAGTGAGGGAAATAGCAAAACATTTTCGCAAAAACCCCAAGGGAGAGGAAAAACCGTCTTGCGGAAAAATTTCACAAAAAAATTTTTCGGGAGGATGCCCGCAGGGCATCCTTTTTTCTTGCCGGTTAGACAAAGGCGCCGCCGCCGTGGTATAATTTTGAATATGCAAAGAAAAAATCTCACACGGGGTGAAGGCAGTGGAAGGCTATAAAAAACAGGAACTGACCAAGAGCGGCTTTTTGGGCGGGCTCTTCGGCGGCAAACCCAGCGGCAACGCATGGAAAGAATTGGAAAATATTTTGGCCGCTGCGGATAATGCAGGGCAAGTGGACGCCGCCACCGTGAAAAAAGTGTGCAAAAAGTGGGGAGCGAAGCTGAACGAAGAGAGCAACCAACAGCGCAGCGCCCTCTATCGCGTCGCCGCCGAGGCCGCTTATAAAAAAGCGCTGCAAGAAGACGACGCCGCCTTTCAAGAGGCAGCCCATTTGGCAGAGGCGCTGGACCTTCCCCCCGTGCTGGTGAAGATGGCCGAGAGAAGCGCCAAGACCGAGGCCTATCGCTGCCGCTGCCGAGGCCTTTTGGCAGGGACGGAGCCTTTGGACATCGCCGGGATAAACCGCCTCTTCGCCTACGATTACGAAGAAGGCTTGGCGGTGCGCAAGCAAGTCTTCGGCGAATATTTCAACGAGCTCTTTAATGAGATGAGCAAGGTGCGCCGTTTTTCTCCCGCCGAAGAAGAAACGCTGCGGGAAAAGTGCCGCCTTTTGGACATCCCCTTTGAATTTCGCAGCAACATCCAAAACGCCTTGGATCATTTTCGCGAGCTGTGGTGCGCCGAGAACGAAGAACTGGGCGTGATGGACGTGGTGCTGTCCCTGCGGGAAGGGGAGGTGTGCCGCTGCTATGTGAACGCCGGCGCCTGCCAGCGCAAGACGGTGGAGCGGGAGGACAATCTATTGGAAGTGACCCGCCGCTTCGCCATCGACGAGACGGTGACCTTCGCCGGCGAAAAACTGCAGCACCCCAAGCTGCAGGAAGAAGCGGTGGTGGTGGTGAGCCTGGGCTTTTTCTTCCTCACCGATCAAAGGCTGCTCTATATCACCGATAAAACGGCGGTGACCACCGAACTGGACGCCGTCACCGGCGCCGATTTCGACGGCGGCACCGTCATCACCTTCCACACCGATGAAGGCGACGTGATCTACAAATTCGCCGACGAGTCGGCGGACGTGCTGTACATCCTTTTCAACAGAGTCGCCGCTCAGAGGAAAGAGAAAAAGCTCAAAGAAAAAGCAGCCGACAAAAAGTAAACAGCAGCGCGAATTTTTCAACATAGCGAACTTGCAACGCAAAAAATCTACGGCCCCGCTCCTCGTTCATGAAGAGCAGGGCCGTAAAATTTTGCCTTTTTCAAAAGCGATAGCCGTTTTTGCTCCGACAAATCGGAAAAGAAGTCCTTTTTTCAAAGGCGGGAGTTGTGTCTTCAAGTCTTAGCCAAAAGGGAGAAGGGGCGAAGGAGACGATCTTTTGCAAAAGAGGGAGGGGCGAGGGAGAGCGAAGAAGAGCAGTTCCCAATGTCCCAAAATCTTGTGGGGGGGTAAAGGTGTGATATAATATAAAACGATCGCAGAGAGGAGCTGTGCCATGCTTTTCAATTCATATGAATTTATTTTGCTATATCTGCCGCTGACTTTGCTTGGCTATTTTCAATTGGCCAAGCGTTATGGTGCGAGTGCCGCTAAAAACTTTCTCGTTTTGGCGTCCCTCGTTTTTTATTCTTATTGGGACATAAGCAATTTGCCGTTGCTTTTAGTGTCGGCGGCGGTCAATTACTGTGTTGCTCGCCTTTTGAGCGTCAAGCGCAGCGGTTTGGTCTTGGCGGCGGGCGTCGCTTTCGATCTCGCCTTTTTAGCTTACTTCAAGTATACGGATTTTATCTTAACGAACATAAACACTTTGTGCGGGACCGCCCTTCCTTTGCAGAACATAGTTTTGCCCTTGGGCATCTCCTTTTTCACTTTTACTCAAACTGCGTATCTCGTAGACGTTTATCGAGGTGAGACGAAAGGATATTCCGGCAGCGATTATCTCTTGTTCGTGACCCTCTTTCCCCATCTGATAGCCGGGCCCATTTTATATCATAAAGATATGATACCCCAGTTTTCCAAGGCGGAGAACTATAGGCTCGATTATAAAAATTTGATGTACGGCATCACCTGGTTCACCGTAGGTCTTTTCAAAAAGGTCATCATCGCGGACAAACTGGCTGTTTTCGCCAACGAAGTTTTTGAGGCACCTGCAGGTCTTGCCATGCTGGATGCTTGGGGCGGCTCGCTGGCTTACACGCTGCAGCTGTATTTCGATTTTTCCGGCTATTCCGAAATGGCCATCGGGCTGGGCCTGCTTTTTAATTTTCAGTTGCCGATAAATTTCAATTTGCCGTACAGAGCATGCAGCATCATAGATTTTTGGCGCCGCTGGCACATGACCCTATCGGCCTTTCTGAAAAATTATCTTTACATACCTTTGGGAGGCAACCGCAACGGCCATCATCTGCGCAACATCATGATAACGATGCTTTTGGGCGGGCTGTGGCACGGCGCCGGCTGGACCTTTATCTTCTGGGGCTTTTTGCACGGCCTTTACATTTGCATCAATCATCTGTGGCGGCGGACGGGGGTGAAACTGCCCACGGCCGTGAATTGGCTGCTGACCTTCAACGCAGTGAATATCGCGTGGATATTTTTCAGAGCAGAGAATTTCTCAAAGGCCATGAACATCATCAAGGCTATGACGGATATCGGCAGTTTCTGTTTGCCTTATTCCAAGGGAACACCGCTGCCATTTACAAACTTTTTTAAGTTGGATTTAGGCAATTTGTTTTTTGTCCTTGGGATGATACTTTTAAGCGTAATATACTTTGACCTCAAGAACGTGGAGAAGAGAAATTTCTACTTAAGCGTTGCGATGATTTTCATTGCCTTTTTCTACAGTTTTTTGTATTTGAGCAGAGTCACGGAATTTTTGTATTTTCAATTTTAAGTATGATAAGGATGAAGAATATGGATTATAAAAAATGGGTGGAACTGTTTGTTGGGATGTTTGTGGGGGCACTTTTAGTGTGTATGAGTTTAGCTATTTATATTGATCCATTTTTTCACTATCATAAACCCCATCCAGATTTATATTATAGTTTAAAAAATGAACGCTATCAAAACGATGGTATTATGCGGCATTTTAACTATAATGCTGTAATTACCGGAACGAGTGTGACAGAATATTTTCGCACTACTGAGATGGATCGCTTATTTGATGTAAATTCAATCAAAGTACCCTTCTCGGGAGGGAGTTTAAAGGAAGTCAATGATAATCTAAAAGTCGCTTACCGAACTGAACATAGAGTAAAATGTATAATTAGGTCGTTAGACGCTGATAAGATATTTCATGATAAGGATACAATGACCGATCTTTTCATTTATCCTTATTACCTTTACAATGATACTGTTACAGATGACGTAAGATACATTTTCAATGTAGATGTTTTAAATGAATGTAAGCACATAATATTTAATAAATTGCGACAGGTTAGTGGTGGGGTGACTTCTTTTGATAAATATGCCACTAACGGGAGTTGTAGATCTAAATGTGGCAGGGAAAATGTTGTACGAAATCTAGATAAGAGAACCCCACCATTTCTTCCAGATGAAATTACCACCGTGCTAGTAGAGCGAATAAAGGCTAATATTAAACAAAATGTTCTATCTTTGCCAGAGGCTCATCCAGAAACGACTTTTTATTATTTTTTTCCGCCCTATAATTGCGTGTTTTGGAGCAGATACAGTAAAGAGCAGTTAGTAAGTTATGTAGAAGCAGAAAAATTGGTTATAGAAATGCTTTTGCCATATAATAACGTAAGGTTATATTCCTTTGACTTGAATACGGACTTAACTAATAATCTTAATAACTATTACGACACACTCCATTATGGAGAGTGGGTGCATTCCTCTATCTTGATATGGATGAAAGAGGGCCGCGGGCTCATCACCAAAGATAATTATCATGATTACTTGCGGAAAAAAGAAGAATTGCTGCAAAGCTACAGCGGCAAGCAATATTAAAGCCTAAGCAAGCCACCTATATCTCGCCAAAAAAAGACGATACACGAGCTCGGAGGTATAGCAGGGAAGGAGCTCTTTGATATATTGGTCTTTGAGCCGATAACTGCCGAGCGATAGAAAATTTTACCGAGCATGATCAAACAAAGATCAACGGCCCCGCTCCTCGTTCATGAAGAGCAGGGCCGTAAAATTTTGCCTGTTTTAAAAAGCGAGAGCGTCTTTTGCTCCGATAGCCTTGAAAACCAGTTCGTTTTTGCGAAGGCGGGCGTTTTCCCTTCAGCCTTTCGCAAAAAGGGAGAGGGGCGAAGGAGACGATCTTTGCAAAAAAGGGAGGGGCGAGAGAGATCGAACAAGCGCAGTTCCCAATGTTCTAAAGTCTTGTGGGGGGGTAAAGGTA
This sequence comes from uncultured Phascolarctobacterium sp., assembly GCA_947589605.1. GTDB lineage: Bacteria > Bacillota > Negativicutes > Acidaminococcales > Acidaminococcaceae > CANQBR01. The sequence goes on along the minus strand of CANQBR010000001.1, from coordinate 75,231 downwards.
TGATATAATACAAAACGATCGCAGAGAGGAGCTGTGCCATGCTTTTCAATTCATATGAATTTATTTTGCTATATCTGCCGCTGACTTTGCTTGGCTATTTTCAATTGGCCAAGCGTTATGGTGCGAGTGCCGCTAAAAACTTTCTCGTTTTGGCGTCCCTCGTTTTTTATTCTTATTGGGACATAAGCAATTTGCCGTTGCTTTTAGTGTCGGCGGCGGTCAATTACTGTGTTGCTCGCCTTTTGAGCGTCAAGCGCAGCGGTTTGGTCTTGGCGGCGGGCGTCGCTTTCGATCTCGCCTTTTTAGCTTACTTCAAGTATACGGATTTTATCTTAACGAACATAAACACTTTGTGCGGGACCGCCCTTCCTTTGCAGAACATAGTTTTGCCCTTGGGCATCTCCTTTTTCACTTTTACTCAAACTGCGTATCTCGTAGACGTTTATCGAGGTGAGACGAAAGGATATTCCGGCAGCGATTATCTCTTGTTCGTGACCCTCTTTCCCCATCTGATAGCCGGGCCCATTTTATATCATAAAGATATGATACCCCAGTTTTCCAAGGCGGAGAACTATAGGCTCGATTATAAAAATTTGATGTACGGCATCACCTGGTTCACCGTAGGTCTTTTCAAAAAGGTCATCATCGCGGACAAACTGGCTGTTTTCGCCAACGAAGTTTTTGAGGCACCTGCAGGTCTTGCCATGCTGGATGCTTGGGGCGGCTCGCTGGCTTACACGCTGCAGCTGTATTTCGATTTTTCCGGCTATTCCGAAATGGCCATCGGGCTGGGCCTGCTTTTTAATTTTCAGTTGCCGATAAATTTCAATTTGCCGTACAGAGCATGCAGCATCATAGATTTTTGGCGCCGCTGGCACATGACCCTATCGGCCTTTCTGAAAAATTATCTTTACATACCTTTGGGAGGCAACCGCAACGGCCATCATCTGCGCAACATCATGATAACGATGCTTTTGGGCGGGCTGTGGCACGGCGCCGGCTGGACCTTTATCTTCTGGGGCTTTTTGCACGGCCTTTACATTTGCATCAATCATCTGTGGCGGCGGACGGGGGTGAAACTGCCCACGGCCGTGAATTGGCTGCTGACCTTCAACGCAGTGAATATCGCGTGGATATTTTTCAGAGCAGAGAATTTCTCAAAGGCCATGAACATCATCAAGGCTATGACGGATATCGGCAGTTTCTGTCTCCCCTACTCCAAACATTGGCCGGCGGCGTTGACGGCTTTTTTGCCCATCGGGGAATTGAAGGTCCATTTCGCATCGGTGCTTTTGATGGGGCTCTTGAGCGTGATATACTTCGATCCCAAAAATTTGGAAAAGAGAAATGTTTACTTGACTGCGGCGTTGGTCTTCCTTGCTTTCATCTACAGTTTCCTGAACATGAGCAGAGTTTCCGAATTTTTGTATTTTCAATTTTAAGTGCGGTAAGGAGCGAAGAAGATGGATCACAAAAAATGGGTGAAGCTTTTTGCGGGGTCGCTTCCGGTCGTGCTCCTTTTGACGGCGTTTATGGTCGTCTATTTAGACCCCTTCATGCATTATCATAAACCCCTGCCGTCATTCTATTATGTTCTGGACAGGGAGAGATATCAGAACGACGGCATCATGCGGCACTTCGATTACGATGCAATCATCACCGGGACCAGTATGACAGAAAATTTCCGTACGACGGAAATGGACAGCTTATTTGATGTGAAGGCGGTCAAGGTGCCGTTTCCCGCCGGCAGATTTAAAGAGATCAACGATAATGTAAGAGTGGCTTACAGGACCGGGCATAAGGTTAAGTATGTAGTCAGATCGCTGGACCCCTCTTATTTCTTTTATGACAAGGATGCGGTAGCAAACGGTTGGGAGCTTCCGGACTACTTATATAACGACAATATCGTTGACGATGTAAAATACATTTTCAACTTTAAGGCTTTGAGCTACTGTTTTAAAATGCTTTGGAGGAGCCGTAAGGGCGGCGGCATAACTTCCTTTGACGATTATTGTCATTGGGGCGATAAGGGGGAGCGTTATGGCCGACATTTTCTGTCTCTGTGCGATTATAATGGGCACCTTTTAGGGCATTTTTTCGTTCCGGTTGAGTTCGGTGTTGCGGAGCAAGAACTCATTAAAGCCAATATTCTTCAAAACGTCGCGGACTTGCCTGCCGCTCATCCGGGAACAAAATTTTATTACTTCATTCCCCCTTATAGTTGCGCAACTTACAGCCAATACAGCAAAGAGCAGCTGGCGACTCTTGTGGCAGCAGAAAAATTTATTATAGAAATGCTTCTGCCGTATGACAATATAAAACTGTTCGCTTTCGATCTGGATACGGAATTGACCAATGATTTGGACAATTATAAAGATGCCAATCATTACGGCTCTTGGGTGAACTCGGCCATACTGCGGTGGATGAAAGAGGGCCGCGGGCTCATCACCAAAGATAATTATCTTGAATATCTGCAAAAAAAAGAAGCGCTGTTTCAAAGCTACAGCGGCAAGCAATATTAAAGGTCAAAGAAGATGTCGATATTTCGCAAGCAAAAGACGATGTGCGCAGTCGCAGGTATAGCAGGGAAGGAGCTCTTTGATATTTTGGCCTTTGAGCCGACAACTGCCGAGCGATAGAAAAGCTTACCGAGCATGATCAAACAAAAGATCAACGGCCCCGCTCCTCGTTCATGAAGAGCAGGGCCGTAAAATTTTGCCTATTTTAAAAAGCGATAGCGTCTTTTGCTCCGGCAGCCTTGAAAGCAAGTTCGTTTTTACAAAGGCGGGCGTTGTGCCCGCAGGTCTTCGCCAAAAGGGAGAAGGGGCGAAGTAGACGATCTTTGCAAAAAAGTTCGGAGGCCAAAGTTCTGCCTTTCAGATGAAAAGCTCGGCGATGAAGACCACGGCGCAGCTGACGGCAGCCACCTGCACCAGGCTGCGGCCACGGTAGGCGCAGAAGACGGCGCATAAAAAGCCCAAGGCGGCCGAAGCGACGGAGCCGGTGGCGGAGAGGATGGCGGGGAAGGTCATCACCGCCAAAGTCACATAGGGCACGTAAAAGAGAAAAGAGCGCAGCAGCGGCTGTTTGATGCGGCTGCGGATGAGAGTGAGGGGCAGCACCCGGATCAAATAGGTGACCGCCGCCATGACGATGATATAAGTGTAGGGGCTGTGCTCCGTCATTGCTCCTCCTCTTCTTCATGCACGGGGAAGAAATAAGCGGCGGCGAGGCTGAGGCTCACCGTGAGGATGATGATGCGGCTGCCGTAAGAAATGTCTCTCAGCACAGGCAGCAGGTTGAAGGCCGAACTGACGAGCATGGCCAAGGGGATGAGGCAGGCCAGCACTTTGCTGTCTTTGGCGGCGGGGACGATGACGGCGATGAACATGCTGTAAAGGGCGACGCTGAGAGCGCTGATGAGGCGCAAAGGCAGCACCTTGCCTGTGAGCACGCCCAAAGCGGTGCCGCAGGTCCAGCCGGGGACGGTGACAATCAACATGCCGTAAATGTAGCAGGGCCAGATGAGCTTTTGCCGGATGGAAACGCCGAAGATCTCATCGGTGACCACATAGGCCATCAAAAAACGATGATAGTAGGGCAGGCCGTCGGGCAGATGCTGGCTGACGGCGCAGCTCATCAAACAATAGCGCAGGTTGATGATCAATTGGGTGAGGGCCATCTCTACCAGGCTGCCGCCGCTGCCGATGATGCCCAAAGCGGCAAACTGGCCGGCGCTGGTCATGTTGGTGAAGCTCATAAAGGCGGCCTGCAGGGCATCGAGGCCGAAAGGCTTGGAGGCGATGCCGAAGGTGAAGGCTACGGCGAAATAACCTATGGCTATGGGCAGCCCGTCCCGCACGCCCTGCCAAAAGCAAGCGGTGCGGGAGGGGACGAGGTCCGTGCTTAACATGTCTGCTCCCGAAAATTTTGCGCAAGGCTTTATCGAAGCTGCGCAGAGTCTTGAGCCTATTATAGCCGTTCGCAAGATTTAAGTAAAGAAAAATGGGTCGTAAAAAAAGAGAGCGTGCTCTTTTTTCGTCCTTCGCGAAAAAGTCTCGGTCCGTCAGAAAGAAGCAGCCGCCTAAAATTTGCAGGCTCAGCCGAAAGAGCGCCGAAAAAGATCTCGCTCCGGAAAAAAAGAGGCTCGCATAAAAATTTGCGAGCGTTAGCGCAAAAAGAAGAGCCGCAGCCCGTTGCCCAAAGGCACAGAGCCGCGGCTCTTTAATTTTTTTTCGACTGCCGAAAACGCTCCTCTTTAAAATGAGCAAAACTATCGCAAAGAGGCCAGCCAGCGCTTCAATTCATAAAGGATGATGCTGTCCGCTTTTTGCTTCACCATGGAGATGGCGCAGCCTTCTTTCACCTCGGCGCCTTCGGCCAAACGGGCGACCTTTTTGAAGCAGTCGCCGTTCTTTTTGCCGTTGGTGGTGAAAGGACAGATGGTCTTGCCCTGCCAATTTTTTTCTTTCAGCAGCCAAGCGATGGGGGGAGTGAGAGTCCAATACCACACCGGGCTGCCTAAGTAGACGGTGTCGTAGCCGCTGATATCCACATCTTGCTGCAGAGGAGGGCAGAGGCCCTTCTTGATGTGATAAAGACCTTTGGTGTAGGCAGCCAAGGGCGTGTACTCTTCTTTGAGATGCACGGCGCACAGGTCGCCGCCCACCAGTTTATGCAGCAGCTCCGCCACCCGTTCGGTGTGGCCTTGACAAGAATAGTAGAGTATCAGAGTGTCGGCCATGAGGCCACCTCCCTTTTCGATCGAAGCCTTCCGTCCTTATTTTTTCAGGAAGGACATCAAGCTGCGCAGACGGGCGCCCACTTTCTCGATGGGATGGGCAGCGGCCCGGCGGCGCATGGCGTTGAACTGAGGACGGCCGGCCTGGTTCTCCAGGATCCACTTCTTGGCGAAGGTGCCGTCTTGGATCTCGGCGAGAACTTGGCGCATGGCAGCCTTGGTCTCGGCGGTGATGATGCGGGAGCCGGTGGTGTAGTCGCCGAACTCGGCAGTGTCGCTGATAGAGTGGCGCATCTTGCCCATGCCGCCTTCATACATCAGGTCGACGATGAGCTTCATCTCGTGCATGCATTCGAAGAAGGCAGACTCGGGCTCGTAACCGGCTTCGGTCAAAACTTCATAACCGGCGGTGATGAGGGCGGTGATGCCGCCGCACAAAACGCACTGCTCGCCGAAGAGGTCGGTCTCGGTCTCTTCTCTGAAAGTGGTCTCCAAAGCGCCGGCTCTGGTGCCGCCGATGCCTTTGGCATAGGCCAGAGCCAAGTCATGAGCTTTGCCGGTGTAATCTTGATAAGCGGTGACCAAAACGGGCACGCCGCTGCCTTCCACATAAGTGCGGCGTACCAGATGGCCGGGGCCCTTGGGTGCTACCATGAACACGTCTACGTCGGCGGGAGGAACGATCTGGCCGAAGTGGATGTTGAAGCCGTGAGCGAAGGCCAGAGCTTTGCCGGCGGTGAGATGGGGAGCGATGTCCTTCTTATAGGTGGCAGCCTGCTTCTCGTCGGGGATCAGCATCATGATGATGTCGGCGGCCTTGGCGGCCTCGGCGGTGGGCAGCACGGTGAGCCCGGCTTTTTGGGCCTTTTCAACAGACTTGGAGCCTTCATAAAGGCCTACCACTACATCGCAGCCGCTGTCTTTCAGGTTCAGGGCATGAGCGTGGCCTTGAGAGCCGTAGCCGATGACGGCGATCTTTTTACCCTTCAAAAGATCCAGATTGGCATCCTCGTTATAGTACATTTGTACAGCCATTTTTACACCTCGTTTATAAAAATTTTATTTATCATGGCCGAAGCCAAAGATAACAAGAAGAAACAAAAGAAGAAAAATTCAGCGGATGTTTTTGTTCACGAAATCGTTCAAAACGGCGCCGGGTGCCACCATGGGCTCTACCAGATCGTCTTGAGCGATGCAGGCATCGATGACGAAGGGCACCTCAGAGGCGCGGGCCTCGGCCAAGGCGGCGGTGAAACCGGCCCGATCGGTAACTCTTTTGCCGGCGGCGCCGCAGCTGGAGGCAAAAGCGGCGAAGTCGAACTCTGTCAAAAGAGTGTTGGAATAGCGGGCATTGTAGAAAAGTTGCTGCCACTGCCTCACCATGCCCAAACAGGAATTGTTGACCACGACGCAGATCAGTTTTCTTTTTTCTCGGACCGCCGTGTAAAGTTCCATACCCGTCATTTTGAAGCCGCCGTCGCCGCTGATCACCACTATGCGGGCCTTGGGTTTGGCAAAGGCAGCCCCCAGAGCGCCGGGCAGGCCGAAGCCCATGGTGCCGCAGCCGCCGCTGGTGAGGTGATGGCGAGGAGCATCGATCACCAGATGCTGGGCCGCCCACATTTGGTTCTGGCCCACGTCGGTAACATAGATGGGCTCCTCCGCCGCAAGGGTGGTCGTCAGCTCCCGCATCAGCCAGGGAGCGGTGAGGCGACCGTCGGCGAGCAGGGAGCGGTCCTCGGTGGCGTCCCATTTTTTGATCTGCTCCCACCAAGCGGGATGTTTTTTTTCTTCGATAAGAGGCAGCAGGGCAGCGACGGTCTCTTTGATGTCGCCCATCAAGGGCACGGCCACCGCCACGTTTTTATCGATCTCGGTGGGGTCGATGTCTATTTGGATGATGGTCTTTTGACCGACATAACGATTGCGGTCGCCGGTGACCCTATCGCTGAAACGACTGCCGGCCACGATGAGCACGTCTGCATTGGCCACAGCCAAATTAGAAGCGATGTGGCCGTGCATGCCGGTGAGGCCGAGGCAACGAGGGTCGGACTCGGGGAAGACGCCCACGCCCATCAAAGAATTCACCACCGCCAGGTCGGAACGCCGGGCCAACTGCAAAAGTTCCGCCTGAGCATCGCTGTTGACGGCGCCGCCTCCCACCAAAAGAACGGGGCGTTGAGCCGCATTGAGGGTGGCGGCCGCCTCTTTGATAAATTCGGGCAGAGCCTTCGGGATATCGGCCAGATATTCCACTTCGGGCTCCGTCCATTCGATCTCTTCGTTTTGAATGTTGCTGGGGATGTCCACCAGCACCGGGCCGGGCCGGCCCTGCCGAGCGATGGCGAAGGCTCGCCTTAAACTGGGCAACAAGCCGGCGCCGCTTCTCACCATCACGTTGTATTTGGTGACGGGCAAAGTGACGCCTACGATGTCTATCTCCTGAAAAGAATCGCGGCCCAACATGCCTACGCCCACCTGACCGGTGAGAGCGACCAAGGGCACGGAGTCCAAATAAGCGGTGGCCAGACCGGTGACGATGTTGGTGGCCCCGGGGCCGGAAGTAACGATCACTACGCCGGTCTTGCCGCTGGAGCGGGCATAACCGTCCGCAGCGTGAACGGCGCCTTGTTCGTGAGCGGTGAGCACATTGCGTAAGGGAGAGTCGTAAAGAGCATCATAGAGGGGGATGACCTGACCGCCCGGATAGCCGAAGATAGTATCGACGCCCTGCTCCTGCAGCAATTTTACGATGGCTTGGGAGCCTTTCAACTTCATAGACGCCTCCTTAGGCTACGGTCTCCACGGAAAGAACGGAGACTTGTTTCTCCAACAATTTGGCAACTTGAGCGGCGGCCGCACCTTCCAATTCTATTTCCAAAGAGAGATCGGCGCCCCGGCAGTCCATGTGCAGCGTACGCACCTGCGCTCCTTGCTTGGAGAGGACACGCAGCACTCGGGGCAGCAAGGTCTCTTCATTTTTTCCGGTCAGCAAAACTTTTTCGAACATGAAACAGCCTCCTGTGTTTTTAGGTCAGCATCGGGCGGTAATAGAAAACGCCCCTGTATCGACAGGGGCGTATAAATACGCGGTACCACCCTAATTTATCACTTTCGCACCGGTCCATCAACCGGCTCGGCCTTAACGCCGCCGCTGCGCACCAGTCTACTGACCTTCAGGCTTTCGCTGGCGAGTTCATGGGGGATATAACGGCCGAACCGCTCCGCCGGTTCGCACCCAACACCGGCTCTCTTGAGGCAGCCTGTTCAGCTTTGGTCCCAATCATCACTTTTTGAGGGCTCTGTGAAATTAAAACCATTATAATTGTTGGGCGCGGCCTTTGTCAACATCTTTTTTGCCGATCATAATTTTTTGACGAAGGAACCCGTGAGCTCTCCCAACATAGCGGCGCAGGCCTCTTTGTTTTGGGCGGCGAAATTTTTAAGAGCCGCTTTCATTTCGCTTTGAGCGCCCAAAATTTTTTCGTGCTCTTTTATGGCAGAAGGTGAAAGTTCTGCGACGGTTTTTTCAGAGCCGTCACTCAAAGCGCGGCAAATTTTTTCCGAAAGAGCGGGCTCTTTTTCTTCCATCGTTTTTAAAACGGCTTTAAAGATCAAGCTCGTCAATTTGAAATGCACTTTTTCTTTTAAAAGCGCGCGCACTTTTCGAGGATCGGCCAGTGCCGTGTCGGCGTGCAAAAGGCCCAAGCGATAGCCGAAGAAGGCGGCGATGCGGCAGTGAGCCTCCAATTCATCCGGGTCGGCGGCAAAGCGGGCGGCGTCCAACGTCACGCAGCAGACCTTCACGCTGTTGCGTTCCCATTCTTTGGCGAGAAGATAGTGAGCGGCGGGACTGAGGGACACTTTTGAAAAGTCCGCTTCATAATCTAAGGGCCAGGGAGAACCTTTCAGGTAGGTCTCATAAATATATTGACTGTGCATGAGGGCCTGCCCGTAGCCCAAGATGATGCGCTTCAATTCGTCTTCTTCATAGCGCAGCTTAAAACCTTCCGCATCGAATTCCGACTGAAGATAGGAAGCGGTCAGGGCGGATCTGAAAAGTTCCGGCAATTTTTCATAGCGTTCGTCGATCTCTGCGGCGCTCAGATCGTCCACGCTCAGGTCTACCTGCTCTTTAAGATCGAAGCCTATGCTGCTGTAGCCGTAAAGAAGAGCCTTTACCAAGTCTTCTTCTTTATCCACTACGGCGGCGGCCCCGTAACTTTTTCCGTCGGCGGCGGCAAGAGCGCCCCAAGTGGCTCTGTCGGCGGCGGCGATGAGGGTAGTGTCCCAAGCGGCGCTTAACATCCACCCAAAAAGGCTGCAGGTCTTTTTCTGCGGCGAGCAAGGCGGCAGCGGGGGAAAGATCGCAGCCTAAAAGATCGGTAAAGCCCAAGGCGGTGCCCTCCGGGCCCAAAGCTTTGGGGGAGCAGCCGGGCACATAGCGGCGCACCAAAGCGGCGTTGTTGGAATTGAGCGGCAAGCGCCGCAGCCCCTTCTTTTTCGACGAACCGCCGCCGGCCCAAAGTTTATCGAAGGGCTGCTGCCCCTGAGTGAGCACTGCCAGTTCGGGTTCGGGCCCCTTCACCAAAGCGGCAAAGCCGCCGAGGAGGGGACGCAGTTTCACTCCCTCTGTGGGGAGGCCTTCTTCTTTCAAAAGGGCCAGCGCCGCTGCTTCGGTCATGGTCATGATAGGTGTTCTCCTTTCACCACGGGCCCCGTGCGCTTTGGGGCTCGCAGAATAAGTCCAGTTTGTTATAAACGGCGGGGAGCAAAAGAGAGCCATCTTCTTGCAAAAGGCCCCACTTGCCGCCTATCTTCACGGCGGCGCTGCCTCCTCTTAAAGAAGTGGCTTCTTCTACGTCGGGCAAATCTTTCAACAATTTGCCCTGCCGATCGATGAGCTGATAACGGCCTCGATAAAGCACGAGAGCCGCTGCTCCGTAAAAAGGCGTGGCTTTTTCGTAACGGAAGGGCACCCGGCAGGTGCCGCTCTTATCGATGTAGCCCCAGCCTTCGTCCATTTTGGCGGCGGCCAGACCGTTCACGAAAGAGCGGCCCTCTTTGAAGCCGCCGACGAAGACGCCTCTGCCCAGCTGATAATAGGCGACGGCTCCCTCGCTCTTCACCAAAAGAGTGTCGGGTTCGTAAAGAGAGAAGCAGCTGATGTCGCTAAAAGCCACCGGCACATCAAAACCGCCCCGTTCGTTGGCGTAGCCGAATTTGCCGCCGTCGGCCACCAAAGCCCGGCCGTTGTAGAAAGAACCGAGGTAGTCGAACTTGGTGGGCACGTATTCTTTGCCCTCGGGGCTCACGTAACCTCTTTTATAAACGGTGCGTTTGTTGTGCTTCTTGCCGGGGTTGAACCAACGGTCGGCCAAGCCGCCCATGTGATCCAGCCCGAAAGAGAGGACGGTCTTGGCCATGCCGGGGATGGAAAGGCCGCTGACCTTTCGTTCGATCTCGTAGACGCCGTTAGGCAGCTGCCGGCAGGAGAGAGCCTTCACTTCGTTCAACTTTTGCATATTCCCGTCGAAGAAAAGGAAGTTTTCTTCTTTGGCCAGCATGAAACCTTTTTGTTTACCCTTTTCCAAACGCAGGCCCTTATAAGTTTTTGCTTTTTTCCCTGCGGCATCGAGGACGGTGAACTTGCCCTTCTCCAAAAGGACGCGGCCGCCGTTTTGCAGAGGATAATAAGCTCCCTTGGGATATTTTTGCTTTTCGTGGGGGTCGACCTCTTCTTTCTCAACTGAAAAAGTCGAGAGGACTCGGCCTTTTTTATCCAGCAAAAAAGCTTTGCCTCCTCTTTCGCCCACGAAGGCTTTTTCGGCAAGATCGTAATACAATTCGTCGAAATGCAGGTCGGTCAGAGCCTTACCCCCGGGGGCGGCCAGGCCGTAGTCGCCGTTTTTGACGATGAAGACGCCGGCATAAACGCCGATCGCTTCCTTATACACGGGAGGCAGAACGATGTTGCCTTTGGCATCTAAGAGGCCGCTCCTTCCCTTTTCTTTGAAACGATAGTAGCGGGGCTGAGCTGCCAGATAGGCGTCCCAATCGGGAGCGGCGGCGTTGTCGAAGCTGTCGTAATATTCGACGGCGGCCTCGGCCATGGGGGGAGCGGCAAGGGAGCGAGGCAACGGCACAAGAAAAAGATCCAAGAGCAGCGATAAAAGAAGAGCGAAGGGGCACAGCCTCATCATCGGCCTCCGTGACTGAAAAATAAAAGCAAGATCGCAAAGGCAAAAGCTAAAGCTCAAAGCGCAAAAGCAAAAGCGCAGAGCTTAAAAACGAGAGCTCCGAGCTAAAAGTCAGCTCGCATTCTTCACACGTAAGACTTCAAATAAAAAAAGAAAATATGAAAAGACGGATATTGAAGGAAGAAAGCCCTGCCTCTTGAAAAAATTTTTTAAGACGCCCGTGCCCTTTCTTCATTGAAAAACAAAAAGCAAAAAAGGACGCAGGCCGAGGCGGTCCATTTTTTCATTATACCACAGGTCTTGAAGCAAGGAAGAAATTTTGGTCAATTATCAATGTAAATGCATCTTCGTCAGAGTAAACGCAAATACCTCTTTTGTCAGAGCAAATGCAAAAAGACTGAAGGTTATCTTTGCTTTTACTTTGACAAATAACAAGGAAGAAATTTTTGGCGGCAGCAAGACTTTGCCCCTTGTTCAATATCGGGCAAAGTGTTAAAATAAATTTCATAAACGGCAAGCACCGTTATTTATTTACAGATGGGGGGCTAAGCTACATCATGAAATTCGCAAAACGTATGGAGCGGATGAAGGCTTCCGAGATCAGAGAATTATTGAAGCTGACCGCTCAGCCGGACATCATCTCCTTTGCCGGCGGCCTGCCTGCTCCGGAACTTTTTCCCGTAGAAGAGATCGCTCAAGTGTCTCACGACTTGGTGCTGAAAGAGGGGCGGCAGCTGTTGCAATATGCCACCACCGAAGGCCGGCCCACTTTGCGGGCGAAGATCGCTCAGAGGATGGCCGACAAATATAACACTATCGTCGATAAAGACGACATCCTCATCACCACCGGTTCTCAGCAATGCTTGGATTTTGCCGGCAAATTGTTTTTGGACCCCGGCGACGTGGTGCTGTGCGAGAGCCCGTCTTATTTGGGCGCTTTGAACGCGTTCAATGCTTACGAGCCCCGCTTCGTAGAAGTGCCCACCGATAACGACGGCCTCATCCCCGAGGAGCTGGACAAAATTTTGGCCGTCACTCCCCGCTGCAAGATGATCTACGTCATCCCCGATTTTCAAAACCCCACCGGCCGCACCTGGCCCATGGAGCGCCGCCGTGCTTTCATGGAAGTGGTGAACAAGTACGACCTGCCGGTGCTGGAAGATAATCCTTACGGTGAACTGCGCTACGAAGGAAAGATCCTTCCTTCCTTAAAATCTCTGGACACCAAAGGTCTGGTGATGTTCTTGGGCACTTTCTCCAAGATCTTCTGCCCGGGCCTGCGTTTGGGCTGGGTGGCCGCCGAGCATAAGGTCATCGAGAAATTCGTGCAGATCAAACAAAGCGCCGACCTGCACACCTCCAACTTCGACCAAGGCGTGGCCGATGCCTACATGGAGAGCTGCGACCTTGACGCCCACGTGAAAGACATCGTGGCCCTCTACCGTCATCGCCGCGACCTCATCTTGGAGCAGATGGCCGCGAAGTTCCCCGCCGGTTGCGAGTGGACCCATCCCCAAGGCGGCCTCTTTTTGTGGCTCACCTTCCCCGAAGGCGTCAGCGCTCTGAAAGTTTTCAACAAGTGCATCGAGAAGAAAGTGGCCGGCGTTATCGGCGATGCCTTCTATCCCAACGACAAGACGGACCGCAGCATGCGCATCAATTTCTCCAACATGCCCGACGACAGGATCGCAGAAGGCGTGGACCGCATGGCTCAGGCCATCAAAGAATGCATGTAAGTCTTTAAGTTAAAACTCGGGACATCTCGACCCAAAGAGACAGCTTCGCAAGGCTGTCTCTTTTCTTTTGTCTTTTTCTTTTTGCGAGCAGGCGAAAGAAAAAAGTCTCGCCTTAATCTCTTCGAGCGTTGCTCGAAAAGCAAAACATTTTTTTGAAAGAGCGGCGGGATCTTTCTCCGTTGCGAAACGGCGTTCGCAAAAAGAAAAAAGCAAAGGCGCGGCGGCTCCCCCCGCTCTTGAAAAACTCTTTTTCTGCGAGCCGTGCAACTTTCGCTGCGGGGGAAGGCCGAAGACTGGTAATATAACGGCGGATATGATAAAATATTTTCGCCGGAAAAAAGAGCGGCGGCTCCGGCGCCGCGAGGTGATGCTATTGACAGCAGGCTTCGATTATCCCGTTATGTTGAATATCGGCGGCAAAGCTTGCCTCATCGTAGGCGGCGGCCCGGTGGCGGCCCGCAAATTGCACAGCCTCTGCGAGGCCGGGGCGCGGGTGCGGGTGGTCGCTTTGGATTTTTGCCCCGCGTTGGAAGCTGCGGCGGCAGCTTGGCCGGGGCAGTGCAGCCTCTGCCGCCGGTCTTTTGAGCCCGCTTTGCTGGAAGGAGCCTTCTTGACGGTGGCGGCCACAGACGACGCAGAGCTGAACGATGTCATAGCCGCTCACGCTCCTTTTTTGTGCAACAATGTGACTCGGCCCGAGCGGGGCAACTTCATCGTTCCCGCCCATTGGCACGAAGAGGGCCTGCATGTGGCCGTCACCAGCGGCAGCGCCGCCTTCAGCCGCCTGCTGCGCGACTATTTGGGCGAACAGCTGGCCGCAGGCTTCGTCGAGCTGGAAAAATTTTTGCCTAAAGAGCGGCAGCGGCTGCGTGAGCTCGAGCCGCTTTTCGCAAAACGGCAGCTTTTTTGGCGGCGAGTCTTGACGAAAGAACTCATCGCTATGGCGGCGAAGGGCGAATATCGGCAGGCAAAGGAGAAGATCAAGGATGAAATTGATCGTTATCGGTCTCAATCATAAAACGGCTCCGGTAGAAGTGCGGGAGCGTTTCAGCTTCGGCAAAGAACAGCTGCCTGCGGCCCTGGAAGAACTTTCCAATTTGGACGGAGTCAGCGAGGCTTTGCTGCTGGCCACCTGCAACCGCACCGAATTTTATGCGGTGTTGGACGAGCCGGAGACGGCCCTGCCTCTTTTGAAAGAAGTCGTACACAGACAGGCCGGCCCCGATTTCGATCCGGCCTGCTTTTATAATTTGTCCGGCACTCAGTGCGTGCGCCACATTTTCAAAGTGGCGGCCAGCTTGGATTCTCTCATCATCGGCGAAGGGCAGATCCTCAATCAATTGAAAGGGGCTTATCGTACCGCCCGCGAAGGAGGACATACCGGCGTCATCCTCAACACTCTTTTGAACAGAGCCATCGCCGTAGGCAAGCGAGTGCGCACCGAGACCAAGATTGCCTACAACAGCGTTTCGGTCTCTTCGGCGGCGGTGGATCTGGCCATAAAAATTTTGGGAGATCTCAGCAAGGCCCGCATCTTAGTGGTGGGAGCCGGCACCGTCAGCGAGCTCACCGCCCGTCATCTCATCGATAAGGGAGCCCGCAGCATCATCGTCAGCAACCGCAATTTCGATCATGCCAAAGAACTGGCGCAAAAATTCGGCGGGCAGGCCATCCCTTATCGAGAACTTTTCGCTCAGGCTACCGAGGCCGACATCATCATCACTTCCACCGGCGCTCCTCATTACGTGCTCACGGCAGAAAAGCTGGGACCGCTGTTGCCGGCCCGCCGGGGACGGCCGCTGGTGCTCATCGACATCGCCGTGCCCCGAGACGTCGATCCCCGTTTGGACGAAATGGACGGGGTCACCGTTTACAATATCGACGATCTGGAAAACGTGGTGGACAACAACCGACAGCTGCGGGCCGGCGAGGCCGCAGCCGCCGAGGAGCTGATCGAAGAAGAGATAACAGCTTTGAAAGAAAGACTGCGCTATTATACGGTGCGGCCGGTGATGGTGCGGCTCCACGACAAGATGAACTTTTTCCGTCAGCATCTTTTGAAAAAAGCTTTCGGCAAAATGCCCGGTCTGACAGAAGAAGAGCGGCGGCTCATCGAGCAGTTCAGCAAGCGGCTGGAGCATAAAATTTTGCGGGAGCCCATGAAGGCCCTCAACGCTGTGGCCGGCACGGGCGAAGAAGAAGAGTATAAAATGTGGCTGAGCCGCATTTTCCAGCTGGAAGCGGAGGGCGAGGAGTTCGGCGATGAAGACCGTATTGAAAATTGGGACTAGACAAAGCAAGCTGGCTCTGTGGCAGAGCCTGCATGTGGCGGATCGTTTGAAAAAATTTCATCCGGAACTGGAGATAGCTCTCGTAAAGATCGTGACCAAGGGAGACAAAGTGTTGGACGCTCCTTTGGCCAAGATAGGAGGCAAAGGGCTCTTCACCAAAGAATTGGAGCGGGCGCTTTTGGACGGCAGCATCGACATAGCGGTCCACAGTTTGAAAGATCTGCCCACGGTGTTGCCTGAGGGCCTCATTATAGGGGCCGTCACTCAAAGAGCAGAGACAAAAGACGCTTTGGTCAGTGAAAAATACGACAGCTTGCAGGCCCTTCCTCTCGGAGCAAAAGTGGGCACTTCCAGTCTGCGCCGCCGGGCGCAATTGCTGGCCCTGAGGCCGGACCTTAACGTGGTGGATGTGCGGGGCAACGTGGATACCCGCCTGCAAAAAGTGAGCGACGGTCATCTCGACGCCCTCATTTTGGCGGCGGCGGGGCTGCAGCGTTTAGGCTACGAAAAAAAGATCAAAGAGTTGCTGCCCTATGACCTCATGCTGCCGGCCGTGGGGCAGGGAGCTTTGGCGGCAGAATGTCGCGCAGCCGATAAAGAAACTTTAGAACTTTTAGCTGCGCTTCACGATGAAAAGACGGCTCTTGCCACGGCGGCCGAGCGGGCCTTCCTCGAGGTCGTAGAAGGAGGCTGTCAGGTGCCCATAGGCGTTCGGGCCGTCATCTGCGACGGAGAACTGACGCTCAACGCTTTGATCGCCTCGACGGACGGCAGCAAATCGATCAGGCGGCAGGCGCAAGGGGCGGCTCTTTGCGGAAAAGAATTGGCCGAAAAATTGGCGGGAGAAATGCTGGATGCCGGCGGCCGCGATATTTTGCAAGAAGCGGGACTTTTTTAAGAGCGAGCAAAGAAAAGCTTTTCACAAAAGGCGGCTCTTTAAAAAACTCATGCCGATCGGGTAAATACTGTTCAGAGGAGCGTATATATGAAGAAAGCAGAGGGAAAAGTTTATTTGATCGGGGCGGGGCCGGGAGACCCGGGCCTTCTCACTCTGCGGGCCAAAGAATGTTTGGCACTGGCAGACGTCGTGGTCTACGATCGTTTGGCCGAGCCCGGCATCTTGCATCACTGCCGGCCCGATGCCCGCTTCGTTTATGTGGGCAAGGCCAGCTCGCAACACACCATGCGGCAGGAAGACATCAACAAACTGTTGGTGACCTTGGCGCAAGAAGGACTGCAGGTGGCCCGCTTAAAAGGCGGCGATCCTCTGGTCTTCGGCCGGGGCGGCGAAGAAGCTCTCGCTTTGGCTGAAGCAGATATCTCTTTTGAATTCGTACCCGGCATCAGTTCTGCCATCGCCGTGGCTGCTTATGCCGGCATACCAGTCACCCACAGAAAAGTTGCGGCCTCTTTTGCCGTGATCACCGGCCACGAAGATCCCGCGAAAGAAACTTCTTCCGTCAAATGGGAGAAACTGGCTACGGCGACAGACACCCTCGTTTTTTTGATGGGCGTAGAAAATATCGAAAAGATCAGCGCACAATTGATGAAAAACGG
Source organism: uncultured Phascolarctobacterium sp. (assembly GCA_947589605.1). Classification (GTDB taxonomy): domain Bacteria; phylum Bacillota; class Negativicutes; order Acidaminococcales; family Acidaminococcaceae; genus CANQBR01. Next base: position 58,706 of record CANQBR010000001.1, on the reverse strand, counting down.
GCGGCCCGGCACCTGCCCTGCCGCCATCATCCGCTGGGGCACACACCCCAAGCAGCAGACCTGGGTGACGATATTGGCCGAGGCTGCGGCAACGGTGAAAAAATACGGCATCGAACCTCCGGCCATCTTCCTCGTCGGAGAAGTGGTGCGCTTGAGAGAAAAGTTACGTTGGTTCGATAACAAACCTCTGTGGGGGCAGACGATCATCGTGACCAGGGCCAGAAGTCAGGCCGGCACTTTGAGCAGGCGCCTGAGAGAACTGGGGGCCAAAGCAGTGGAGGCTCCCGCCATTAAGACCGTGCCTGTCAAAGACTACGGCCCCTTAGATCGAGCCATCGCTTCTTTAAAAGAATATGAGTGGCTCCTTTTCACCAGCGTCAACGGCGTGAAATATTTTTTCGAGCGGCTGAAGCTGGCCGGCAAAGACACAAGAGCTCTCGCCTCGTGTAAGATCGGTGCCATCGGCACTGCCACAGCTGCCGCATTAAACGAGCATGGCATAGCAGTCGATGCCCTGCCTCCCTCATTTCGCGCAGAAGGATTGGCCGAAGCCATCGCTCCTTGCGTGGGCCCCGGCTCGAAGATCCTCTTGCCGCGGGCGAAAGAAGCTCGCGATGTCTTGCCCCAGCTCTTAGCGGCGCAAGGAGCAGAGATAGACGTTATCCCCGCTTACGAAACGGTAATGGATGAAAGCGCTGCAGACGAAGTGCTGAACGCTCTCGAAGAGACGAAGAGGCCGGTGGTGACCTTCACCAGTTCTTCTACCGTTCGCAATTTGTTAAAGCTTTTGGGGCCGAAGCGTTCCCTGTTGAAGAAGGCAGTGCTGGCCGCTATCGGCCCTGTGACCGCCGCTGCTTTGCGGGAAGAAGGCCTGCAGGCGGATATCTGTGCAGAAACTTATACCATCGAGGGCTTGATCGAGGCCATCGGCGCCTATCTTGCTCAAAATGCGAAGGAGGTATGAACATGGGCTTTCCCATCTATCGGCCTCGGCGTACCCGGGCCGGAGAAAATCTGCGGGCGATGATCAGAGAGACGAGTCTGTCGGTAAAAGATCTTATCTACCCTCTTTTCGTGGTGCCCGGCAGCAATATCAAAAACGAGATCTCTTCTCTGCCCGGCAACTATCATTGGTCGGTAGACCGAGTGTTGGAGCCGGTGGCGGAGGCGGCAGAGCTGGGCATACCGGCGGTGCTGCTCTTCGGTCTGCCTTCTTACAAAGATGCGGTGGGCAGTTCCGGCTGGGACGATAACGAACCGGTGCAGCAGGCCTGCCGCCTGATCAAACAACAGTACCCGGAGTTGGTGATCATCACCGATGTGTGTCTGTGCGAATATACGGAGCACGGCCACTGCGGCGTGTTGGAAAATTGCACGGTGAACAACGACGCCACCCTGCCCCTCATGGCCAAGGTAGCTCTTTCTCATGCCCGGGCCGGGGCGGACATCGTCGCTCCCTCCAACATGATGGACGGCTATGTTCAGGCTATCAGATCTTGTTTGGATGAGAACGGGTATCCTCACGTGGCGATCATGGCTTACAGCGCCAAATATGCTTCCGCTTTTTACGGTCCCTTCCGGGCCGCCGCCGATTCTGCTCCCGCCGCCGGCGACAGAAAAGGCTACCAAATGGACCCGGCCAACAGCGACGAGGCCCTGCGGGAAACGGCTCTGGATATCGAAGAAGGAGCGGATATAGTCATGGTGAAGCCGGCGCTGGCCTTTTTGGATGTTGTGCGGCGGCACCGTGAAACTTTCAACCGGCCTCTTTGCGTTTACAATGTGAGCGGTGAATACGCCATGGTGAAGGCAGCCGCTGAAAAAGGCTGGATCGACGAGAAACGCATCGTGATGGAGATCATGACGGCTTTCAAACGGGCCGGGGCCAAGATGATCATCACCTATCACAGTTTGGATGTGGCCCGCTGGCTGCGGGAGCAGTAAAAAAATTCGAGAAAATTTTCCGAGGTAGGATTATGGAACTCACTAAATCGGCCGCAGCTTTTGCCGAGGCCAAAAAATATATACCGGGCGGAGTGAACAGCCCGGTGCGTTCCTTCAGAGGAGTGGGAGGCACGCCTCCCTTCATCGCCGGCGGTCGCGGCAGCAAGATCTACGACATCGACGGCAACGAATACATCGATTATGTGATGAGCTACGGCCCCCTGCTTTTGGGCCACAGGGCAGACTGCGTCACCGCCGCTGTCAAGGAAGCGGCAGAGCGGGGAACTTCCTACGGAGCTCCCACTTTGGCAGAAACAGAATTGGCTCGGCTGGTGTGCCGTCTGGTGCCTTCTATGGAGATGGTGCGGATGGTGAACAGCGGCACCGAAGCAACTATGAGCGCCCTGCGTTTGGCTCGGGCCTACACCGGCCGAGACTGCATCGTCAAATTCATCGGCTGTTATCACGGCCATCACGACAGTCTGCTGGTGAAAGCAGGCAGCGGCGCCGCCACCATGGGCGTGCCCGATTCTCCCGGGGTGCCGCAAGCTGTGGCCGCCACTACCCTCACGCTTCCCTTTAACGATCTGTCTGCTTTAAAGGCTCTCTTCGCCGCCCGCGGCCGAGATATCGCCGCCGTAATCTTGGAACCCACCCCCGGCAATATGGGGTTGGTGCTACCGGAGGACGGTTATCTGGAAGCTGTGAGAGAACTGACCGAGGAGCATGGGGCTCTTTTGATCTGCGATGAAGTGATGAGCGGTTTTCGCAGCAGTCAGGGCGGCTCCCAGAGCCTCTACGATATAGACCCGGACATCACTTGTTTAGGTAAAGTGATAGGCGGCGGCCTGCCGGTGGCTGCCTACGGAGGCAAAAGGAAGATCATGGAACTGGTGTCGCCGGCCGGGCCCATGTATCAGGCCGGCACTTTGAGCGGCAACCCGCTGGCCATGGCTGCCGGCTTAGCTGCTCTTTGTTATATGGAAGAGCACAAAGTGTGCGAAGAATTGGAATCGAAGACGGCCATCCTCTGCGGCGGCTTGGCCAAAGCTGCCAAGCAGGCGGGAGTGCCGGTGCAAGTGCATCGTTTGGGCAGTATGTTCACTGTTTTTTTCAGCGCAGGATCGGTGAAAGATTATGCTACTGCCGCCGCCTGCGATCTTCGTGCCTTCGGCATCTACTTCCACGCCATGTTGGAGCAGGGGATCTATCTGCCGCCTTCCCAATTCGAGACCAACTTTCTTTCTTTGGCTCACAGCCCGGAGGACATCGAAAAAACCATCGCCGCCGCAGCCGAAGCTTTTAAGAAAGCGGCCCGGCGTTGATCTAAAAGCGCTCGCAAAAATTTTTTTAGTGAAACGAAACGAGCTGACCTATGAAACGAAGGGTGCAAAAATTTTCTCTCGTGCCGCAAGGAAGCCGGAGAAGCTCTTTCGAGCAATATATTTAGGCGAGGGCAGTCTACCTTTTCACGATATCTTGTGGTATAATGAAAAAAATGTTCTCGTTCGAAAAAATTCCCGGCGCAGGCCGGGCGTGAGAGAGTGGAGGTTGTTGACATGCACAAAAAAATAGCCGGCTTGGCTTTGGCAGTACTTTTTTCTCTCAATACGGCCGCTCCGGTCTGGGCTGCGGGCGCAGACCTTCCTGCCGCCGAGAAGATCGCCGTCATGGAAAAACAGCTTTACGGCACGGAGCAGAGCGGCTCTTTGCTGCAGCGCATAGACAGCTTGGAGGATGATGTATACGGCGCAGCCACCGGCAACGCCATCCTCGACAGGATAGATCATCTTCACGATTATCTTGCGGGCGGAGCAGAGCAGAGCGAGGCCAGCTTCAGTACCCGGCTGAATGTGGTGGAGTGGCGGCTGAGCAACACTCAGGGCAGCGGCTCGGCCAAGAGCAGAGTGGAAGAATTGGAGCGGCTGGTGGAGGGCACCACGAAGACCGGAGCTCTCAGCGCCCGTTTGGACGAGCTGCTGAAATTGGCGTCTTACGAAAATGCGGTGGTGCCGGTGCAAAAGGTGACGCTGCCCGTCAACACGGTGTTGAAGATAGAATTTACCGAAGGGCTCTCCACTCGGCAAAACAGAGTCGGCGATACGGTGAAGTTCAAGGCCGCCGACAATTATTACGCCAACGAAGTGTTGGTGATCCCCAAGGGAGCCAACGGCTGGGGCACCGTTAAAAAAGTTGTGCAGCCCGGTATCTTCGGTAAAGACGGCCGCGTAGATATCGAGTTCAGCCACATCGAAGCCATCGACGGCAGCGATATCCCCGTCACTTTGGGCGACTTGGCCAAGCAACAGGCTAAGAGCATCGCCGGCGCTGCCGGCGCTGCTATCGGCGGCATGATCATCTTGGGGCCCATCGGCGCCGTGGGCGGTGCCTTCGTGAAAGGGGCGCCTGCCATCATCAATGTAGGCGATTCCACCTTCGTGCAAACTTCCGCCGACACCGAGCTGCAGGGAGTGGTGTGTGAAGTAGAGAGCGCAAGCTGAGAGATAAAAATTTAAAATTTTACGCCTTGTCTGAAACGGACTCGCGAGAGCCGCCGCAGGCAGGGCGTTTTCTTTTGCAAAAAGACGTGAGACAAAGGGAAAGAGGTGACAAAGAGGCGGCTCTTATGGTACAATGTACGAAGATTATCGTGGATTATTGTGCGCTGAGGTGACCGAGTTCACACGGCGTGTTAAGGAGAAGGGTGAATGATGGCAGAAGACGGCAGAAAAAAGTCGGGACTTTTTCGGAAGGTGGGCGGTCTTTGCCTCGGCGCCCTTTTCTTTATCGCGGGGCCGACACAGGCTGCCAGGGCCGCCGCTTATTTCGATCTGGCCGATGACAGCAAATACGAAGTGCCTCGCTTCGATGAAGAAGAAGAGCAGGAAGTGAGCCGCCGCACTCGGCAGGCCCGGCGAGAGATCGAGGAGTTGCAGAACAAACAGGCCGAGCATCGCGTTGAAACGAAAAAGGACGAGGCGGAGCAAGAAAGCAAAGATGCGCCGGAAGAAAGCGCCAAGGAGCGGCGCAAACGTTTAAAAGACGAAGAGAGCAGGCAAGAGGCCTCTAAGCCGGTGCATATGACCGCCGATCATGCGGAGTATGACAATGAGAGCGGCGACTTTCACGCCAGCGGTCACGTGGTGATCACTCAGGGCAAGGAAGTTTTGAAGACAGATTACGCCGAAGGAAATTTGAAGACCGGCGACGTGTGGCTGCGTACCGGCGCCGTCGTCGAAGAAGAGGGCATGCGCTCCAGCGGAGCCTGGGGCTATTACAATATCAACAGCGGCACAGGACAATTGGAGCAGATCAAGGGCCGCTCCCAGAAAGACAGGTTCACGGCGCCCCGGGCGGTGATCGCCGACGGGAAAATGGTGGCCGACCAAGGCGGCACCATGACCCGTTGCCCGGCGATAAAAGAAAGGCCTTGCATGTCGATCGAGGCCAAAACTTTCGAGATCATCCCCCGGGATAAGATCATCGCCCGAGACGTGAAGGTCTACTTCAAAGGCCGCCACATTTATTCTCGGAATCTGTGGGTAAACGACTTCAATTCCGATAAGACCGAGAAGATCATGCCCCGCTTCGGTTGGGACGGGCACACCAACGGCTTTTATGCCAGCTTGGAATACAGCAAATTTTTCAGCCCCAAGGATCTGCTGGAATTAAACCTTACTCAATTCTCCAGAACAAAATACAAGCCGCAATACAGTTTCACTCACGACGAAAAAAATTTCAGCGTAGAATTTTTCGACGGATGGGAACTGGATGACGACATTTGGTACAAAAAAGAATACGAGCTGAGAGCCAAATACAAAAACCATCACCTCATCGACGGTTTTCCGCTCTCTTACGACGGCTACTGGCACCGGGGCCGGTGGAGCCGCCTCGACAGAAATTATCAAAGCTGGCACACAGAGTATGCCTTCTTCCTGCGGTGGGATCCCATTTATCTTTTCAATTCCAAAAATACCCGGCTGAATTTGGCTGTGGGCCGCAAGTTCGTCCACGAGAGCCGCACCGGCGACACGGTGAAGTCTGACTTGCAGTACTACACTTTGAGCCAGCGGGTGACTCCTAAGATAACCGCTTGGGCCGGTTATTACAGAGAGACCCGCACCAGCGCCCTCTTCGATATCGGTCAGCCGGATATGGGCAAGGAGCTGCGCACCGGTCTCAACTACGTTATGGACGACCGCAACAGCTTCTCCGTCATCAACCGCTACGATCTGGAAGAGCACAGCCAATACGAGACGGACTTTCAGTGGCTGCATCGCTTCTGCTGCTGGGCTTTGGAATTCCGCTACGAAAGGGAGCATTACTTAAAAGACGGGGAAGATAAGGGATCCTTTAAGGTGAAATATTACTTCTATTGGTGAGAAGGGAGAATGAAGATGCAGGCTCTGGACGTTATCAAAAAAAGAATGGCAGAACACATCGCGTTGGTCGAAGCGGTGACCCAAGGAGAGCTGCCGGCTCGTTTGGCGGCGGTGGCCGCCAAGATCCGCGATGCGTTGGCGGCGGGGCACAAGGTGTTGCTGTGCGGCAACGGCGGCAGCGCCGCTGATTGTCAGCATTTGGCCGCCGAATTGGTGGGCCGTTTTCAAAAAGAAAGAGCGGCCCTGCCGGCCGTCGCTTTGACGGTGGACACTTCCATCTTGACAGCCATCGGCAACGACTACGGTTTCGAAAAAGTTTTCGTTCGTCAAGTGGAAGCACTGGGGCAAGCGGGCGATGTATTGCTGGGCCTCTCCACCAGCGGCAACAGCCCCGATGTTTTAAAAGCAGTAGAGCTGGCCAAAGAGAGAGGGCTCTATACCGTAGGCTTCACCGCAGCAGGCGGGGGCCGTTTGGCCGAGCTGTGCGATGTTTGTTTGGCGGTGCCGGTGAAAGTGACGGCCAGAGCTCAAGAGGTCCACATCCTCATGGGCCACATCATTTGCGAATTGGTCGAAGGTGCATGATGGGAGAAGGCTCGATCAGGTCTTTTTTGACCGAGGGCATCCAAAAGTTGCGTATCGCCGTTTTGGGCGATGTGATGTTGGATAGCTATTTTTACGGAGAAGTGAAACGGATCTCGCCGGAGGCCCCGGTGCCGGTGACCAGAGTGAAGGCAATGAAGTCGGTGCTGGGCGGGGCCGCTAACGTGGCGGCCAATTTGGCGGGCTTAGATTGTAAAGTGTATATTGGCGGCGTCATCGGCGCCGATGAAAATCAGGCTCCTTTGGAAAAACTTCTGGATGAAGCGGGCATCGATCACAGCGGTTTGGTGAAAAGCCCCCGGCGAAGGACCATCACCAAGTTGCGGGTGCTGGGTGGCCAGCAGCAGATGCTGCGGCTGGACTTCGAAGAGACCGGCGACCTTAACGAAGAAGAAACGGCCGCTCTGCGCTCTTGGTTCGAAGGGCTGTTGAAGCAAGGGCTGGAAGGCCTCATCATCTCCGACTATGCCAAGGGCCTGTGCAGCGATGAGTTCACCGCCTGGGCCATCGCCAGCTCCCGCGCCGCCGGCATCCCGGTGCTGGTGGATCCCAAGGGGCCCAACTGGCAAAAATATGCAGGCTGCAGTTTCATCACTCCCAATGTAAAAGAAATGGGCGAAGCGGCGGGCCGCAGCCTCACCAACGAGGACGAGCCCGTGGTGGCGGCAGCCCGGCAGGCTCAGGCTCGCTTCGCTATAGAAAACGTGGTGGTCACCCGCAGCGAAAAGGGCATGACTTTGGTGAACCGGCGGGAAGTGATCCATGCACCGGCCACGGCAGTGGAAGTTTTCGATGTATCCGGCGCCGGCGACACGGTGGCGGCCACATTGCTCGCAGCAATAGCAGGTAAATTGGCTTTGGAAGAGGCGGTCTATTTGGCCAACAGAGCCTCCGGGCTGGTGGTGGCCAAAGTGGGCACCTATCCCGTGCATCGGGAAGAATTGCTGGCAGATGTGTTGGGCGAAGCACGGCGCTCCGGCCGGGGCTATCGTCCCCTTAACCGCGAAGAAACAGCTTCGTTGGTGCGCACGTGGAAAGAAGCCGGCGAGACCGTGGTCTTCACCAACGGCTGCTTCGACCTGCTCCATCCGGGGCATGTCACCTATTTGGAAAAAGCAAAAACTTTAGGGAAACATCTCATCGTGGGGCTGAACAGCGATGCCAGCGTGCGCCGCCTGAAGGGGCCCACCCGTCCCTTGGTGCCCGATCTGGCCCGGGCTCGGGTGTTGAGCGCTCTGGCCTGTGTGGATGCGGTAGTCATCTTCGAGGAAGACACGCCGCTGGAATTGATCAAACTTCTCCGCCCCGACATTTTGGTGAAAGGCGGCGACTACAGCCCCGAGGAAGTAGTGGGCAGAGAGTGGGCCGGTCGGGTGGAGATCATGGCCTTCGAAGAGGGCTATTCCACCAGCAACATCGTAGCAAAGATAGCAAAAATGGCGAAGGAGGGCAGTTTATGATCATCGTCACCGGCGGCGCCGGCTTTATCGGCAGCAACATCATCAAAGGGCTGAACCAAAAGGGGATAGACGACATCCTCATCGTGGACAATCTCACCAACATGGTGAAATTCAAAAACATCCAAGGCTTGAGAGCCCGGGACTACATAGATAAGCTGGCCTTTGCCGCCGCTTTGGGGCAGGGCAAGTTCGACCGCGCCCCCATCGAGGCCGTCTTCCATCAGGGCGCCTGCTCCGATACCATGGAGTATAACGGCAAGTACATGATGGAAAATAACTTTCAATACACCAAAGAACTGCTCCATTTCTGCCTGAAGAGAAAAATACAGTTCCTCTATGCCTCCTCTGCTTCCACTTACGGCAGCGGCAGCCGCGGCTTCAAAGAAGAGCCGGCCTGCGAGGAGGCTTTGAATGTTTACGCTTTTTCCAAACTTTTCTTCGATAATTATTTAAGGCGCCTCTTGCCCGCGGCCGAGAGCCAGGTGGTGGGCCTGCGCTACTTCAATGTTTACGGGCCGCAGGAAAATCACAAAGGTAAGATGGCTTCCATGGTCTATCAAATGTATAACCAATGGTTGGCCGAAGGGCAGGTAAAACTTTTCGGAGCATACGGCGGCTACGGGCCCGGCGAACAGACCCGCGACTTCATCTACGTCAAAGACGTGGTGAAGGTGAACTTCTTCTTCTGGGAGCACCCGGAGCTGAAGGGCATCTACAACTGCGGCACCGGCTGCGCTCACACTTTCAACACTTTGGCCGAGGGCGTGCTGAAACATTTCGGCGCCGCTAAAACTACGGGTCTTCGCTATGTAGACTTTCCGGAAGTATTAAAGGGAAAATATCAAAGCTATACGCAAGCAGACACTGCCAAACTTTTGGCGGCGGGTTACGACGGCGGCTTCACGCCCATCGAAGAAGCCATCGAAGAATATTGCTCTTTGTTGGACAAGAGCGGCGGTTATTATCTGTATGAAGGTTAAAGCAGTCTTTTGCGATCGGGACGGCACTCTCAACGTAGATGTCGGCTATCTTTCCAAAGCGGAAGACCTGCGCTGGCAGCCCGAGGCCTTAGAGGCGCTGGCCTATTTGAAGAGCCGGGGCTGTTTGGTGATCGTGGTGAGCAACCAAAGCGGCGTGGCCCGGGGCTATTTTCCCATCGAGGCGGTGGAGCGGCTCCATGCTGTCATGGCTGAAGCTGCCGAGGCCGCAGGGGGAGGCATCGATGCTTTTTACTATTGCCCTCATTTGGAGGGAGGGGCGGTGCCTGCCTACAGCGTGGCCTGCGACTGCCGCAAGCCGCAGCCGGGGTTGCTTTTGCGGGCCATGAGAGATTTTCGTTTGCAGCCGGAAGAATGTTTTTTGATCGGCGACGGCGAAAGAGATGTGGAGGCGGCCCGTAGGGCCGGCATGAAGGGCTATCTTTACACCGGTGGCAGTTTGCTGACTTTCGTGCGAAAGATCATGGAAGATCGAGAAGCTTGATACGGAGATGGAGTATAAAAACATCCTCATCATCAAAATGAGTTCTTTGGGCGATATTCTGCACAGCCTGCCCTTTGCGGCGGCGTTGAGAAAGCGTTTTCCCGCGGCCCGCATCACTTGGCTGGTCCATCCTCAGTTCGCCGGCTTTCTTCCCGACCCTCCTCTTATCGACGAAGTGCTCTATTTTGATAAAGTAAAGTTCAATAAAATGGGCTTGGCCGAAAAGTATCGCTATTTTTGCGAGATGCAGAGCCTTCTTCGCAGCCGTCGTTTCGATCTGGTCATCGATCTGCAGGGCCTTTTGAAAAGCGCCGTGCTGGCCGCCATCACAGGCTGCAAAGAACGGATAGGCTACTCGGAACTGCGGGAGGGCAGCAGTCTGGTGAGCAGAGCCATCGTGGGGCCTCACAGCAAAGACCATGTTATCGAACGTTATTTGGATGTGGCTCGTTATTTGGGAGCAGAGACGGACGACATAGAATTTCCTCTGCCCGACTTGAGCAAAGAAGAGGCGGCAGTGGCTGCTAAATTAAAAAGAGCGGGGCTGCCTGAAAAGAAAAAATATGTAGTGCTGGTGCCCGGGGCCCGCTGGGAGACCAAGTGCTGGCCCGCAGAACATTTCGCCCGCTTGGCCCGCCTTCTCGGCGAAGAAGGAATTTATGCGGTGCTGGCGGGAGGCCCGGGAGAAAAAGATACGGGCCTAAAGATAAAAGAAAAAGCATCAGTTCCTTTTTTGCTCGATCTGATTGGCGAGACGACTTTGCGGGAACTGGCGGCTTTGATCAAAAACTGTTCTTTTTATATCAGCGCCGATACGGGACCGTTGCATTTGGCGGCGGCTATGAAAAAACCACTCATCGCCTTGTACGGACCCACCAAGCCCGACAGGACGGGGCCTTACGGCAGCGCCAAGGCTGCGGTGCTCACTGCCCCTTTGAGTTGTGCCGGTTGTTTGAAAAAACACTGCTCAAAATGGGAGTGTATGAAAGCTATCGAGCCCGAGGCAGTCTATGCCTTATACAAAAAGAAAAAGGCGGAGGATGAAAATGCTTAAAGCGGAACTGGCGGGAAAACGGATACTGGTCGCTTTTTTGATGCATTTGGGCGATCTCATCCTTACCACTCCCTTCATCTATGCTCTGCGTCAGGCGGCCCCCGATGCTCACATCACTTTTTTGGCAGACGAAAAGCTGAAAGACGTGGTGCTCCACAATCCCTATTTGGACGAAGTGATCACCATCGACAAAAAAGGCCGGGACGATTCTCTGCTGGCTCTCGCAGCCTGCGCCCGCCGCCTCAGCCGTATGGATTTCGACGTTTTGATCAATCTTCATCCCAACGAACGTTGCTCCTTTATCTGCGCTCTCACCAAAACAAAGGTGAGGGCAGGCACCTGCCACCGTTTGTTCAAACCTTTTTGGGATATTTTCACGCCCTTGGACCGCACTAAACATGCGGCGGATATGTATCTGGACGTGCTGGCTCAACTGGGCGTCGAAAATTTACGCAACGAAGGGCTGCAGATCTTTCCCGGCGAGGATCACCTGCGGCAGGCAGAAGCTTATTGGCGGGCTCACGGCATCTTTCGCAGCGATAAATTGATCGGGTTCAACATCGGCAGCGCCGTGGTCACCAAGCGCTGGGCCCCGGAGCGTTTCGCAAAAGTGGCCGACGCTTTGGCAGAAGAAGGATATAAAACAGTTTTCTTCGGCGGCACCATGGATGAAGAAACGGTGAAAGAGGCAGTGGGGCACATGCACAGCACTCCCATCGTCTCCACCGGGTCCTTCACCTTGGGCACTTTGGCGGCGGCCATGAGACGCTGCTCTTTGCTCATCACCAACGACAGCGGCCCCATGCACGTGGCCATCAGCCAAAAAGTGCCGGTGGCTGCTCTTTACGGGCCGTCTCATCCCGAGCTGTACGGGCCCTACACCGATAGGGCCGTCGTCGTCACCGCCCGGCCACCCTGCACCGGCTGCGCCGCCGGCATGAAGCACAAATGCGACGACATGCAATGCATGGAGCGGCTCACTGCAGAGCAGGTGCTGGAGGCGGCTCACTCGCTTTTAAAACGCTACGAAAAGAGAACAGACGGTGAGTGAAGAAACGCTCTTCTTGTGCGAGCGGCCTCAAGCGGCCGGCTTTTTAAAGGGCCTTGCTCTTTATTTGACAAAAAGAGGACTGCAGACGGTACCTCATAAAGCGATCGCCTGTAAAAATTTTTCCGCTTTGACAAAATTCGTCGCCTCTTTGGCTCAGCAAGAAGGAGCGATAGCGGCAAAACGAGTGATCCTTTTGGCCGACGCCACGGAAAAGCTCAACAAGCGGTTGGAAGAATTGGACCGTTTGGAAGTTCGCAGCGTGCTTGGAAGGCACCCGGCTTACTGCCGCTTTTTGTGGCCGGGGAAAAGAGAGAGCGGCCATTGGCAGCCGGGCTATTTGGAAGACCTTTTGATAGAAATATTGAATAAAAAAACTTGGGGCGCCTACGCCGAAAGTTTGCGCTGGGCGGCCGCCGATTATTTGAAGAGCGCCGATATTTATTTGGCGGCGGCGCCGACGCTAGGCACGGCCCGAAATTTGCGGGGCCGTTTGCTCTACGCCGTTTTGGCCGCAAGGCCGGCCTTCGCCGGCACCGGTTTGGCTGCGGCCTGCGCCGGGGGAGCTTTCGACCTGGAAGACGAAAGACTGGCAGAGCTCAAACGGCTGCTGGTGCGAGAAGACGCTTGATAAAAGGAGCCGGAGCGCATGAAAAAAGCAGCGCTTTTTATAGACGAACTGCGGCAGGATCTTAAAGGTTTTTTCTATTGGTGCCTTGTGTTCACCCTGTTCAGGCTCGCCTTCATTTTTGCGTTCAAAGAACAATTGGGGGGGACAGAAGCGGCGATGATAGGGCAGGCGCTCTTATTGGGCCTGCGGCTGAGCCTGAAGACCTGCGGCTTGATCATGCTGGGCAGCGCCCTTTTTGCCTCGCTCCCCAAAATTTTTTGTTCGAGATGGCCGGCTCGAGCTGTGCGGCTGGCGTGGAACTGTTTTTGGCTGCTCTTTTTCAGCGCGGCCTTCATGGCCCGCCTCCCCTATTACGAAATTTTTCATTCGGCTTTCGACATGATGGTGATCAACGGCCTCTACGACGACAAAGGGGCCATCCTCGCCACCGCCGTCGAAGAATATCAGCTTTTTCCCCGCACGGGGGGAGCGCTGCTCATAGCCGCCCTTCTTTCTTATGTCTATTGGCGGCTGTTAGGCCGTTATGAAGCGGCGCGACAGCTCTACAGCAAAACAAAAATAGCGCTCGCTTTTTTCTCGCTCCCCGTCTTTTGGATCTTTTGCCGCTACGGCGGAGCCTTTGATTATAAGAACTCTATCAGTTGGGAAAATTGCGGACGGTTTCCTGTCAACTTGCTGAATGAAGCTGTGTTGGATGATGGACAGGCCTTATACAGGGTATACAGCATCAAACGATTTATAGACAAAGCCGCAAAAGTTGATTTCGGCACGTCTAAACTAAAAGAATTCATTGCGGCAGCCGGCGGCGATCCTGCTGATATATCTCTAGACAAAAGCTTCACTCGAGTGGTGAGCCGACCTAAACTTGCCAAACAACCGCAGAATGTTGTGCTTATTCTGGGAGAGTCTTTCGGGTCATGGCCTTTTTTGGAACGATTCAAAGATCTGAGCCTGGTGCAAGAGACAGCGGCATTGGCTGCCGGCCGACGGGGAGCTTCTTTGAACAAGATGTTGGCCAACGGCAGCGGCACTATAAGCGCTGTGGCCGGTGTAGTGACGGGCTTGCCCGAAGTGGGCATCTACGTTAGTCATCAGCCGGAAACGTATAAGGAGATCCATAGGTCCGGGGTAGGGACCATAATGCGAGAACTCGGTTACAAAACTGTTTTTTGGTATGGGGGCTTCCCCGAGTGGCAGAATATCGAGAAGTTTGCTCTGGCTCAGGCCTTTGACGAATTTCACTGTGCCAATGAAATGATACAGACCGGAGGCAATGCATGGGGTTGTCCCGATAAAGAACTCTTTCGCCATATTAGGGAGTATATGGAAAAAGAGGAAGAAAAAACATTTCACTTGGTGTTGACAAGCAGTAATCATCCTCCCTATACGGTAGATATAGATAAAGAAGGCTTTCCTAGAGAAGAAGTACGATCTAAACCCACTGAAGACATACACAAGGATGAAAAGACTTTGACCGAATTGGGGCATATCTGGTATGCGGATATGACCATGGGGCAGTTCGTGAAAGAAGCGGAAGCGCTGCGGCCCGACACTCTCTTCATCATCACCGGCGATCACAGCGAGCGTTTCGATTTTGCCAAAGAAGAGGACATTCGCACGCGTTCGCTCATCCCCTGCATTTTTTACGGACAAGGGGTCAGAAAAGCGTGGTTCGACGACAAAAGCTGCGGCAGCCAAATGCAACTGCCGGGGACCTTGGCCGAACTTTTGGGGCCGCCGGGCTTCACCTATTGCGCCTATTACCCCGACCTTTTTGCCCGGCCCGCTTTCGTTTTCAACCACAACTTATACGCAAGCCCCGCCGAGCTGCGCAAATTGGACCTGCAGACGGGGCCGGAGGCAGAAAAGGTCAAGGCCCTGCGCAAAGTGGCTGCCTGGCGTGTGGTGAAGGGCGACAGGGTAGAGTGAGGGGGAAAGAGGATGGTGAAGGGACTGCATGCCTGAGCATAAAGGTTTGATGCTGAGCAACTACAGTACGGAGACCAAGTTTATCGGGTACTGTAAACCTGCAAGGAGCAACAGAAATGATAGAGAGAATATTCAATAAGCCAAAGACCTACACTACCACAAAGGATGGATTATACAGTCAATATAATCAATGGAGAAAAGATCTGGATCACCAGTGGTTCGTCAGATTTTTGAGGCATAGATTCCCGCAGAATACCCAAAAAATAAACTTTTTCGGCCCTTTGCAGAATCCGTTTTTCATAAGAAATAAATTTGAAGGGAAGAAAGTTTTCTATACTGCGGAAGATGTGGAACATAAGTATACCAGATTATGGCTCCTTTTCGGCGACTATTGTTTAGACTATGTCGATCTTGCCATGGGGTTCGGTAATTTAGACAGTCATAAATATTTGAGGTTTCCTAATTGGATTAGTACCGTCTTTGAACCAGAATTTACTGAAGACGATATCATAAAAACAATAAATAAGATAAACAACGAGCACTATTTAAAAGCCGAAGACTGTGTTTTGATCAACAAGCACGATCCCAGAGGCACCAGAGAGATGATCTATAATGATGTTAAAGAAATTTTGGACGTAAAATTGGCCGGCAAGTGGAGAAACAATACCCGAGATCTGTGGGATAAATTTAATAATGATAAGTACGCTTATATGAAGCGTTTCAAATTCAATATCTGCGCCGAGAACAACAACACCGAATCTTATGTCACCGAAAAATTGTTCGACGCCTTCGTGTGCGATTGCGTCCCGTTGTATTACGGTTCGAATAACGACCCGGAGCCCGGGCTGATAAACAAAAAGGCCGTCATTTTTTGGAACAGCGACGGCAAAAACAAAGAGAACAGAGAATTGGTCCGTTTACTGAAGTCTGATGCCAAGGAGTATGATGACTTTATACATCAAATCAAGTTGGAAGATGCTTGCATAGAATATGTGATCTCCAGATACAGATCGTTGGAAGAGCATTTCAAAAGAATTTTGGAGTGAGTCGCGCCTTATAAAATTTTTGCGTTTGAAGAACAGTACGGTTTTTGATCAACGGGGAGGCACTCAGTGGTAGAGGTAAGTGTTTTGATCTTAGCCAGAAACGAAGAGCCCAACATCGGCGAGTGCATAAAAAGTTGCTCCTTTGCCGGGGATATAGTGGTGATCGACGACAACAGCACCGATAACACAGTGGCCATCGCCGAAAGTTTGGGGGCCAGAGTGATAGAGCATGCTCTCAACGGTGATTGGGGCAGCCAACGGACCTTTGCTATCTCGCAAGCCAAATATCCGTGGATCTTTTTCATCGATGCCGACGAACGATGCACGCCTCAATTGGCGGAAGAGATCGGCAGTGCAGTGGCGAAGAACGAGCATGCGGCTTATTGGATCAAACGCAAGACCAAATTGCGCCACAATAAGGTGAGCCACGGTGCTCTGCGGCCGGACCGGGTGCTTCGTTTGATGCCGGCCAAAGGCTCCTATGTAGAAGGCTTCGTACACGAAACTTTTGTTGCTCCCTATCCCAAGAAAAAATTAAAAGCTCATATGTATCACTATACCTACGACAATTGGGAGCAGTATTTCAACAAGCTCATCAAGTATACGGGGCTGGGCGCGGAAAAAATGCGCCTAAACGGTAAAAAGGTCTGCTTCATTAGAGACATCGTCTTGCGTCCTCTATGGGCTTTTTTTAAGGTATACATCATCAACTTGGGCTTTTTGGACGGGAAGATAGGCTACATCCTGTCGGTGGACCATGCTTTCTATACGATGACCAAATATGTGCGGCTCTATTATCTATATAAAAACGACGGAAAACTTTAAAATAGAGAGTGGTTGCTGTCGTTGACGATAAGAGCCGAAGCGCAGAAACGAGGGATGAAAGATGCCAAGGTTATCGGTGATAGTGCCGGTGTACAAAACGGAAGAATATCTGCCCAAATGTATGGAGTCGATTCTGAGCCAGAGCATGAAAGATTTTGAATTGATCTTGGTGGATGACGGCTCGCCAGACAACTGCGGGGCAATGTGTGACGCTTACGTTGCCAAAGACGAGAGAGTGAAAGGGATCCATCAAGCGAACGCAGGCCTCAGCGCAGCCCGCAATGCGGGGTTAGATATAGCCAAAGGAGAATATATCGGCTTTATTGACAGCGATGACTGGATAGAGCCGGGGCTGTTTGAAGAAGGGTTGGAGTTTTGCACGGAGCAAGACTTGGATATCGTTTCTTTTGAAGTTTTTATCGTCAGAGGAAGGACCAAGCGGCTCTGTTCTCATTTTGCCGGTGATAGAGTTTGGAAAGGGGCCGAGGCTCTTAAACTTATTTTGACTAACGCAATAGATAATTCTGCGTGGAACAAATTTTATCGGCGGCAGTTGTGGCAGCAGGTACGTTTTCCCGAGGGGGGCTGGCACTATGAAGACGTGGCTACAACGTACAAGGTGTTTGCATTGGCTCGCAAAGTCGGCTATTTGACCAAAGGCTATTATAACTACTATAAACATTCGGGAACGATAACGACCAGCGGCCTCAATATCCGTAGCCGTTACGAACATTTTGTCGGATATAAGAGAAAATATGACTTTGCCGCCAAGTGTTGTCATGAGGCTATACCCGAGTGTGAAATGTCGGCAGTAAAAAGAGCTGTTGCGGTCTTGACTGCCGTCGCTGCGGGAGCAGGAAGGCTCACAGAGGAGCAGGAAGCAGAGGTGCTGGATTTTATCAAAGAGCATCGAAAGGTGAGCGGTCTAGACTTTAAGAGCAGAGTGTTGGCGTGGGGAGCGTGTTACTGTCGAGCGATAAATAATATTTACGGGCAGTTATCTTTGTTAAGAAAAAAATTTAGAGGATAAGATCCGCTGTTTTGAAAAGAAAAAACACGGCCAGACGATATAAAAGTTTCAAGGGGTATGACGCATGAAGATACTATTTGTTGTTACTTCTAGGGTCATAAAGGACGCCGGTGGAGTGGCAAGGGCAATAAGCGCCTTTGCCAACGAATTCATAAAAAGAGGTCATCAAGTAGAGTGTGTATGCATGCGGGAGCAAAAGGGGGGATTTTATTTCCAACTGGACACAAGGGCAAGATTTACCAATCTGTTTTACCAAAAAGCTCCCTTCAACAAACTTTGCTGTTTTATGAGCAAGATAGGAACAGAATTTTCCAAATTGACTGTAAAATTGGGCTTGCAAAACAACAGTACCAGATGGGACCCCAAGAGAAAATATTTCGAACGAAAGTTTATCGAAAGGTTGCAAAAATATATTGACAGCAACCGACCGGATATCATTTTAACAGATCAACCGCAAGCTTTATATTTAGCTCAAATGGCGGCAAAAGGAGAAATACCTATTGTCGGGCAAACTCACAGTGCTCCTGTTGCGTTTCAAAACTTAAATGCCTGTGAATCGAAAGCGTTCGCTTGGGCTGATATCGTGCAGGTGTTGATGCCGTCTTATGTAGATTTTTTTGGTAGATTAGGAGCGAAAACAGTAGTTTATATTCCCAATGCCGTAAAACAGGTGTCAGAAGAAAATTTGGCAGACTTGAATAATGACCATTGCACTATCATCAACATTTCCAGATTGGAACATAATAAAGGGCAGCATTTGCTTTTAGAAGCTTTTGGAATATTAGCTCACCAATACCCAAATTGGAAATTGGTAATATATGGGGGAGATAGCGGTAGTTGCCGATATACAAAGTTTCTGAAGAAGATTGTGGAAAAGTATGATATAAAGCGGCAAGTGACATTTGCAGGGGTAACAGCCGATGTGCAGGGAGCATTGAAGAGAGGTGATATTTTTGTTTTCCCATCGGCCTACGAAGGCTTTCCTTTAGCTTTGACAGAGGCCATGAGCATGGGGCTTCCGGTGATCGGTTATAAGTCCTGCCCAGGAGTGAATGAACTTATTGAATCTGGAAGGAACGGGCTGTTGTGTGAGGATGGGGCAGAGCCGTTAGCGAAGGCGATGGAGACGCTGATGCAAGATCAAGAGTTGCGCATAAATTATGGAAGGAACGCTCATGAAGCTATGAAAAAGTTTGCGCCCGAGAGAGTTTACGATCGGTGGGAGCAATTGTTGAGGGAAACAATAGCGGCACACAGAACCGCCGAAGAGATTTTCAGGCAAAAGTTTTTGAATAACCAAAAAGTCAGACACTTTTAAAACAGTAGGGCAAACACAAAGTTGCAGGAAGGAGAGACCCATGAAGACAGAGACCGACACAAATATAGACACTCAACTGTTGCGCAAGATGCAACTAAGGATGTTGGAGATATTGGTAGCAATAGACGACATCTGCCGTCGGCATAAATTGCGCTATGTTATTGCTTATGGCACCCTATTGGGAGCGGTACGACATAAGGGATTTATTCCATGGGATGATGACTGCGATATTTTTATGCCTCGGGCCGATTACGAAAAGTTTACTGAGGTAGCTATTGCAGAACTTCCAGAAAATATGTTTCTGCAGAACATGAAGACGGATCCTAAATATCCGCAATACAAGAAATCAACTCCGCCAAAGGTGCGCTTGCGAGATACTAAAGTGGTGGCAGTTGATGAAAAGGAAGAAGAACAATACTGCCAAGGAATATTCGTAGATATTTTTATCGGAGATTTTTATCCTTCTTTTGTTTTACCGTTAATAAAGTTTTTGAAAGTCGACTGGAATCGTAGGCGATATGCAAAGGGAACTCTTAAACGAGTCTTATACAATATAGCTATAACCATTCCCGTTGGTGTACATAAAATATTCAAAATATTGTTTTTCCGACTCTGCGATCTTTGGCGTAAAAACGAAAAGCTCCCGTATCTTGGTTGGGAGGCAAGACTATGCGATGTCAAATTTGTGCATTGTGCATGTTTATGGTTCCCTCCTAAAGAGGAAGGAATATTCGAAGGGAGATGCTTTCCTGTTCCTAATGACAGTGAAGCTTTATTGAGAGATTGGTACGGCGACTATATGACCCCACCGCCACCTGAGGATCGGCATCCCCATTTTAGAGCGATAATAAAAGTTTGAAATCAAGATCGTAAATTATAAGAGCGAGATGTCTGTAATGGCTCTCTCGGTCTTAGGTGCGACCGGCAGTTTCTTTTTTTGGCGACAGAGGTTCTCTCTGTCTTGAAAAAAAGAAAAATATTGGGTGCAGAACAACAAAAGAAAAAAGAGCTTTACACGAGCGTTAAAGAAAAACAGTAGGGCATTCGGTCCTGGATTTCCGAGATAAACAAAACCGTGGCTGCGATATGGCACCCGTGACGAGCGGCTATTTTTGCAAAGAAAGTTCTTTGCAAAAATCATCTGGTGTCGATCGCCTTTTGACGGCTTACGGCGATTGCGCTTTTGAACAACGGACACAGATCTTTAAGGAGGCTCACACATGAAAAAGACGGCGCTCATTACCGGCATCACCGGTCAGGATGGCTCCTATCTGGCGGAATTTTTGCTGGAAAAAGGCTATGAAGTTCATGGGATCGCGCGGCGTTCTTCTGTGTCTAATACAGGGCGGATCGATCACATTAAAGATAGGCTCACATTGCACGACGGCGACTTATCCGATGCTTCGTCGATGATCAGGATCATAAGCCTGGTGCAACCCGATGAAATTTACAACTTGGCAGCCCAGAGCCATGTTCAGACATCTTTTGATGTGCCGGAATATTCGGGTGACGTAGATGCTTTGGGAGTGTTGCGTATTCTGGAGGCTGTGCGTATTCTGGGCCTAACGAAAAAAACAAGGGTGTATCAGGCCTCGACTTCGGAGCTTTATGGCAAAGTAGAAGAGATCCCTCAAAAAGAAACGACTCCCTTCCATCCGTACAGCCCCTACGCAGTGGCCAAACAGTATGGTTTTTGGATCGTAAAAGAGTACCGTGAGGCTTACGGGATGTTTGCCGTTAACGGCATCTTATTCAATCATGAATCGGAGCGCCGGGGCGAAAACTTCGTGACCCGCAAGATCACCTTGGCAGCCGGCCGCATTGCCGAGGGCTTGCAGGATCATTTGGAACTCGGCAATATGGATAGTCTGCGCGACTGGGGCTATGCCAAAGACTATGTTGAATGCATGTGGCTGATGTTGCAACAGACCATGCCCGATGATTTCGTCATCGCTACAGGCGTACAACACACGGTACGTGATTTTACGGAAAGGGTTTTTGCTGCGAACGGGCTCTTCTTGCGTTGGGAGGGGAGCGGCCTCGCTGAGAAAGGATATGACAATAAAACCGGCAAAATGTTGGTGTGCGTCAACCCCGCTTATTACCGCCCCACTGATGTGGATAATCTTTGGGGCGATCCCACTAAAGCAAAAACAGTGTTGGGCTGGGATCCTCAGAAAACGAGTTATGAGGAACTCATTCGTATCATGGCCGAGCATGACAGGCAACTGGCCAGACTAGAAAAAACACTCAAAGAAATAGGAAGGTAAAGATGATGCGGAAGAATGCGAAAATTTACGTGGCCGGGCACAGAGGGATGGTAGGCAGCGCTATCGTGCGCGAGCTCAAGCGTCAGGGTTATGCGAACATCATTGCGAAGACCCATGCGGAGCTTGACTTGACCAGACAGGAGGCAGTAGAGAAATTTTTCGCAGAAGAAAGACCGGAATATGTTTTTCTCGCAGCTGCCAAAGTCGGCGGCATCTTGGCTAACCAGCATGCACTGGCCGACTTCATGTACGATAATATGATCTTGGAGATGAATGTGATCCATGCAGCTTGGAAAAACGGGTGCAAGAAATTGGAGTTTTTAGGGTCTTCTTGTATCTATCCGCGTCTTGCGCCGCAGCCTATGAAGGAAAGTTGCCTCTTGACCTCCGCTCTTGAAAAGACCAATGAAGCCTATGCTTTGGCAAAGATCTCCGGGCTCAAGTATTGTGAATATCTTAATTGTCAATACGGAACGGACTTCATTTCCGTCATGCCTACCAATCTATACGGACCCAACGATAACTATCATCCGGAACATAGCCACGTTTTACCGGCGCTGATCCGACGTTTCCACGAGGCAAAGGCAGAAAGCAGGCCATCGGTGATTTGCTGGGGCGACGGCAGTCCTTTACGAGAGTTCTTGTATGTGGATGATCTGGCGAATTTATGCGTTTTTTTGATGAATAATTATAGCGGTAACGAGACGGTGAATGCCGGCACCGGCAAAGAGCTGAGCATTCGCCGGCTGACTGAATTGGTGGCTGAAGCAGTAGGTTATGAGGGCGAGATCCTGTGGGACACAAGCAAACCGAACGGTACCCCCCGCAAATTATTGGACGTAAGCAAAGCTACCGCCCTCGGTTGGACATATAAGACAGAACTGCGGGACGGTATACGTTTGACTTACGAAGATTATCTGCAGAATCCTGCACGGGCATAGAGGTAAATAGTTACCCGGAGGCTGTTATGAACATCATCCTGCTTTCAGGCGGCTCGGGCAAAAGGCTGTGGCCGCTTTCCAACGATATCAGGTCCAAACAATTTCTCAAATTGTTTCGTGCCCCGGACGGGAGCTACGAATCGATGCTGCAGCGGGTCTATCGTCAGATCAGAAGAGCCGATGCCGACGCAACTGTGACCATCGCCACCGGCAAGTCGCAGGTCTCTTCCATACATAATCAACTGGGAGAGAAGGTGGGCATCTCGGTAGAGCCGTGTCGGCGGGACACCTTCCCGGCCATCGCCTTGGCGGCACGATATTTGGCCGATGTACAAGGCGCAGACCCCGACGAGCCTGTCATCGTTTGCCCGGTCGACCCTTTTGTAGAGGACGATTATTTTCTCATGCTGAAGGAGCTCGACCGACAAGTGAAAAAAGGCGAGGCCAACATGGTGCTCATGGGCATCGAACCCACCTACCCTTCGGAAAAATACGGCTACATCATTCCCGAGACCGCAGCCCCGCTGTCTTTGGTGCGCACATTCAAAGAAAAACCGGATGAGAAAACAGCTGCTCTTTATATTTCTCGGGGGGCACTGTGGAACGGCGGTGTTTTTGCCTTTAAGCTGAGCTACATGCTGAGAAAGGCAAAAGAATTGCTAAACATTGAAGATTATCACGATCTCTTTGCCAACTTCGACAAGGCGCCTAAAATTTCTTTTGATTATGCCGTAGCGGAAAAAGAACCCAGCATCCAAGTGCTGCGTTTCGGCGGCAAATGGAAAGACTTGGGCACGTGGAACACTTTGACGGAAGCCATGGAGGAGAAGACCGTAGGCAATGCGATAATGAACAAAACTTGCGAGAACGTTCATATCATCAATGAACTGGCTGTGCCGGTGCTGGCGATGGGCCTTCACGACGTGGTGATCTCTGCTTCATCGGAAGGCATTTTGGTCTCCGATAAAGAGCAAAGCTCGTACATCAAACCCTATGTGGACGGCATCGATCAACAGGTCATGTTCGCAGAGAAAAGTTGGGGAAGTTATCGCGTGCTGGATGTAGAAAAAGAGAGCATCACCGTGAAAGTCACTTTGAATGCCGGTCACAGCATGAATTATCATAGCCACCGCCATCGGGACGAGGTTTGGACGGTGATCTCCGGCAAAGGCAGAACAGTGGTGGACGGGATGAAACAGCAGATCACAACGGGCGATGTGATCACTATGGAGGCCGGCTGCCGCCATACTGTTTATGCCGACACGGAACTAAAACTTATCGAGGTGCAGTTGGGCAAGGAGATCAGCGTTCATGACAAGGAAAAATATCCGCTCGAATGAGGGCAACAGTCCTTTTTTGCTGAAGCCCGTAGGCAAGGAGATACTTTGGGGAGGGCGGCGCCTTAATGACGATTTCTCCAAAGGCATCGATCTGTCGCCTTTAGCGGAGACTTGGGAATGTTCCACCCATCCCGACGGGCCGAGCACCGTGGCAAGCGGCCCGTTCGCCGGGCAAACTTTGGCAGAAGTGCTGAGAGCACGGCCCGAATTTTTAGGAACGGACTGCCGAGGAGAGAAGGAACTTCCCATCCTCATCAAATTGGTCGATGCCGAGAGAGATCTTTCCATCCAAGTGCATCCCACAGATGAATACGCCAAGCTGCACGAAAAGGGGCAAAGAGGAAAGACAGAGTTTTGGTATGTGCTGGACGCTGCTAAAGATGCCCATATCGTTTACGGTTTTGCCAACGATGTAGATGAGCAGCTCGTGCGGGATGCGATCGAGAACGCAACGTTAGAGCGGCTTTTGCAGATGATCCCCGTGCACAAGGACGATCTTTTCATGATCAAGGCAGGTACGGTGCATGCCATCGGCGCCGGCACGCTACTCGTCGAGATCCAGCAGAATTCCAATTTGACTTATCGCCTCTATGATTATGACCGAACGGATAAGCATGGCGATAAGCGCCCGCTGCACATAGAAAAGGCATTGGCCGTCGCCGAGCTGGGTAGCAGCACACGGCCGCGGCAGCCGCTGCGCATGCTCCGCTACAGGCAGGGCTGTGCGTCGGAGCTGCTGTGCCGTTGCAAGTACTTCGAGGTCTCCCGGCTGCTCATCAATACGGAGCGTTGCCGCAGCATGGTGTCTTATCGCGCAGACGGCGATTCTTTTCGAGTTTTGCTTTGCACGGACGGCTGCGGCTCTTTGCTGTTTGCGGATCAGACGCTGCCGTTTTTCAGAGGCGACTGCCTTTTCGTGCCCGCCGCTTCTGCCGAGATACTTCTGCACGGCAGAGCACAGCTTTTAGATGTGAGAGTGTAAGAGAGAACTCGCATGCTGCGAGAGTGCGGTCATCGTTGAGGGATCGTGCACCTTCGAAGTAAATTTTCTCCCCGCCTCTTGGAGCGGTCCCTCGCAGCGCTTCGTTCTTGACCGCTGCGGGGGAATTTTATATAATAAGCGTGTGATCGAAGATCGAACGATCTTTGCAAAAGCGAAGGAGGAGAGACTGATGCGGGAAGATCTGGTAGTGCCCGGCGAGGGCGAAGAGAATTTTGTTCTGGCCAGAGACGCCAAGGTGGTGACCCTGCCCTTCACCCCTTTGGAGCAGCGCATGCAAAAAGAAAAACCGCAGGTCTATGCAAAACTGCAGTTGCTGCGGGAAGAGATAGGGGACGACACCTTTAAACGTTTGGTGAGCAAGATCCACAACATCAATTACGCCAATGGTCGGGTGCTCATCGTGGCCGAGAGCGAGCTGCACCGCACCAACATCGAAAGAGAATTGCTGCCTGCGATCAAAAAAGCTTTCGAAGCCGCTTTCATCCGCGTGGCCGTACAATAGAAATTTTTGTTGACAAGGCAGGTCATCTGCCATATAATACCCTATGCATCGCAAGTGTTGCCGTTTTGATATCGGGGCGTGGCGCAGTTTGGTAGCGCGCTTGTTTCGGGTACAAGAGGCCGTGAGTTCGAATCTCGCCGCCCCGACCAAAACCGATCGTCATCGAACGGCAACGGGGGCGGTGCATTTTTTTCGCCTGAAAGGGCGGGGCCCCGGCTCAAAAATTTATGAGCAGCGGCGGATAGCCCAGCCGCTCCAGCCCCAGACTGAGGGCGATGAGAGAGCCCACGGAGAGGGCCGTCAAAAGAGCCAAGTCTTTCACGGTCATGGGCCGCGCCATTTTGAAAGCGCGATAAAGAAAACTGCCGCAGAAAAAACAGAGCAGCCCGAAAAGAAAGAGGCCGAAGTAAACGTTGAGCATAGGTGCCTCCCGAACAATTCGAAAAGGGCCGAGGCCGCAAGGCGAGAGCGAAAGCTCTCGCTGTTTTTATTATAACCCGAAAAGGGACGCTCTCACAAGGGGCAGCGGTCGCAAGAGAGGCGTCTTGAAGCCTGCACAGAAAATTTTTACGGAAGAAGAAAAAAAGTCAGGCCGTTGAAAGTCCGCGGGAGAAGAAGAACGTAAGGTCGTTGAAAATTTTTTTGCGGGAAGAAAAGGGCGGGGCCGCTGTAATTTTTCGAGGGATGAAAATGCGGGGTCGCTGTAATTTCTCGATAGAAAAAAATGCGGGGCCGTTGAGATTTATCGAGAGAAGAAAAACGGGAGGTTTCTGCGATCTTTCGTGAGAAGAAAATTTTGAAATCGTTGAAATTTCTTGAGAGAGGAAAAGCGCGAGGTCGGCGAAGATCTCTTCGCTGAAAAATAAACGGAGCTCGCAAATTTTTTCGAAGCAAAAAGAGGCTCGCCAAAATTTTTTGCGAAAGAGGAAAAAAGGGCTTGCTTTTTTTTCGTCATCGGCTATAATAATAACTGTGGTTAGCACTCACGGCAAATGAGTGCTAACAAAAAGACAAAAGGCACGACCGATACAAGAAAGGGGTTTCGAAAATGTTAAGACCTTTATACGATCACGTTTTGGTAGAAGTGGTAACTAAAGAAGAGAAGACCGCCAGCGGCATCTTTCTGCCCGACACCGCTCATCAGGAAAAACCGCAGACCGGCGTGGTGAAGGCCGTAGGCAAAGGCAAATTGCTGGAGAACGGCACCATCGTGGAGCCGGCCGTGAAGGTAGGAGAAGAGGTGCTCTTCGCCAAATACATCGGCACCGAAGTGAAACACGAGGGCAAAGATTATTTGGTGATCAGAGAGCAGGATATCCTGGCCGTATTCGACAAATAAAGGGAGGTCAATAGAAAATGGCTAAACAGATCATTTTTAACGAAGAAGCCCGCCGCAGCTTGGAGCGGGGCGTGGATGCAGTAGCCGATGCGGTGAAAGTGACTTTGGGTCCTAAAGGCCGCAACGTAGTGCTGGAGAAAAAGTACGGCGCGCCCAACATCGTCAACGACGGCGTCACCATCGCCAGAGAGATCGAATTGGAAGACGCTTTTGAAAACATGGGCGCTCAGCTGGTGAAGGAAGTGGCCATCAAGACCAACGACGCTGCCGGCGACGGCACCACTACCGCCACCGTTTTGGCTCAGGCCATGGTGCGGGAAGGCATGCGCAACGTAGCTGCCGGCGCCAACCCCATGGTCTTGAAGAAGGGCATCCAAAAAGCCGTTGCCGTTTTGGTGGACGAGCTGAAGAACATTTCTCAAAAAGTCGCCACCAAAGACGCCAAGAAGCAAGTAGCTTCCATCTCCGCAGCCGATGAAGAGATCGGCGGCCTCATCGCCGACGCTATGGAAAAAGTGGGCGACGACGGCGTCATCACCGTAGAAGAGTCCAAGACCATGGAGACTTGCTTGGAGACGGTGGAAGGCATGCAGTTCGACAGAGGCTACATCTCTCCCTACATGGCCACCGATCCCGACAAGATGGAGGCAGTGCTCAACAATCCTTTGGTCTTCATCACCGACCGCAAGATCACTCTTATCTCCGACATCATGCCGGTGCTGGAGAAGGTAGTGCAAAGCGGTAAAGAGTTGCTGCTCATCGCCGAGGACATCGAAGGCGAAGCACTGGCCACTTTGGTAGTGAACAAACTGCGGGGCACCTTCAAGGCCGTGGCCGTTAAGGCCCCCGGCTTCGGCGATCGGCGCAAAGCCATGCTGCAGGATATCGCCGTCTTGACCGGCGCCACCGTGATCAGCGAAGAAGTGGGCCGCAAATTGGACAGTGCGAGCATGGCCGACTTGGGTCAGGCCGGACAAGTTAGGGTCACCAAAGAGATGACCACTATCGTAGACGGTCAGGGCAGCAAGGAAGAGATCGCCGCTCGGGTAGCTCAGATCCGCAAGCAGATCCCCGAGACCACTTCCGAATTCGATAAAGAGAAACTGCAGGAGCGCTTGGCCAAATTGGCCGGCGGCGTAGCCGTCATCAAAGTGGGCGCTGCCACCGAGGTAGAGCTGAAAGATAAAAAGCTGCGCATCGAGGATGCCCTCAACGCCACTAGAGCAGCAGTCGCCGAAGGCATCGTAGCCGGCGGCGGCACCGCCCTCTTGGAAGTTCAGCCCGCTTTGGATAAACTGGACCTGACCGGCGATGCCAAGACCGGCGTGGAGATCGTAAGAAGGGCCATCGAAGAGCCGGTACGGCAGATCGCCAAGAACGCCGGCTTAGAGGGCGCCGTCATCGTGGACACCATCAAACGGGGCGCCAAAGGCTTGGGCTTCGATGCTCTCACCGAGAGCTACGTAGACATGATCCAAGCAGGCATCGTGGATCCTACCAAGGTCACCCGCAGCGCTTTGCAGAACGCAGCCTCCATCGCCTCCATGGTGCTGACCACCGAGGCTTTGATCGCCGACAAACCGGCTAAAGAGGGCGCAGGTCCTGCCATGCCCCCCATGGGCGGCGGCATGCCCGGCATGATGTGAGCCTTTAAAGCGAAATAAAAAATGCGAACCGCAGGCCTCTGCTCTTTCGGGAGCGGAGGCCTGCTTTTTCATGAGAGGAGAGAGCGGCGTCGAAATTTTTAAAAAAGCGGGGGGCGCCGTCGGCTCAAATAAAAAATTCGCAGAGCTCTCCGTGAGCCCGAGGTCTAACGTCTTCGGGCTTTCTCGTTGCAATAACAGTCTCTTTATGGTATCATCGAAATACAAAGCTCGTCGATGAAAAGGCCGGGCTTTTCAGGAAAACACAAGGAGGCAACGGGCATGGCTCAAGAAGGGCAGGAACTTATTTTGGTCATCGACTTCGGTGGACAATACAATCAATTGATCGCCAGAAGGGTGAGAGAGTGCGGCGTTTATTGCGAGATAGCGTCCTACACGCAGCCGTTGGAGAAATTAAAAGCCAAAAAGCCGGTGGGCATCATCTTCACCGGCGGGCCCAACAGCGTCTATCTGCCCGATTCTCCTGCCATCGATAAAGAAATTTTTGAGTGGGGCGTGCCCATCTTGGGCATTTGCTACGGCAGTCAATTGATGGCTCACCTTTTGGGCGGGCACGTGACGGTGGCGCCGGAGCGAGAATACGGCAAAACAATGGTAGATTTAGACGTCAGCTCGCCTCTTTTTGCCGGGCTGCCCGAAAAAAATGTGTGCTGGATGAGCCACAACGATCACATCACGGCAGCCGGCCCCGGCTTCAAGATCATCGCCTCTACCCCCAACTGCCCGGTGGCCGCCGCCGCCGACCCCGGCCGCAAACTTTATTCTGTGCAATTTCATCCGGAAGTGTTGCACACAGAGAACGGCACCGCCATCCTCAGCAATTTCGTCTACAAAGTGTGCGGCTGCGCCGGCACTTGGAAGATGGCTTCCTTCGTGGAAGAAAGCGTGGCCGCCTTGCAAAAACGCATCGGCAGCGGCCGAGTGCTGTGCGCACTCTCCGGCGGCGTAGACTCCAGCGTTTGTGCGGCCATGTTGGCTAGGGCCGTGGGCAAGCAGCTCACCTGCGTCTTTGTGGACCACGGCCTTTTGCGAAAAAACGAAAGGGAAGAAGTATGCGCCGTTTTCGGCGAAGAAGGGCCCTTCGACCTGAACTTCGTCTGCGTGGATGCAAGAGAACGCTTCTACAAAAAATTGGCGGGGGTGAGCGAGCCGGAGAGAAAGCGTAAGATCATCGGCGAAGAATTCATCCGCGTCTTCGAAGAAGAAGCGAAAAAGATCGGAGCGGTGGATTTTTTGGCTCAGGGCACCATCTACCCGGATGTAGTGGAAAGCGGACTGGGGGGCGAGTCGGCCACCATCAAGAGCCACCACAATGTGGGCGGGCTGCCGGACTTCGTGGATTTCAAAGAGATAGTGGAGCCGTTGCGAGATCTTTTTAAAGATGAAGTGCGCCAAGCAGGCAGAGAGTTGGGCCTGCCGGAAGGTTTGGTGAACAGGCAGCCCTTCCCGGGGCCGGGGCTGGCCATCCGCATCATCGGCACCGTGACGCCTCAAAAGGTGGCCTTGGTGCAGGAGGCGGACGCCATTTATCGGGAAGAGGTGGATAAGCTACCCTTAGCTCAGCGGCCCAGCCAGTACTTCGCCGCTCTCACCAACATGCGCAGCGTGGGAGTGATGGGAGACGAGCGGACCTACGATTATGCCATCGCTCTGAGAGCGGTGACCACCACCGATTTTATGACGGCGGAAGTGACGGAGCTGCCGCCGGCCACCGTCGCCGCTGCGGCCAACCGCATCGTCAACGAAGTGCAGCACATCAACCGGGTGCTTTTCGATCTCACTACCAAGCCGCCGGCGACGATAGAATTCGAATGAAAGAGGAAAGACTGTCTTTGCACGAACACGTTTTCCTCAAAAGTTTTGGTGACTTTGTTATGTGCGGGGTGCGGAGAAAGCAAGCTTTTAGATTGACAATTCGCATGTTTTAAGATGATCTTTTGATAGTTCCGACAGCTATCTCACAAGATGAGAGCTCTTGACTGTATGTTTGCGGGCAAGAGCTCTTTTGTTTTATGTCTAAGAAGAACTGAGTTTTCCTATTCCGACAAGGCAACGGAAGTTTCCCAAATAGAATAGCTAAGGGAGTTCTTTTAATATAAAATTGAGGCACCAATAAAAAGGAGGTCGTTCTATGGCCAATAAGATCAATGATTTACGTTCTGCCTTGGATTACTTGAAGACCATCCCGGGACAGTATCTGGAAACAAATGTGGAAGCTGATCCCAGAGCTGAGATCTCCGGCATTTACCGCCGCGTGGGAGCCAGAGGCACAGTCAAACGGCCTACTCAACTGGGGCCGGCTATGGTTTTCAACAAGGTCAAGGGCCATCCGGGTGCTAAAGTGGCTATCGGCGTATTGTCCAGTCGCGAGCGTGTAGGGCACCTCCTCGGTTGTCCTCCCGATCGTTTGGGGTTCTTGTTGAAAGATTCGGTGGAAAATCTTATCCCTCCGGTAGTTGTAGACGCATCTGAGGCTCCTTGCCAAGAGGTAGTGCATCTGGCAGATGAGGCCGACTTTGATATCCGTAAGCTGATCCCTGCACCCACCAATACAGAAGAAGACGCCGGTCCGTACATTACTATGGGTCTGTGTTACGGCACCGATCCCGAGACCGGGACCTCCGATATAACAATTCATCGTCTCTGCCTGCAGTCCAAAGACGAGATCTCCATGTATTTTGTTCCGGGCCGTCATTTGGACGCTATGAGGCAAAAATACGAAAAGGCCGGCAAGCCCATGCCTATCTCTATCAGCATAGGCGTGGATCCCGCTATCGAGATCGCGGCTTGCTTCGAAGCTCCCACCACACCGTATGGCTTTAACGAATTGGCCATTGCCGGCGGTCTGCGCAAAGAAGCAGTACAATTGGTACAATGCAAGACCATCAACGAAAAGGCCTTGGCCAGGGCCGAGTATGTTGTGGAAGGCGAACTTCTTCCCAATGTAAGGATCCGTGAGGACATAAACACCGATACCGGTAAGGCTATGCCGGAGTTTCCCGGTTATACCGGCCCCAGCAAGCCCGAATTGCCTGTTATCAAGGTAAAAGCAGTGACTCACAGGCTCAACCCCATCATGCAATCTTGCATAGGTCCTTCCGAGGAACACGTAAACATGGCCGGCTTGCCCACAGAGGCATCTATCCTTACTATGGTCGAGAAGGCTTTGCCTGGGAATGTGAAAAATGTTTATGCTCACTGCTCCGGCGGCGGCAAATATCTTGCTGTTATCCAGTTCGTGAAGAAAGCGCCTCCCGATGAGGGCAGGCAGCGTCAAGCAGCTCTTCTGGCCTTCTCTGCTTTTTCGGAGTTGAAGCATGTCATCTTGGTCGATGATGATGTGGACATCTTCGATACTAACGACGTATTGTGGGCCATGACCACTAGGATGCAGGCCGATGTAGATATCATACCGATCCCAGGTGTTCGTTGCCATCCGTTGGATCCTTCCAACGATCCCGACTTTGATCCCAGCATCAGAGATCATGGCATTGCCTGCAAATGCATCTTTGATGCTACGGTGCCTTTTGGAATGAAGGATAGGTTCCATCGTTGCAAGTTCATGGAAGTAGACCCTGCCAAGTGGGCTCCCGAACTTTTCAAATAAGCGAGGAAAAGCGGTAAGCGGTCTGACGAGAAAAAGGAAAGGGCTGTTCACCTCCGGTTTGAAACCGGAAGAGAACAGTCCTTTCTTTGTCCACGCTTATTTTAAGGCTTTCAAGTCAAGAAGGAAGCGGAGCCGGGAATGTTTTTAAGATTGGCCAACAGGTTCTCCTTGGTCCAAAAATCCCAAAACGCTCTGGAGACTTTGTTCAACTTATAATCTTTCAGCTTGACTAAAGCTATCTCGCTGGTGATCTTTTCTTCCAAACGCATCGTTATCAGGTGAGGAAAGAGCCGCTTATCTACCAAACGTTCCGGCAAAATGGAAACAGCTGTTTTGTTATTGAGCATCTCCAGCAAGATTTTGTGTCTTGTGGTAGTGCCGCTGAGTTTGGGTTTGACGCCTGCCTGTTTGAAAGCCTCCATAGGTATTCTGTAAAGATTGGAGTTGATATCTATCAGATACAAATTGAATTTGCTTATGGTGCGTAAAGATACCGGTTCCTGTTCTTTGGCCAAGGGATGGTCTCTGTGGCAAGTGGCTACGAAGGTGTCGGTACCGAAAGGCTTCACTTCGTATTGCTCGAGATCATCTAAATAATGAGTACGGATGAGAGCCAAGCTGATACTTTTACAACGTAACCTTTTTAAAATCTCTGCCTGAGAGTTTTCGTTCACATTGAAATAGATATTGTCTTCTTTGTATTTGGCGGAAAATGCCGCAATGATATTGGTTATGCCGTAAGAAGAAAGAATGGGGATAGTGCCCAGACTGATGGTGTATTGACGATTATTTTTATATTCCTCCAAAAGAGTATGCAGATCTGTATATTCTTTGAGAGTTTCCTCTGCGTATCGATAAAAAATATGGCCGGCCGGGGTCACTTCTACACGGGAATTTTTACGTTCAAAGAAGCGCACACCGAATTCCGATTCCAGAGCTTTTATATGTTTGGAAATAGATGATTGAGAAATGTAGCAATCGAAAGCGGCTGCGGAAAAGCTTTGGTTTTCCACAACTGATATAAAGTACCGTAGTTGGTTGATGTTCATCACATCGTCACCTCTAGGCGCATAATCACCCATTTCCAAAAAGATTAAGCCCTCTGACAGGGCTTTCGAAGATAAGCGGCCTTCCCGTTCCATTTAATTTTAGAAGATGGCTATTTTCCGTGCAATTCCAAAAAAGAATAAGACAATTCCTCAATCCGTACTATTCTAAAAGGGCATTCGCTTTTGCCCAATTAGAATTGCTATTGAGATAGTCCGTAGATAGAATAAACGCGAAAGTTGCGGGATAGCGACTATTCGAATTTTTATAAGGAGGTCTACTCAATGGCTAAATCTTACAAAGACTTGAGAGAGTTTTTAGCTACTCTGGAAGCAGAAGGCCAATTGATCCGTATCAAGGATGAGGTATCTCCCGAACCTGATATCGGTGCTGCCGGCCGTGCTTGCGCCAATCTGGAAGAAAAGCCCGCAGTGCTTTTCGAAAAAGTAAAAGGGTACAAGTACTCTGTAGTTACCAATGTACATGGGTCTTGGGCCAATCATGCTCTTATGCTGGGCATGCCGAAAAATTCCTCTATCAAAGAGCAATTCTTCGAGCTGAACAGACGGTGGGATAAGTTCCCCGTTCCCCCGGTGATCTTGCCGAGAGAGCAGGCCAAATGCAAGGAGAACACTATCACCGAGAATATCAATCTTTTTGATATTCTGCCTCTCTACAGGATCAATGATCAGGACGGCGGCTTTTTCATCTCCAAGGCCAGCGTAGTTACCGGCGACCCCGAAGAACCGGAAAATCTGGACAAGCTGAATGTGGGCACCTACCGTATCCAAGTCAAGGACGTGG
Organism: uncultured Phascolarctobacterium sp.; assembly: GCA_947589605.1. GTDB lineage: Bacteria > Bacillota > Negativicutes > Acidaminococcales > Acidaminococcaceae > CANQBR01. Next base: position 25,437 of record CANQBR010000001.1, on the reverse strand, counting down.
ATCGCATAGGCATTCAGGCTTTGCCTTTCCATGATATCGCCATTCAGCTGCGTAAAGCAGAAGAAGTAAACGAACCGTTGCCTATCGCCATAGCTTTGGGCAACTCTCCTTTGGTGACCTTCATGGCCTCCACTCCCGTCGCCTATAATCAGAACGAATACGAATTCGTGGGCGCACTGCAAGACGGTGTCCCCACCGAAATCGTGAAAGCCGATACCGCCGAACATCTGTATGTTCCCGCTCATGCGGAAGTAGTGTTGGAAGGCTATGTGATCCCCAGAGTACGTACTTGCGAAGGTCCTTTCGGCGAATTCCCCGGTTCCTACTCCGGAGCACGTTTGCAGTGCGAGATCAAGATCACTCACATCACTCACAGAAACGATCCGATCTTTGAGAACCTTTATCTGGGCCTGCCTTGGACCGAGATCGACTATCTGATGGCTCTGAATACTTCCGTACCCATCTACAAACAATTAAAGGCCACCATTCCCGAGGTGCAGGCCGTCAACGCTATGTACACTCACGGCATAGGGGAGATCATCTCCGTTAAGTCTCGTTACGGCGGCTTTGCCAAATCTGCAGCTTTCCGTCTGTTGTGCACGCCCCACGGGACTGCCTATGCCAAGATCATCATCCTTGTGGATGAGTTCGTCGATCCCTTCAATCTGGAGCAGGTGATGTGGGCCTTAACTACCAGAGTTAAACCCAGCAAAGATGTTTCCATCATCCAGAACTGCGCAGGCATGCCCTTGGATCCGTCCTCTTACCCGGCAGGCATGCATGATAAGCTGATCATCGATGCTACTACTCCTGTTCCTCCTGAACCGAATCCGCGTTCTGTTGAATTGCTGAAGCCCTCCCCGGCTACTCCCAAGTGGGAAGCACTCATCAGAAACTTTATGAACCAGCAAGCCAAATAAGGAGGTAAAAGACATGAGATGCCCTCGTTGCGATGAAGAGAACGTAAGAGTTATGACTAAGTCTCCGGTGGGTGATGCTTGGGAAGTTTATGTATGTGATACCTGCCAATATTCTTGGCGTTCTACGGAAGAGATCCATGTGCATGATGTTTTCAAACTGAAAGCAGCTGATATTCCCAAGCTGCAACAAATTCCTCCGGTACCGCCTTTGAAGACCAAATAAAGTCCACTTTATCACTTAGGGCGGCTGCAAGGCCTGCGGTCGCCCTTTTTCTCTCTGTTCTCCCTCTGCTTTTTAAATGTCGAAGGCGGCTGTGTGATCTCGGTCTTCTGCACATATGAGATGCAGCGGACAGGAACAGAGACTTGTTTGAACGTTTAGGCGAAGAATCTTTGCTTTAGAGGAGGTACTCTAATGGGGAAAAATAAACCGTTTATCGGATTTGTTCTGGGCATTTTGGTTTGCCTGGCAATTCTTTCCGGCAACTTCGAAGGACTGTCCCAGCAAGGAAAAATGTGCATGGCTTTTTCTTTCATGACCATTATTTGGTGGGGCTTTCAAATTGCTCAACCGGGCTATGTATCCGGCATTTACTTGGTGCTTTTGACTGTGTGCGGAGTAGCAAAGCCGGCTTTGGTTTTCTCCCCATGGACCATGTCCATGCTGTGGATCATTATCGGCGCCTATCTGATCGCCGGTGCAGTGAAAGAATCCGGTTTGGGCGAAAGAATTTCCTATTTGTTTATCAATCGCTTCGTTACCAATTTTAGAAGCATTATAACGTCCGTCTTCGTTTTGACCTTTGTCCTGAGCCTTTTGATACCGCATCCTTGGCCGAGAGCTTTTATCATTATGTCCGTTATGGCCGTGGTCATCAAGAGCACCAATATTCCCAAAGAAGATGCAGTAAAAATAGGCTTTTCGGTTTTTGCTTCTTCCGTGCCTATTTCACTTATTTTCCTTACAGGCGATGCCACCATCAGCCCCTTGGCCGTTCAGAGCAGCGGAGTCGCTTTGGGCTGGATGGGCTGGTTGAAACTTATGGGGCCTCCGGCTATCGTGGGCAGTATTTTGGCCTATTTCATGATCCTCGTTCTCTTCAAACCGAGCCGTGAGGTAAACATCAATAAAGAAGAGATCAAGGCTAAATTGGCAGCCTTGGGCCCGCTGACGGGAAAAGAAAAACGCACCGCTTTTTGGGTGGGCTTGGCTATCATCCTCTGGATGACCGATACGGTCCATGGCATTGAAATAGGCTGGGTGACCTTATTCATAGCTATGTGTATGGCTATGCCGAAAGTGGGCGGCATTTTGACGCCTGCCAGTTGGGGCGGAGTACCTCTCCATGTGTTGGTGTTCCTGACTGCTGCCATAGCGATAGGTCGTGTGGGCGGCGCTACCGGCATGAACGCTTGGATAGCTAAGACTGTATTGCCCGCATCCGTTCCCACCAATCCGCTTATTTTGGCGGCTTTCATCACTGTGATCTCCATCTTTATCCATATGATCTTGGGCAGTGTTATCGCAGTTATGGGCATCGTTATTCCCGCTATGTTGGTTTTTACCAGCAGCATGCAGGGCGTGAACCCGCTGGTGCCAGCCTTGATGGCCTATACAGCCGTGGCTTCTCATTATGTCTTCCCGTTCCAGCATCTCAATATGCTGGTAGGACAGGGAGAAGATAACGGCATGTACGGGCAAAAAGAATGTATCCGCATGGGCATACCCTACATCGTAGTGGTATTCATCATGACCTGCGTGATAGAGGTGCCTTGGTGGAAGATGTGCGGCCTCTGGTAAACAGTGTCGTCTGTGTTTGATAGTTGATCTGTGAGTAAGGGAGGGGAATTCATGCGGTTGATCGTCGGAATATCGGGTGCCAGCGGCGTAGTATTGGGGTATCACTTTCTGAAAATTTTAAGATCGATACCTGATATCGAAATCCACTTGGTGGTATCTGAAGGAGCGTTTAAAAATTTTGAATACGAAACTGACATCGATGTGGAAAAGGTCCTCTCCCTTGCCGATTATGTTCATGACAATAAAAATATGGCCGCCAGCATTTCCAGCGGTTCGTACAAAACAGCAGGGATGGTGGTCATCCCCTGCAGTATGAAGACGATAGCCGGCGTGGCCGCCGGCTATTCCACCAACTTGCTGTTGCGTGCGGTCGATGTGTGCCTTAAAGAGAATCGCCGAGTGGTTTTGGTGCCGAGGGAAATGCCACTGAGTCGTGTCCATTTGCGCAATATTAAAAGAGCTGCCGACAGCGGTTGCGTCATAATCCCGCCCATGTTGACCTTTTACAACGGCTCTAATTCCATAGAAAAGCAAATGAACCACATTTGCGGCAAGATCTTGAGCCAGTTTAACATCGACATCAAGGAGTTCGTACCTTGGGAGGGCCATTGAAGTGGATACCTATAAATACACAGTGGGAACGGGAAAGCATAGGATCGAGGCGGCTGTAGTAACGGTAGGGGAAAATATTACCGTGACCATAGGAGGAGGAGATGTTTACCACATAGGTGCTGTAGCTGTGGCGGCTCCTCGTCCCAGCTTGAAAAAGGACGGCAGCATATCGGCTACAGCTTCGGTCATTTGTCTTATGGGCCACAAAGATGATGAACCGGCGCGAAAGGCGGCTCTGCTTTTGGCTTCTGTTTTCAAAACAACGGCAGCGGTTGCGGTCGGTCTGCACATAGATGAGCCTACCCAAGAAGATTTTACTTTGATCCAAGCAAACTTTACTTCGATGCTTGATCTTCTAAGTCGACAGAAATACGGACTGTGAAAGCAGCAGGGGACCTGTCTTTCTGTATTCGGAGAGGGCAGTCTTTTCAGGCTGCCCTCTCTTGTCCGTAAAAGTGAGGTGTACTTATGTCCGGATTAAATGTGACCCTAGATTTACAACGCATTCCTCCCATTGTAGGAGATTCGGGGATCGATTTGTTGCGGCGATGTTTGGGGATAATAGAAAACACCCGCTGGCCCATCTATATCGTAGGGCCATCCGGCAGCGGCAAAAGCATAATCGCTATGAACATAGCCAAACAATATTCCCTAGCTAAACAAGTGCCGGCTTATTATGTGCAGTTGAGCCCGGAGCATACCAAGACCAATCTTATCTTGGGCCTGCGTCTTGAACAGGGTAGTTTGGTGGTCAAGAACGGCGTAGTGGCTGATTGTATGGAGCGGGGCGGCATAATAATAGTGGACGAGGCTACCCACACAATGCAGGAAGTCCTGCTCATGTTCAACAGCGTCATGGATAGAAGCTCGGTCACTGCCATAGGCGATAAAATAGTTTATGCTCACAAAGATTTCCGTATGATTTTTTGCGCCAATGACAGCCAATATTCCGGCAATGTAAAGTTGCCCAAGAGCTTTGCCCAGCGGTTGGTTTGTTTTCATTTTGATTACCCTCGGCCGGAGGATGAACTGAGGATAGTCGATCAGATAGTCAAAGAAGAATGTGTTGCTGCCGATATAGTGCCCGAAGAGGTAAAAAAATATATCATCAGCCTTATGGATGAAGTTCGATCCGGCGAGTATCCATTGTCTGTGCGTAATGCCGCCATTGCCGTGGTCATGTGCAATTTGGCTCGTCATGAGGTGCTGAACAGCGGACGAAAAGTTGAAACAGATGATTATTTTGTCAGCGGGGCCAATTTGGAGAGCCTGCGCAAAGCCATAGGCAGTCGGCTCAATCAAAACTCTTTGGAAGAGGTCAGGGATCTACAGTCTCCTGCGATCAACCGTTTTATAGAATTTGTCAGCGCAATAGGAGTAGACAGGTTCAAAGAGATCATATTGCAAAGCTTTATGTATTATCTGGATGTAGATCTGGGCTTTTACGATATTCAACTTATCAAAGATAAGCTAGCCACTATTATCATCTAGTGTCAGAGGTAGCCATGCTGAACTTATCTGTGCTTGCACCGGATACAGCTGTTAAAACCGTATTTACGGAAGATCCTGAAGAGTTCGTCGGTACTTACAGCGGACAAGGTGCCGGGCTCAATAAACCCTACGTGTTTTTCGGCAATAGAGACGACGGTTATCAGATCTCCTACAATTGTTCTTGCATCGAAAAGGTGTATAAGGAAAGTTGGCTGAGGTCGTATGTAGGCATCGAGTTGTTCTATGAGGGCTTTTTGATCAAGGAACTGGCCAAGTTAAGGTATTCTGTCAAACGAGATAGTTTTGAAGAAAATTTTCAAAAACATAAGCAACGTTATAAAGCGGGCAGTCTCTACAGCGCCATCTATGACGTCCTCTTCAGCAGTCTTATGGAATATCGATTGAAATTTGATTTTCCGGAACTGGCCAAACGATTGGAACTATTGTACAGCGGAATTTTTTACAGAGATACGCAGGATCTGTCTCAAGATAATGAAGCGCTGTTGCCGTACATCGTGGCCTTGGAAAATCTGCTGCGTTTCAATTCTCTGTCCGAGGAGGTGAAAGGCAGCTATTTAAGTTTCTGCCTGCCATTGGGATTGGTGGCTAAACGCACGAATTATATAAACGTTATCAAGGCTACTTCCATAATCGAAGAGTGGTTATTGGGTGCAACTTCGACTATCTTGGCACAGAGAGCGACAAAGTCCGCCAATGCAGGGGGAGAGAATACCCAAAAGTACTATTCAAAAGAGATAAGAGCTATTTCTCCGCAGGATCTGGAAGATATAGATCGAAACGCCCGTTTACATAGCGTCAAAGCCAAGATAGAAAGCGTAGCCAAAGAAGTGGGATTACAAGCCGGCACGGGCAACTATCCGGTGAAGACCAATAATACTACCACTTTTTTTCTGGACACTATACGAAAATATCGCAAAGAGATCAGTGAATTAGAGTATTTGTTCAGAAGAGCTTTCACATCCATGATGATCTTACCTGCTTTTGACGGCGACGTGAATCTGAGACGGCAGCAACAGGCATATCTGGTTTCTCTTACCAAAGAAGATAGCAAGGTCTACCAATATTATGTGAAGAAGAAGGTCTCTGTGGACTTAATGATTTTGCGAGATGTATCCGGAAGCACCTTCCTCTTTGAAAAGCAGTATGCCGAAGCCATAGTGCTGTTACTGGCGGCAGTCGGAGGGTTTCAAGGTATCCGTACCCTGGAGATAGATTTCGGCGGTTTGGTAAAGATCAACAAAGGTTTCGAACAGAACGTAGAGATGTCTACTATTTTTCCCCAATCAGGCGGAGGAAGCAATATCCTTCCGGCCTTAAAACTTTTGCGGGAACAGAGACTCAAAGGAAAACTGCGCCTGTTGTTCATACTCTCCGACGGTGAGTTGACGGACAAAAGTCAGGCGGAAAAAGAGATAGCGGCTTTTAGCACCGACAATAATGTGCTGGTCTTCAGAATAGCCTTGGGGGAATTTGCCAATAACGGCTACGAATATGTAAATATCCGCACTCTGCACAAATATTTGACTAAAAAGATAATAGAGACCGGAGAACTGTTATGAGCACAGCACTGCATTGTCCGCATGATCGTATAGTATCCCTTGCCTATGGGGAGGGCCTGATCATTTATAAGCATCAAGATGACGGCAGTTACTGTCAACTGCTCAACAGGTTTGCCACTACCATAGACGATATCCTTTATAGCGATATGGCGGGGATACTGGGCACCAAGAGATATATGCATTTTTGCAAGTTGGGCGCAACGCTGGAAGAGATTAAGAAAATTGACATGGAGCAAGACAGCTGCCTTATCGAATTTATGTTGATCTTTCGGCGCAGTTATACGGCCCGTAGGGAGGTCTTTGCAGAAATAGCCCGTCTTTGCAGTGAAAAAGTTTTTTCGGAAAACTTGGCGGCTCAATGTCTCTTTTACCTAGTGGCCGTAGTGTACACCGAACCGCGCTGGCGTCAAAACGAAAGAGAATATCAAAAATTATTGGAACATCTTTTCAAGGCCTACGGACAACAATTCACCGAGGGGCTGACTATAGTTTTGGAGAAAAGCGAAAAAGAAACAGGTGTCTTCTCTTCCTTACTGAAAGAGTTGCGGTTTATGCAAAAATATGTTTTTCCCCTGCGGCAAGCAGATAAATACTCCTTGTTGCAGTAAAACTCAAAGAGGATAGGCAGAAGGTAAAATGAGCTGATATCACCCTCGCTGAGAAGCTGAAACGCATGAGCAAAAATACTGAAGGTATTTTCGTAGGGAAGACGAAAAAAGAAGTTGACGATGCCGACAATAGGATGAGTAAACAAGGGCCGATACTGTGTCATCAAAAGAAAGTCATTTAAGGTCAAATCGAGCGACCGATAAAAAGGCGCTGCAAAGTTGTTCGATCGTAAAGACGACAGGGCGGTGACCGAAAAAGAAATATCTCTATTAGGGAGTTAGTAGGCGTGTATAAGGCGATAGTCTTCGATTTGGGCAATGTACTTATCAGTTTCGACATAAGAGACTTTATGAAGAAGGCCGGGTTTACCGATGCTTATGCTCAACAGCTACGGCAGACCATCAATCATAGCGGTCTTTGGGCGGAACTGGATCGAGGCACAGTGCCTGATGATGAGATAATTGCTACAGTTATCAAAGATGCGGGACCTTTGGCAGGGGATGTGGAGAAAGTCATCCTCAATGTAGGGAAGTATCTGCATCTCTGCCCATACGCCCTGCAGTGGTTGACCGACTTAAAACGGCAAAAATATCGTACATATTATTTATCAAACTATTCACGCTACCTTCGCTCTTTGAAACCGGAGATACTGGAGCTCACTCGTTATATGGACGGCGGGCTTTTTTCCTGCGATGTCCACTACATAAAGCCCGAACCGGAAATTTATCGTTTACTTTGCAGTAGGTACGATTTGCAGCCGGAGACCTGCGTGTTTCTGGATGATAGGGCAGAAAACGTCAGGACTGCCGCTCGACTGGGCTTTAAAGCCATACTCTTCAAAAATTATACCGATACTGCGGCCGAATTGACCGCAGTATTGAGCGGCAACTGAAAGCTGAGATGACTGTCGCCGCTGCGGCCAACCGCATCGTCAACGAAGTGCAGCACATCAACCGGGTGCTTTTCGATCTCACCACCAAGCCGCCGGCGACGATAGAATTCGAATGAAAGGGGCAGTCGCAGAAAGCCGGCGTCTATGTAAGTTTGCGGTACTTTAGAAATCTTTTGATGATAGATTGATAACAGGCATATAAGCGCTGTACTTCAGATATATCCGCATTATTTTCAAATTATAAATGCCCTCAGCTATAAGTTGCTACCTATAGCAGAGGGCATTTTGTCATTATTTTTCGGAAACACTTTTCTTTTTCTTCGGCGCAGGAAGTTCATCGTACATAGAACGGAACAGGTCGCAAAGAAATTTTTTGTTGTCGATATCGTCGACTAAGAGCAGAGCTTTTGCTCCCGCATAGGGCGATCCATAAGTAACTTTAGGCGTAAGGGCGATCGCGGAAGGAACAGGTTTTACCAGCAAGCGATTGTCATAGATACCGCCAATGACCTTACCACGGAAATAGAGGATATATTCGCCCATCATCCCACGATAGGAAATACCGTCCAGATCCGTTAATTGTTCTAACACGAAAATCAAATACTCTTTATTTGAAGGCACAATGCACCTGCTTTCAAGAGTCGTCTTGAAGTTTGTCTTTGAAAGCGTCGCTGTGAAGGAACTTGCATCTAAAGCTGTGCAGTGTCACATTTAGAGCAGTGATAACGCCGACGCGCATATTTTTTTGGGCCGATCTTCTCTTATGCCACCGCTTTTTACAAATAACGCAAGATCTCGTAGGCGCCGTCTAAAATGATGTCGGGCACCTCTTCGCTGCGGCCGGCTTTGGCGGCAGCCTCCACATCCTCAAGGCTCGCTTCTCCCGTCAGCACCAAAATAGAAAGGATGCCGTTGCGGCGGCCGAAGGCGATGTCGGTGGCCAGGCGGTCGCCAACCATGGCCAGCTGTTCTTTCTTATAGCCGGTGCGGCGCAGGGCCGCATCCACCATATATTCGTAGGGCTTGCCCAAAATGAGAGACGGCTCCTTGCCGGTGGCCGCTTTGATGAGGGCGATCATGGCGCCGGTGTCGGGGATGAACTCTCCTCCTTCGATGGGGCAGCGAAGATCGGGATGAGTGGCGATGTAGGGGATGCCTCGGTCGATGAGGCGGCAGGCGGTGCTCAGCCTTTCGTAAGTGAGGCATTGATCGAAGCCCAGCACGATCAAGTCCACGTCCTCTTGCACAGGCCGGGGGGCGAGGCGGGGCTTCGTCACCAAAACGAAGCCGGCCTTGCGCAGGCTCTCTTCCAATTGGGGCGTGCCCAGCACGTAGAGGCGGGCGGCGGGGCAGTGCTCTTTAAGATGATCGCAAAGGGCATCGCTGGAAATGAGCACTTCTTTTTCCGTCACCGGCACGCCGAGACGGGTCATTTTCGCCACATAGGGAGCGTGGCTTTTGGAAGAATTGTTGGTGAGGAGATAAAAGCTGCGCCCCGTTGCCTGCAGGCGTTGAAAAAAACCTTCCATGCCGGGGATGAGCTCTTCGCCTAAATTGATGGTGCCGTCCATGTCGAAGAGGAAGCACTTGATGTTTTTGATGCGGCTGAGATCCTGCACGCTTTCGACCTTCTTTCTTTCTTAATGATAATATAGGCGCAGGCTTCCAGTCAAGCGGCGGCGGTCTTTCGAAAAAAGCCGGAGCCTCACGAGCTTCGAGCAAAAAGAAAAAGTCAGAGCTCCGCGAACTCATGTCGAAAAAATAAGCCGAAGACTCACGAGCTTCAGACCGAAAGAAAAGGTCCGACCCTTAGGGGCCGGACCTTTTTTGAAAAAACTCGAGGTGTGAGATCTTTTTGCCTTTTTCAGACGCTTGGCTCACACGGGGCCTCTGCCGCGGTGCCACTCCTGGGGCTCGTGGCCTTTATAATGATGCTTCGGCGCACGGGGCGGAAGGGGACGATACTCTCTGGCCTTGGCCCTGCCGCTGCGCACCGCCTCTTTTTGGGCCGGGGTCATCCGCTCCAAGCGGGCCCGCAATTCCTCCCGCTGGGCATCGTGACGGTTCCTCACAGCCATGTCGTCTTTGATGAAGGCTTCCACTTCGGCCCGCTCTTGGGGGGTGAGGCTGGCCATGGTCTCGTTGTAGCGCTCTTCCTGCAGCTTACGATGCTGAGCGTGGCGCCGATCGATGATGGCGGCTCTTTCCTCGGGAGAGAGCTTGGCCCACTGCTCCCGCTCCGCTCTGTAAGCTTCCCGCTGCTCGGGAGTCAGAGGACGGGGCCGGGGCTCGAACTTTTTCGGCGGTTTGGGGCCCTGCGGAGGACGGGGAGCAAAGGCCTTTTCGCCGCGGCGGATGGCTTTCACTGCTTCCTGCTGTTGGGCAGACAACTGCTGCAAGCGAGACCGCAGTTTTTCTCTTTGCTCGTCGTGCATGCTGCGGAGTTCTTTGTCGGCCTTCACATAGTCTTCCACCTGAACTTTTTGCTCCGGGGTCAGGCGGCCGCTGAGCTCGTTGTAGCGCTGCTTCATGAGCTTGCGGCGTTCGTTGTGGCGGTCGGCCCGCTCTGCTTCTCTTTCGGCGTGGGCTTTTTTCTCCTCTTTGCTCCACTCGGGCTTGGCGGGGCGAGGGCGAAACTCTCTTTCTTTCGCGATGCCGGCTTTTATCGCTTCTTTTTGCTCCGGGGCCAAGCCTGCCAAAAGAGAGTGCAAAGTTTCTCTTTCGCTGCGGTGCTTCTCGCGCAGTTGGGCGTCTTCTTCAAGATAAGCTTTCACCTGTGCCTTTTCAACGGGGCTCAAACCAGCGGTGCTTTTCTCGAAACAAACTTCTCGCCGCTGCTGTTGCCGGGTGCGAGCTTCGGCGATGGCCTCTTGCTTTTCGCCCGGAGAAAGTTTTTCCCAATCTTCCCGAGCAGCCTTCATGCCTTCCCAAGGCAGAGAAGCGTGATGGCGGGGAGACGGCAACAGATGGCCGCGAAGGCCGGGGCCTCTCTTGGGGCCGGGGGCCGGGGCAAGGTCAGGCCGATCCGGACCGGTGGGCGGCAGGTGATGGCCCAAGATCCGCTCTGCTTTGGCTCGCATGCTGTGGCCGTCGGCACCTACATGAGGGGCCGCAAAAGCAACGGCTCCGCAGAAAGCGGTGAGGGCTGCGGCGGCCAGCAAGGCTTTTTTCCAAGGAAAGGCAGAGAAAGAAGATCTTTTCATCGTTATCAACTCCTTTACACTTTACGCTCATATCGTTTTTTGTGTTCCGGCTTCATTATAAAAAGCAATTATGTCTTTTTCTTGTCAAAATCCGGCAGAGCGAAAAAATTTTTCGGCCGCCGATCAGAAAGAAGAAGTTCGACAGCCCCGCTGTTTTTTACGGCGCCTTCTTCAAAACTTTGAAACTGTTGAGAGAATAGAGGGCCTGAGGAAGAAAACGGCCGTAGGAGGCGGCGGGGAAGACGAAAAGAGCCTGATAAGTTTTGCCTTCGTAGGGGGCTCGGGCTTCCAAGATCAATTTTTCGCCGAAAAGATCGTTTTGCCGATAAAGACAACAAAGCCAAGTCAAAAAGCTGCTGTGCAGCCAAGAGGCGATGAAGCGGCTGCCCGCAGGCAGAGGCAGAGGAGCGATGCTCTTATAAGCTTCGCTGTCCAGCGGGTCCAACGAGGTGAGGGCCAGCAGCAATTGCTCCGATTGTTTACGCAGCAGCATGGTGCCGTTATAAAGTTTGCTGTCGGGCAAAGAGGCCAGGGAATCGCCGCCGAACTCGCCGCTCAGCAATAACTGATAGCCTGCTTTGGAGCGATAGAGGCCGAAGAGCTGCCGTTGAGGCGGCTCCATGTAGGCGCGAGAGGCAGGAGGGGTCGGAAAGATAGTTTTCTCGGCACAAAGAGCGGGCCTAGGTAAAAAAGTCGGCAGCAAAAAGAAGAGGAGCAAAACACCAAGACGCATGGCCACCACAACTTTACGATAAGAAAAAGTCCTTCGAAAAATAATACGGTCTGAAAATAAAACGCTCGAACGTTCAAAGAGCGGCGCAGGCTGCGTCTATTGCGGCTTCGTCTGCCCGCATGGCGGCGATAGTCTTCTCCATGAGCTCGTCTAAAGACCAGCCCAGTTCTTCCGCTCCTTTGGCTATGACGTCGCGGCTGCAGCCGGCGGCGAATCTTTTATCTTTGAATTTTTTCTTCACCGACTTCACTTCCAGATCTTGCACGCTTTTAGAAGGGCGCATGAGGGCTGCGGCGCCGATGAGGCCGCTCAATTCGTCCACGGCGAAGAGGACCTTTTCCATGAAGTGCTCCGGGGGCACATCGTTTTGGCAGATACCCCAGCCGTGACTGGCCACAGACTTTATCAATCTTTCGTCCACGGCGTGAGCGGCCAAAAGTTCACGGCATTTGAGGCAGTGCTCGTGAGGATAAAGTTCGAAGTCGATGTCGTGGAGCAGGCCCACCAAGGCCCAGTACTCCGCCTCGTCGCCGTAGCCTTCTTTCTCCGCCATGCGGCGCATGATCCCTTCCACCGTCAAAGCGTGACGCAGGTGAAAAGGCTCTTTGTTATATTTTTTCAGCAAGGCCCAAGCTTCTTCTCTTGTCGGCAGCATGATCTTTCCTCCTCTGTTCGGGAAAATTTCTTTAAACAATATCATATCACAACGGCCTGAACTTGGCTAAGTTGCGGCGAAAAATTTCCTGCAAGAGGCGGCGGTTTATGCTAAAATATTGCTGTCACTCGGCAAAAAGAGAAGGAGGCTCGCCCTTATGGCACAGACCGAAACGGATAAAACTTTCAAAAAATATTTGGACGCTTTTATAAAAGACAAAGAGCTGGCCAAAATTTTGAACGGCGTGACCTTCCAACAGCTGTTCAATCCCGATTTTCTGCAGGCTCACAGCAAGTTCACCTCCATGGACGACATCATTTGGCGCAGCGGCTTCGGCATCGTCAATCTTTTGGAAGTGGAAAACGTCAACCAAGAAAAGTGGGACGCTTACATCGCCAAGAACAGTCCTTACGCCACCTGGCACGAAATGGGCAAGGCGGCCATGATCGATTGGATGGAAAAAGTTTTAGAGCAGAGGAAAAAGCAGCAAGAAGAACAAAAAGAGCAAAAGGACCGGGAGTAGGAGCATGGCGGTCATCCTGCATTCATTGAACGGCATCCTCGTCATCGTGCTGATCATCGCCTGCGGCGCTTTTTTGGAGCGGCGGGGCTGGTTCGGCGAGGAGAGCATCACTCTTCTTTCCAAAATGGTGACCCAGCTGTGCCTGCCCACCTATATGCTGGCCAACATGCTGAACAATTTCAGCCACGATCAATTGGTGAGCATGGCCAGAGGCATAGCCGTGCCCTTCCTTTCCATGCTGGCGGGCTACTTCATCAGCAAAGTTTTGGCGCGGGCGGCGGGGATACCGCCCGAGCGGCGGGGCATCTTCGTCACCTGCGTGGCCTTTTCCAACGTCATCTTCATCGGTCTGCCTCTGGGGATAGCCCTCTTCGGCGAAGTGGGCGTGCCCTACGTCATGCTCTACTATATGGCCAACACCACTCTCTTTTGGACCTTGGGCGTGCACGAACTGGCCTCGTCCGCCGGCACCAAGGTGCCTCTTTTCAGCCTGAAAACTTTGCGGCAGGTGCTGTCGCCGCCTTTGATGGGTTTCTTTTTAGGCATCACCCTCGTGCTCCTCGATTTAAAATTGCCGCGGCCGGCGGTGCAGGCCTGCGCTTATATCGGCAGCTGCACTTCCCCCTTGGCCATGCTCTTCATCGGCATCGCCATGAGCAAGGCCGGCCTGAAAGAGATCCGCTTCGACAAACAATTGGCGGCGGCCATGCTGGGCCGCTTCTTCGTCTGCCCGCTGCTGCTTTTGGCGATGCTCCCCTATTTCGGCCTGGAAAGATTGATGGAACAGGTCTTCTTGATCCTCGCGGCCATGCCGGTGATGACCAACACTTCCATCGTCACCAAAAGTTACGGCGGCGACTATCAATATGCGGCGATGCTCACGGTGGTGAGCACCCTTTTGGCTGCCGTCGCCATCCCCTTTTATATGTGGCTGTGCCATTAAATTTTTTTTGAAGCCGCGAAAAAAATCTTGACTTCAAGCAGAGTCGAAGCTCTAGGATAAAAGTGCGCGAAAAAATCGCAGTCTTTGATGACACTGCCAAAAGGAGGAAAGATCCATGCTGAAAAAGATCGCTTTATTGGCGGCACTCTCCCTTTTAAGTTTGACTGCTTGCGGTCAAGCCGCTGACGATGAAAAAAAGCCGGCCGACCCGGGCACGACGAAAGCCGAGAAGGCCGTCGTTTATTTCACCAAAGATATCAGCCCCAAGGGCCTGGCGGCAGCTTATGAAGCTTTAAAGTGGCAGCCTCATGGCAAGACGGCGGTGAAACTTTCCACAGGCGAGCCTCCCGCCAGCAATTATCTGCGGCCCGAATTGATCAAAGACTTGGTGCAAAAAGTGAACGGCACCATCGTAGAGTGCAACACCGCTTACGGCGGCGCCCGCAGCGAGACCAAAAAACATTACGAAGTGATTAAAGAGCACGGCTTCGACGCCATCGCACCGGTGCAGATCTTGGATGAAAAGGGCTCTATGAGCATCAAGATCGAAGGAGGCCGCCGCATCAAAGAAGACTATGTGGGCGCAGCCTTCAAAGATTACGATTCTTATCTGGTGCTCTCCCACTTCAAAGGCCACGCCATGGCCGGCTTCGGCGGCGCTCTCAAAAATATTTCCATCGGGCTGGCTTCTTCCATGGGCAAGTGCTGGATCCACAGCGGCGGCACCAGCACTGTCAGCATGTGGGACGGGGAGCAGATCGCTTTTCTGGAAGCCATGGCAGAAGCAGCCAAGGGCGTTTCGGACTATCTGGGCGGCAGCAAGGGCATGGCCTACATCAATGTGATGAACCGCCTGTCCGTCGACTGCGATTGCGACGGCCATCCCGCCGAGCCGGAGCTGAAGGACATCGGCATCCTTTCTTCTCTCGACCCGGTGGCTTTGGATCAGGCCTGTCTCGATCTGGTCTATGCGCAAAAAGATAAAGACGGCAAGAGCCTAGTGGCCCGCATCCATCGGCAGCAGGGCTTGGTGACGGTGGAGCATGCCGAAGAGATCGGGCTGGGCACCCGCAGCTACGAGCTGGTAAGTTTGGATAAATAAAAAAGAGAAAGCCCGACAAAAGGTCCGGGCAAAGATCTGCGCAAAAGTCTGAATAAAGAGTCTTCGAAAAAAATCCGAGCAAAAAAGAGCTGCTTTCTCGTCAAAAGAAGGCAGCTCTTGTCGTTCAAGCAAAAAAGTTTAAAGGAGAAGTACAGGCAAAAAAGCACGAATAAAAAGTTCGAGCAAAAAGCTTGAAGAAGTCGGCATAAAAGTCAGAGCGAAAAGTCCGGACCCAAAGTCTGCGTAAAAAATCCTAGCAAAAGAGCAAAACAAAAAAGTCTGCGTAAAAAAACCGTACAAAAAAGAGCTGCTTTCTCGTCAAAAGAAGGCAGCTCTCGTCTTTAGGTCAAAATCATTTCGCTCACTTCAGTAAACGCTCCCGCAATTCCTCCACGCCGGCCACGAGGCAGGTCGCACCGGCGGCTTTCAAACTGTCGGCGGAGCGAAAGCCCCACAGCACCGCCAAGCACTCGATGCCCGCATTGGCGGCAGTTTCTATGTCCACTTCCGAATCGCCGATATAGACGGCCTCGGCCGCAGGCACCTGCAATTTGCGTAAAACTTCCAGCACCGTGTCGGGGGCGGGTTTTTTGCGGATGCCCGGCCGTTCGCCGCAGTATAGATCGAAAAGGCCGGGGAAATAAGCGGCGCACAATTTGTTCACGCCGAAATCGGGCTTATTGGAGACCACGGCAGTGAGACAGCCCTTTTTCTCGCAGCTCTTGTAAAAGTTCGGGTATGCCGGGATAGGGACGGGTGGCCTCGGCGCAGTGCTCTTTGTAATAGGCGCTGTAAAAAGCAAGGACCTTTTCTTTCAGAGAGGCAGAAGTGCCGGGGGGCACGGCCAACTCCACCAGCCGGGCCGAGCCGTTGCCCAAAAAGCTGCGTATTTCTTCCGTCGTCCGTCGGGGCAGGCCGAAATGTTCCAAGCTGTGATCGATGGAGGCGGCCAGATCCGCCAATGTATCCAAAATCGTGCCGTCCATATCGAAGATGATCAATCGATAGCTCATAACGTCACACACCTGCAATAAAAAATTTCGGCACAGAGCCGATGGCTAAGGGCATTATAACATAAAAGAGAGAAAAATACATACCCCGCAGTCCGGAACTTCCGGCCTCTGCGGGGTATTACCCTATTGCCACTGGATGATGCCTCCTTTCATTATGCTTTTTCTTCTTTGCGAGGGCCTCCGTCCCTGCCCTCTCTGTTCTCCTTCCTTCTGCTTACATAATAACACAAAAAACGGGCCGATGTGTTACGAAACTGCAACTTATCGGTGAAGAAAAAGTGAACAGTTACGAGCTGCTGAGCAAATAAAGCTCTTGCGCCGGCAAGCTAAAGGCTCATGACTTAACTTTCAAAAGTTTCGAGAAAAAATCAACTTCGCCTGCTTTTGCTCAACAGCTCGTTTTTCGCAGCCTTCACCGAAAAAAGAGAGGGACGCTCTGCACCGAAAGAAATTTCGCGACGGCACGAGAGAAAAGGCTGCAGAGAAAAAATAATTTTCGTTTTTCTAAAGAGGGAGGAGCTCTTGAAAGAGGGCGGGCCTTACCGCTGTTTGGCAAAAATTTTTCAACCCTCGCTTGACACCTGACACTGTCGTTTTTGCCCTGCTCCTTTATTTCTTGCGCTCTTTCTGCTACAATAAAAGCCGAAAGGCGGTGAAGGCGCTGTGCTGTATCAGGGGCTGTCGGGGCGGCCGATGACCGATCATCAGATAAGCTTATATCTGCGGCGTTTGCAATTGGGCGAGCGCCCGCTCCGGCCGGACCTTAACGGCCTGCGCCTTTTGCAGAACACCCACCTGCGTTTCATCCCCTATGAAAATTTCGACTGCCTGCACGGGAAGTGCGCCACTTTGCGCCACAGCGACATGTTCCGCAAGATCATCCTCCATAATCGGGGAGGCATCTGTTTCGAACTGAACGGCCTTTACAACTGGCTGTTGTGCTCGTTGGGCTTTACGGTGACGAGCTTCGCCGCCCGCTTCATCGATAAATTGGCGCCATATCAACTGCGGCGTCATCGGCTGCTGTGCGTCTCTTTCGGGGA
Source organism: uncultured Phascolarctobacterium sp. (assembly GCA_947589605.1). Lineage (GTDB taxonomy): Bacteria > Bacillota > Negativicutes > Acidaminococcales > Acidaminococcaceae > CANQBR01. The sequence goes on along the minus strand of CANQBR010000001.1, from coordinate 8,317 downwards.
CGAACGCTACATCAGCGACGTAGGCGTGGTGAAAGAAAGCCCGCGAGTGCCCCTGCTCTTGGAAGAAGAAAAGATCCAAGACGACGGCGTGAGCAGTTATAAATTCACCAAAGATCCTTTCTTCGGCTGGCTGCTGTGGCAAAAAGAGCCACGCAAACCCTGGAAGACGGTGCTGGGCTTCACGGAGGAGCCGCAATTGGATAAAGATTTCATCCTGCCTTCCTTTTGGTGCGATGCTCATCCCGATTCTCCTTTCAACAAACACAAGCTCCTCTCCATTTTTCGGGAGGACTGCAACATCAACATCAACCGCAATTATTTGAAATTTTATTTGGGCGGCCGAGTAAAGTATCGCTATTTGATCAAAAACGGACAGGAATTGAAGAGCGTGTTGTGGGAATATTTCGGCGTCAGTCTGGACTACCCTCTCAAAAACGAGGGGATGGACGAGGAATAGAGTTATGGTAAAGTTCCCTCCCCATATCGAAAAACTGCTGGCCGCTTTTGCCGCTCGCAAAAAAGAAGCCTACGTAGTGGGCGGGGCGGTGCGCGATCTTCTTTTGGGTCGCGAGCCTCACGACTACGATGTGGCCGCAGCCTCCCTGCCGGAAGAAAACGCCGCCCTCTGCCGTGAAGAAGGCTGGCCTTGTTTAGATCGTTTGGGCGCCCGCTGGGGCGTCATCACCGCTCGTATCGACGGCCGCGAAGTAGAGATATCCACTTTTCGGGGAGAGCGCTACACCATGGCGGCGCAAGAAGAAACTCATCGGCCGGCGGCGGTGTGGTACGGCAAGACCTTGGCCGAAGATCTTTCCCGCAGAGATTTTACCGTCAATGCCATGGCTTTGGACAAAGACGGCCGCCTCTACGACTTTTACGGCGGGCAAAAAGATTTGGAGCTGAGAGTGTTGCGCCCGGTGGGCGAGGCTGCTCTTCGTTATCGGGAAGATGCCTTAAGGATGCTGCGAGCTTGCCGTTTTGTAGCGCAATTGGGTTTCGACTATGTGCAGGAGGACGCTCTGCTCCCCGTCGGCTGCGGCATGAAGGGCTCTCCCTATTATTTAAAAGAAAATTTTTTGTGGCCCGCAAAAAATTTGCGGGGAGTTTCTTTGGAGCGGGTGAAAAGCGAACTGGAAGCATTGCTGGTCGCTCCCTATGCCGGCAAGGGGCTGATGCTTTTTTTGGCCACCGGTCTGGCCGGGGCCTGCTGCCGCTCGAGACAGGGCGGGGCAAAGAGAGAAGTGCCGCTGCTGCCGGAGCTTGAACATCTGTTGGGGCTGCCGCAAAACCCTCGCTATCACATGTACGATGTGTGGGAGCACACCTTGCAGGCCATAGACAACAGCCCCCGAGACTTAACGGTGCGCTGGGCTCTTTTGCTCCACGACGTAGGCAAAGGGCTGCCGGAGATCAGAAAACCCAACAAAGAAGGGCAGCCCAGCGATCACGGTCACGAAAGAGCCAGCGCCGAGATAGCCGAAAATATTTTGAGCCGCTTGGGTTACCCGAAGAACTTTGTGAGAACGGTGCGGTTTTTGGTGAGCAGGCATATGCGTTTCGTCCCCCTTTTGCAGAGCGACGCTCCCAATTGGGGCCGCTGGCTGCGAAAAGAAACGGCGGATCTGCGGCAGGCTCCTTTTCGGCGCACCGAGGAAATGGTGAAGATCTTTCGCCTTTTGTGCGAGGTCTTTATGGCGGACATGGGGGCCAGCTGCGCCGGGAAAGATGGGGCCATGATGGCCAAAGGGGCTTGGCTCTGCAAAGAAGTGCTGCACGCGGTGGAGGCTCTGCCGGTGGCTACGGCAGACTTGGCCGTCAAGGGGGAAGAAGTGGCTAAGGCCACGGGAGGCGAGCCTCTCGGCCCCATCATGCACGCTCTTTTGGTGCAGGTGCAGGCAGGCAATCTGCCCAACGTCAAAGAAGCGTTGCTGCAGGCGGCCCTGAAAAAAGCGGCCCGCGACCGCAGGGCGAGGAGCAAAGATGCAAAAGCTTAAACTTATTTTTTTGATAGCTGTTTTGGGAGCGTTGGTGGCCGGCGGTCAGCACTTTATCGCCCGCTTTGCCGCAAAAACTCCCGAGGCGACAGAGGATCGGCCCCTCGGTGCGGCTGCGGCTCTGGAGGGCAAACACGATTTTTTAGAGTCGCCCTATTTCAAAGCGCCCGATTTTTACAACATGAAGTCGGGCGGGAGTTTGGTGCTTTTGGAAAAATTCAAGACTCGGCAGCAGAGCACTCACTATACCTGCGGCCCCGCAGCGGCGGCCATGGTGGCGGAACATTTTCTGGGCCGTTTGCCTCACAGCGAGGCGGTCATCGCCAAGCTCATGGACAGCAGCCCCATCACCGGCACCTCCATCGGGGGCATGAAGGATTATTTCAAAGAGATGGATTGGGATGTAGTGTCCAATAAAGACACAGAGACGCCGAAAGATCTTGCGGCCTTCTGCCGCTTCGTGAAGAGCGCTTTGGCCGCCGACACACCCATCATCGTGGAGAACGTCGAGTGGGGCGGCCACTATCGGGTGATCATCGGCTACGACAGCATGGGCACCGAGTACGGCGGCGACGATGTGCTGATCATGGCTGACCCCTACGACACGGCGGACCACGTGCAAGACGGTTATGTGACGGTCAATGCGGAAAAATTTTTCTACATGTGGTTCGATGCCAAACTCTTCCCCCAATGGGAGAGGCAGCGCCCTTGGCTGATGGCCCGGCCGAAGAAAGAAGCGTCAAAATTGCCTTGGCAAAAAGCAAGCGGCCTCGGTAAGTGAGGGCTCTTTACAAAAAAGCCCGCTTATGTTAGACTGAAGTGGAAAATTTCACGGACAGTTCGTGACCATCCTGTCCTTAAACAAAACTACGGGCGGGCCGCAGGGTGCGGCCTTGGGCGAGAAGCTGCCTGTAGGGGCGGCTTTTTCTTTTTCGTACCGCCGCCTCTGTCCCGATCGCGATCTAACGAGGAGGCTTTTATGTCCAAAAGTTACAAAGCAGCTCTCTCCGGTCTGGTGATAGCGGCCTACATCGTTGTCATGTGGTTCACGCAAAATTTTGCCTTCGGCCAGTATCAGATCCGTATCGCCACGGCTCTTTACGCTTTGTCCGCTCCTTTTCCCTTTTTGCTGCTGCCTTTGGCTGTGGCCAATCTGCTCAGCAACGCTCTCTTGGGAGGGCTGGGCATTTTGGATATGGCAGGGGGTTTCGTCGTGGGGCTCTTCACCTGCGGCGGCATAGTTTATACGAAGAAGCTGGGCCTGTGGCGGGTGGCTCTTTTCATCACGCTGGTGCCGGGGCTGGGGGTGCCTCTGTGGCTGAGCCCTCTTTTACATTTGCCCTATCTGCTTTTGGCAGGGCCCCTCGTGGTGGGGCAGGCAGTGTGCGGCCTGGCCGGCTGGGCGCTGGCAGTGGGCCTGCGGCGCTGGGGGCTGGATGCGATGATGAAAGAAAGAAGGTGACTTTTTATGGAAAGAAGCAAAGAAGAACTGGCCGAGCTCCATTCTTTGGGAGGGCAGAGCGTCTATCGCTTCAGCTACGATCCCTCCGTGTTGGAGGCCTTTCCCAATCGGCATAAAGAAAACGATTATTTCGTGAAGTTCAACTGCCCGGAGTTCACGTCCCTTTGCCCGAAGACGGGGCAGCCCGACTTCGCCACCCTCTACATCGCCTACGTGCCGGGCGAAAAATTGGTGGAGAGCAAATCGTTGAAGCTCTATCTCTTCAGCTTCCGCGAGCACGGGGCCTTTCACGAAGACTGCGTCAACATCATCATGAAGGACCTCATCGCCCTCTTGCAGCCGAAATACATCGAGGTGTGGGGAAAGTTTTTGCCACGGGGAGGCCTCTCTATCGATCCTTACGCCAATTACGGCGCGCCGGGGACGCCTTGGGAAGAAGCGGCAAGAGAGCGGCTCTATCGCCACGACCTCTACCCGGAGCGAGTGGACAATCGCTGAAAAAGTCAAAAATTTTCGCAAAAGGCCGAGGCAAGCGCTTCGGTCTTTTTCATTGAGTGCGGACCCCTTTATAGAGTTTGGAGTGTGGAGTGAGGAGTGTGCCGGGCTTCCCCAGCAGGGTCATCTAAATCATTTGGATGTACAAGGGGAAGGAGTGAGGAGTTAAGGAATGCACACTGTGCTTGAACTTGGCTCCTTCGGCACAGCAGTTTAAAGCAGCTGTACATAAGCGAGCAGACGCTTCTCTGACAGGTCCGGCCGGAACTGCCGGATGAGCAGAGGGCGAGATACCATCGGCCGTGTGCCGGTGGTATTTCTTTATATATAGGAAGAAAAAAAGAGCGGGGCGTGGGGCTGCAAGCTGAAAAAATTTTCTGTGAAGAAAAGGAGCGGGCGCTGCAAGAAGAGCGGTTCAAGAACGAGACCGCAAAGCAAAAGGCAGGGGTGAAAAGAAAAAAGACGAAAGCAAAAAGGCCGAGGGCGAAGCAAAAAAGGCAGAGCAGAAAAAGCGAATATCCGCCGAATTTTCACCGGAAAAAGCGAAAATTCACCGAAAATTCGCCTGCTATTCGTTTTCGATAGCGCTATGCAACGATCTTGATAGTGATGAAGTGACCCGCAGACCTTCGCGCCTGCGGTCTTTGTCTGCTTGCTTTTGCCGTAAAGCCGCTAAAATTTCAAAAGAGCAGTTTTCTTCAACGTTCACGCCGCGAGCGACTTCGTTTTCCAAAAAGCGGCTGTCTTCGCAGCGCTGCTTCGAGATCGGCGGCTTTTTCGAAAATTCTGCCTCTCTCGGGGCCTTTCTTTTTTAAAAAAAGGCCGCTTTTTAAGGTGCCGCTTTTGCGGCTTAGCCCTTCGGAAAAAATGTAGAGGGAAAGCGTTCCGATACTTTAATTATAGGTTAGAGTATGCTAAAATTAAGCGAAGAGGAAATGACCTGCGGCCGCACGGCCGGACGCAAGTTTTTCGGCACACAGTGCCTACATTCTGCCTCGAAGAGAAAAAGGAGGAGTTATCATGGTAAAAGTCGGCATCAACGGATTCGGTCGTATCGGCAGAGCGGTATACAGAGCCGCCATGGGCAACCCGGACATTGAGATCGTTGCCGTCAACGATCTGGGCGATGTAGCCACCATGGCTCATCTTCTGAAATACGACTCCGTGCACGGCACTCTGGACGCAGAAGTGAGCTGCCGAGGCGATGAGATCATCGTGAACGGCAAAGCTTTGAAAGTCGTGGCTCAGCCCGACCCCGCCAAGCTGCCTTGGAAAGAACTGGGCGTGGAGATCGTCATCGAATCCACCGGCCGCTTCACCGAAGCCGCTAAAGCCGCCGCTCATCTGGCAGCGGGAGCCAAAAAAGTGCTCATCTCCGCCCCGGCCAAAGGCGAAGCCAAGACCATCGTGATGGGCGTGAACGAAGAGACCTACGATCCTGCCAAAGATCACGTCATCTCCAACGCTTCCTGCACCACCAACTGCTTGGCTCCTTTCACCAAGGTGCTGCTGGAGAACTTCGGCATCGAGAGCGGCCTGATGACTACCGTCCATTCTTATACCAACGATCAGCGCATCTTGGATCTGCCTCATAAAGATCTGCGCAGGGCCCGGGCTGCCGCCTGCTCCATCATCCCCACCACCACCGGCGCCGCCAAAGCCGTGGGCCTGGTGCTGCCCAGTCTGAAAGGCAAACTGAACGGCATGGCCCTGCGGGTGCCCACTCCCAATGTTTCCATCACCGACCTCACTGTCATCTTGGGCAGAGACACCACCGCCGAAGAGATCAACGCCGCCATGAAGAAGGCTGCGGAGGGCGAGATGAAAGGCATCTTGGGCTACAACGAACTGCCGCTGGTCTCCAAAGATTACAACGGCTGCCCGCTGAGCTCCATCGTAGACGGCCTCTCCACCATGATGATAGGCCCCAGAATGGCGAAAGTCGTTTCTTGGTACGACAACGAGTGGGGCTACAGCAACAGACTGGTGGATCTGGCGCTTTATGTGGCCGCAAAGGGCCTGTAAAGTTCAAGCGAGGTTGATCGGCGTGGAAAAGAAAACTTTACGCGATATAGAGGTGAGCGGGAAGAAGGTGCTGGTGCGGGTCGATTTCAACGTGCCCTTCGCTGCCGACGGCAGCATCTCCGACGATACCCGCATCCGCGCTTCCCTGCCCACCATAAAATATTTACTGGAGCACAAGGCCGCAGTGATCCTCATGGCTCATTTGGGCCGCCCCAAGGGACAGGTAAACCCCAAGTATTCTCTGGCTCCGGTGGCCAAACATTTGGGCTCCTTGCTCCATAAACGCATCGCTTTCGCCAAAGACTGCATCGGCCCCGAAGCTCAGACAGCCGCTGCGGCGCTGCGGCCGGGGAAAGTGCTGCTTTTGGAAAATCTCCGCTTTCATAAAGAAGAAGAGAAAAACGACATGGCTTTTGCGGAGCAGTTGGCTTCCTTGGCCGAAATTTATGTCAACGACGGCTTCGGCGTTTCTCATCGGGCCCATGCCAGCGTGGAGGGAGTGACTCACTTTTTGCCTTCCGCCGCCGGTTTCCTTTTGGAAAAGGAGATCGCCTTCGTAGGGCGGGCTGTCACTGCTCCTCTTCATCCTTTCGTTGCCATCATCGGCGGCGCCAAAGTCTCCGACAAGATCGGGGTGATCAGCAACCTGTTGGATAAAGTCGACACCTTGCTCATCGGCGGCGGAATGGCCAACACTTTCTTGGCCGCTCAAGGCTACGCCATGGGCAGATCTCTTGTAGAAAACGACAAGTTGGAGCTGGCGGCACAGCTGGTGGCCAAAGCGCAAAAAAATAAAGTGAAGCTGCTGTTGCCCACCGACTTGGTGATGGCCGCCGAATTTTCTCCCGACGCAGCTCATGCTAACGAAAAGATAGACGCTCTCGATCAAAAAGCCATGGCCTTAGACATAGGCGTCGCCACTCGAGCAGCTTATGCCGAAGCTCTTGCAGGCGCCAAAATGATCGTGTGGAACGGCCCCATGGGCGTTTTCGAAATGGATGCTTTCTGCAAAGGCACGGAAGCTTTGGCCAAAGCGGTGGCCAAAAGCAGGGCCGTCAGCATCGTAGGCGGCGGCGATTCCGTGGCCGCCATCGAAAAATTGGGCCTGGCCGAAAGGATCAGCCACATTTCTACCGGCGGCGGCGCTTCTTTGGAATATTTGGAAGGAAAAGTGCTGCCCGGCGTGGCCGCCTTAGACGATCTGCGCAGAAAAATGGTGGCTGGCAACTGGAAACTTCACAAAACGGTGGAGGAAGCAGTGGAATTGGCTAAAGAGACCGTCGCCTCTACCAACGGAGCTACCGCCGAAGTGGTGATCTTTCCTCCCTTCACCGCTCTGGAAAGCGTGGCGGAAGCCATCGACGGCCGGCAGGTGGGCTACGGTGCTCAAGACCTTTATTGGGAAGATGAAGGCGCCTACACCGGCGCCGTCAGCGGCGCTTTGATCGCAGACATCGGCTGCGAATATGTTTTGGTAGGCCACAGCGAAAGGCGGGGCCTCTTCGGCGATACCGATATCAACGTGGCCCGCAAGCTGCAGGCTGCCTACCGCAACGGCCTCAAGCCCGTGCTCTGCATCGGCGAATCGGCCAAAGATCGGGCAGCGGGAAAGACCGTTAGAAAATTGAACAGCCAATTAAAGAGCGCTCTTAGGGTGCTGACCCCCGAAGAAGCTAAGGAGCTGGTCATCGCTTATGAGCCTGTGTGGGCCATAGGCACCGGCAAGACCGATTCTCCCGAAGATGCACAGAAAGTGTGCCGCCTCATCCGCGAGCGGGTGGCCAAACTGCTGAGCCCCGAGATCGCCCGTCTGGTGCGCATCCTTTACGGAGGCAGCGTGAAGGCCGATAACGCCGCCGCCTTCAACATCGGCGACATCGACGGCGTTTTGGTGGGAGGAGCTTCTTTGAACGAAGATAGTTTCGCCGCCATCGTCCGCAGCTTTTGAAAGAGAAGGCCATGACTAAGCCTGTTTTATTGATGATCTTAGACGGCTGGGGGGTAGCGCCCCCCGGCCCCTATAATGCCGCAACCGCAGCGGCCACACCCAATTTGGATCGCCTTTTTGCCGAATATCCCCACACTCTTTTACAGGCGTCGGGAGGATCCGTCGGTCTCCCCGACGGGCAGATAGGCAATTCCGAAGTGGGGCATCTCAATATCGGCAGCGGCCGCATCATCTACCAGCAACTGACTCGCATCAGCAAGGCCTGCAGAGACGGCACTTTGGAAAAAAATCCGGCTCTTTGTAAGATCATGGACGAGATCGGACCCTCTCACGCTCTGCATTTGATGGGCCTGGTGTCGGACGGGGGAGTGCACAGCCACATCAAGCATGTGG